>JAGWMQ010000048.1 GCA_028873125.1 Verrucomicrobiota bacterium | reverse complement strand
TTTTTTGCGTCACGTATCTGCTCATCAGCGGTCGGCGGCTGAAAATCCTGCCGCTGAACCGGCCGGCCGCCGCGTTGCTGGGCGCCGTGCTGATGGTGGCGTGCGGCGTGTTGACGCCGGACCAGGCCTATCGCGCGGTGGATTACGACACGCTGGTGCTGCTGATGGGCATGATGCTCATCGCCGCCTACCTCCAGCTCGCGGGCTTTTTTGACTGGGCGGCGGACTGGATTTTGCGCCGCGCCAAAAGCCCGCAATCGCTCCTGCTGTCGCTGATTTGCACGTCGGGCATCATGTCGGCGCTGCTGGTCAACGACACCGTCTGTCTCATGCTGACGCCGCTGGCAGTGGCGGTCATCGTGCGCGGCAAAGTGCCGCTGCCGCCGTATTTGCTGGCGCTGGCGATGAGCGCCAACCTCGGCAGCGTGGCCACGCTCGTCGGCAATCCGCAGAACATGATCATCGGCCATTTCTCGCAAATTCCATTCCTGCAATTTTCCGCGTCGCTGTTGCCGGTCGCCGCGGTGGGGCTGGTGATTCAATATGCCGTTCTGCGCATTGGTTTCCGCAAGACGCTCGCTCAAGCAAGCATTTGTCGGCCTGAGGACGAAGCGCGTTCTTTGGATCGCCGACTGCTCAGTCTGACCTTTGCCGTGCTGGCGCTGGTGTTCACCGGTTTTCTCGCCGGGCTGAATCTTTCGTGGACGGCGCTGGCGGGCGGCGCGCTCATCATGGTGCTGGCGCGGCGCGACACGCATGAGGCGCTGAAACTTGTGGACTGGCATTTGTTGGTGTTTTTTGCCGCGCTGTTCATCGTGGTGGACGGCCTGAACGGGACCGGCCTACCCGACCAGATTTACGACAAGATGCGGCGCATGTTCGGGACGACGCCGGGAATTCAGGGCTGGAACCTGGCGTGGTTTTCCATGGTTGGCTCGAACCTCTTTTCCAACGTGCCGTTCGTGCTGGTGGCCGGCAAGTGGATCCACAATTTTGCGGACCCGGAGTTGATGTGGAAGGTCATGGCGCTGGCGACCACCTTCGCCGGCAACCTCACCATCCTCGGTTCGGTGGCCAACATCATCGTGGTCGAGTCGGCGCGCAAACACGCGCAGGTGGGCTTCTGGGATTACGCGCGCAACGGCATTCCGGTCACGGTGCTGACGACCTTCGCCGGCGTGGCCATCCTGTTGTGGCTGCGCTGAACCGCCTCCGTCTTCTGTGGAGGGAGCGCCGACGCAGGGAAAGCCTCGACCTCCAAGATTGGACCCGCATTGGAACCACGAACCTGACGAGGTAGGGCGCGTCACTCCGCGCGCGCCGTCTGGGAGCCAAGCGTCTCCTGGCCCGTTCGCGGCGCGCAGCGGACTGCGCGCCCTACCGAAAGGTTCATAGAGAGTTTCGACCTCCAAGATTGGACGCACATCGGGGCCATGAACTCCGCGTCGTCGGTAGCGCAGGTGTCATCGCCCGCGGGTTCACCAGGCGTTCGCAGGGTGTTGGGACTGGCGGCGAGACGCCGCCGCAACCCGCAGTCGGGACGACTGCGCTGCGGGGTTCATGGGTAGCGTCGTTGATTCCCGAATCGCGCAACGGAGCCATGAACCGCGCCGCCGGAGTGCCGAGCATCCGCTCGGCGTGTTTCGACGGTCCAACCCACGTGCCGAGCCGGTGCTCGGCGCTCCGGTTCAGGGAAATGGCAAAGCAGGTGACGGAAAGGATGAATCCATTTTTTTGACGGCCTTGGCGCGGGATTCTTTTCCTTTTCAAAACCGGTGGAATCGTTTTAATTGGCCGCGCCGAATGAGACAATTGCCCGCCATTGCCATCCTCCTTTTTCCCGTCGCCGCCTTTCCGTTCCTCGCCCCGGCGCAACAGGGACAGGGCTGGGTGGTCGAGCAGTTGCAGGACATCGAGCCGGGCGCGCCCGCCGGTGGCGTGGCTTACGATTTGGCCGCGGGGACGGCGAGCGGCACGAATGTTTTTGTCCAACACGGCGGCGCGACCCTGTCGGCGGCCAGCGTGACGGTGAACCAGCAGACCGGCGAGGCGGTGGCCGACGGACACGTGCGCATCGAATGGGGCGATCAAATCTGGACCGGCGAACATATCAGTTACAATTTCAAGACGCACCAGATGCGGAGCGAGGAGTTTCGCACCGGCAAGCCGCCGGTGTTCGCGCAGGGCAGGGGATTGTGGGGCGACTTGAGCAATCATGTTTATTCCGCGACCAATGCCTTCGTCACCACCGATGACATCCGGCACCCGGCAATTTTCGTGCAGGCCAGCCGCATCACCATCGTTCCCGGCAAATACCTCGAAGCGTGGCACGCCTCGGTGCGCGTGGAGAGAATGCCGGTGTTGTATTTCCCGTATTATCGGCGCGCCCTGGGCGCGCGCGCAAATGCCTTTCGCATCCGCCCCGGCTACCGCAGCGCCTACGGGCCGTTTTTGCTGGGCAGCTACACCTGGCTTCTCAACGACGAACTGGACGGCAAACTCCATCTGGACTACCGCGAAAAACGCGGCGTCGGCGCCGGGCCGGATTTGAATCTGCACCTGGGCCGCTGGGGCGAGGGCAAGCTCAAGTATTACTACCAGCGTGACGAGGATTCCACCCGCGGCACCAACGGCACGCCGTGGACGACCGGGATTCCCGAAAACCGCCAGCGTTTCTATTTCGCCTGGCAGGCCGCGCCCTGGACGAATATGGAGGCCCGGGCGCTGGTCAACTACCAGAGCGACCCCCTCGTGGTTCAGGACTTTTTTGAGAGCGACTACGGCGACAATCCCCAGCCCAACACCTTGGTCGAACTCGACCGCCACTGGGACAACTGGAGTCTCGACGCCGAGACAACGCCGCGCATCAATGATTTCTTCGACACCGTCGAGCGGTTGCCGGACGTGAAGCTCACCGGCTTCCGGCAGCAGGTTTTTGGCACGCCAATCTATTACGAAAGCGAAACTTCGGCGGGCTATTACCGCAAGATGTTCGCCCAGACCAACGGGCCGGCGCCGCTGGCCTACAGCGCCGGCCGCGCCGACACCTTCCATCAATTGCTGCTGCCGTGGACCTTTTTCAACTGGCTTAACGTCACGCCGCGCGCCGGCGGACGCTTCACCTACTACAGTAGCGAAAACGGCCCCGGCGGCACCAACAGCGAGACCTACCGCAAAGTGTTCAACACCGGCGTGGACTTTTCATTCAAGGCCTCCCGGCTCTGGCCGGACGCGACCAATTCGCTTTTTGAGGTGGATGGTCTGCGTCACGTCATCGAGCCGACGGTGAGTTATGTTTTCGTGCCGAATCCCAGCACCGCGCCGCCGCAACTGCCGCAGTTCGACTCCGAACTGCCCAGCCTCATGCTGCTGCCGATAGAATTTCCCGACTACAACGACATAGACTCGATTGACAGCCGAAACGTCCTCCGGTTCGGCTTGCGCAACGCGCTCCAGACCAAACGCGGCGGGCAACTGCAGGATCTGCTCGATTGGAACCTGCTGCTGGATTGGCGCCTCAAACCCAAGTCCGGCCAGGGCACGTTCAACGACCTCTATTCCGACCTCAACTTCCGCCCGCGCGCCTGGCTGGCGCTGGAATCGCAACTGCGCTACGACATCAACCACGGCCACCTCAACATGGCCTTTCATCAAATCACCTTCACGCCGGGCGACCGTTGGAGCTGGGGGATCGGCCACTGGTATTTGCGCGACGAATTTCTGGGCCAGGGCGACAACGCCTTCACCAGCACGCTATTTCTCCGGTTGACCGACAACTGGGGAATTCGCGCGACGCACTACTTCAACGCGCAAGACGGCCGCCTCCAGCAGCAATTCTACACCCTGTACCGCGACTTCCGGAGTTGGACCGCCGCGTTGACCTTCCGCGTGCTCGACAACGGCATCGGTCCCAAGGACTACACCGTCGCCTTCGCGTTTTCGATCAAGGCGATGCCGCGCTACGGCGTGGGCGAGGACGCATTGGAATCCTATCGTCTGGTCGGCGAATGAGGCTCAACCGGCGGGCTGTTTGGCGGGTTGGGGCAACTTGCCTTTCGGCAGAAACGGCTTGCGGAAGGCTTCGGTGAAATCATAGCCGCCCTCAAAATCTTCACGGCGGTCGGTCCGGGTCTTGGCCAGTAAGCCCGTCTCCACCATGTTGAAGACGATCTCGCCGAAATCGCGGCAGCCATGCACGCCCCATTCCTCCAACACCGTCGCGGACATGGGCCCAAATTCCTGCAACGCATACTGCCGGATGCCCTCGAGCAACTCCTGTCCGCTCACGTGCCGGGTCTGGCCCTGGTTTTCCCGGGCGATGAGTTTCTGGGTGAAATCCAGCGCCTCACGCAGGAACAGGTAGGCCTCGCGCTTGTAGCGCGGGTCGTCCGTCGTGATCAATTCGACGACTTCATCAAAACAGGTTTCTTGCATTTCAAGGTTGCGCCGGTTGCGCTGCCGCGGGCGGGGGATGCGTGGTGCGATACCATTTGACCGCCCAACCCGTCAGCAGCAAACCCAGGACGACACACAACACCATTTGCTCCTGCTTCGTCAGGAACTTCACAAGTCCAATTTACCGAAAAAGCTACGCCAAGGCAAGCCGGTGCAAATCTATCCCAGTTTGGCATTTACGCGGGCTGACTTTCCCGGCACACTCCGCGGTCCCGTTGACCGGTAAATCGTAAATCGCAAATCGCAAAGGGATCCATGCGCTGGACACAAACTCTGATTCCCACGCTGCGCGAGGCGCCCGCCGAGGCGGAGATTCCCTCGCACCAACTGCTCCTGCGCGCCGGACTCATCCGCAAGGTCGCCGGCGGCGTTTACACCTTTCTGCCGCTGGGCCTGCGCGCCCTGCGCAAGGTCGAACAGATCGTCCGCGAGGAGATGGACCGGGCCGGCGCGCTGGAGGTCCTCATGCCCGCCCTCCAGCCGCCCGACATCTGGCGGCAGAGCGGGCGTTACGAAACCGCGCGCGAGGTGCTGTTCAGGCTCAAGGACAGCGCCGACCGCGAATGGGTGCTCAGCCCGACCGCCGAGGAAGTCATCACCACCCTGGCCGGCGCCGAGATCGCCTCCTACCGCCAGTTGCCGAGGAATTTCTACCAGATCAGCGTGAAGTTCCGCGACGAAATCCGCCCCCGCTTCGGCCTGATGCGCGCGCGCGAGTTCATCATGAAGGACGCCTACAGCTTTGACGCCAGCGACGAGGCGGCGCAGGCCAGCTACCAGAAGATGTACGACGCCTATGGGCGCATCTTCGCGCGTTGCGGGTTGAAGGCCTTCCCGGTCGAGGCCGCCACCGGCGTCATCGGCGGAAAATTTTCCCACGAGTTCATGGTGCCCGCCGACACCGGCGAGAACGAGGTCGTTTTCTGCGAGGGCTGCGGCTACGCGGCGAACATCGAGAAGGCGGAAAGCGGAAAGCCGAAAGCGGATGGCCTTTCACAATCTGACATCCGAAATCCGAAGTCCGAAACGGAAAAATTCGCCACGCCCGGCGTCACGACCATTGACGCGCTGGCCCAACCGCCGTTCAACGTTCCCGCCGCGCGCCAGATCAAGACGCTGGTTTATATCGCCGATGACCGGCCGGTGTTGATTCTGCTGCGCGGGGACGATCAGTTGAACGAAGCCAAGCTGGCCGGCACGCTCGGCGCCACGGCCTCCCGGCCCGCTGAAGCCGGGGAAATCTTTGCGGCCCTCGGCGCGCATCCGGGCAGTCTGGGCGCGGTGACCCATGCCTTGAAAGGAGACGCGGCCGCTCTAAAAATACTTGCGGATGAACGGCTGCGCGGCGCGAGCAACATGACCACCGGCGCGAATGAAGACGGTTTCCATCTTCGCGGCGTTTCAATCGAGCGCGACATTCATGTCGGCCGTTGGGCGGATTTGAGGACCGTCAGGGCAGGGGAGCCGTGCGCGCGCTGCGGTCAGCCGCTGAAGATGCGGCGCGCCATCGAGGTCGGCCACGTCTTCAAGCTGGGCACCAATTACAGCGAGAAGCTCGGCGCGACGTTTCTGGATGAGGCGGGCGCGCGCCGTCCGGCGGTCATGGGCTGTTACGGCATCGGCGTCACCCGCACCCTCCAGGCGGTCATCGAGCAGCGCAACGACAAGGACGGCATCGTCTGGCCCTTGGGCGTGGCGCCCTACCGGGTCTGCCTGACCCCGCTCAACGTCGCGCCGGACAGCGAGGCGATGAAACTGGCGGAGCAATTTTACGCCGAACTGGCGGCGCGCGGCCTGGACGTGATTCTGGACGACCGCGACGAGCGCCCCGGCGTCAAGTTCAAGGACGCCGACCTGGTCGGTTTCCCGATCCGGCTGGCCATCGGGGAAAAATCGCTGGCGCGCGGCGAGGTGGAAATCAAACCGCGCGGCGGCAGTCTGGTGTCGGTTAAGTTCGCCGAGGCCGTCGGCCGCGTGATGGCGTTGATTGAAGAATAAAGCCAGCCGCCTCGTTCGGCGGTTCAATTTTTCCCGATTTTCAACAACTCGGCAGGGATTGCCCTTTTGGAGAAAACTGGCACATTGACAGCGTGTCGAGACCTGTCAAACGCCAACTTGCGACCAGCCCGGCGGCCGCGGCCGGCGCCGCACCCGTGTTCACCGAACGCCCGGTGTGGCGGAGCGTCGGCGACGGCTGGCGCCAGTTGCACGGCAGCTTCAACAACTCGGGCGTGAGTTTCGAGTGGCATGATTTCAAGGCCAACGCGGAATTTGACTGGGGCCGGACATTTCATCCCGGCAGTGTCGAGGTTTGCCTGAACCTGGAAGGCAGCGGGCGGGTGGCCTTCAACCAGCACGAAGCGGTCTTTACACCCCTGACGGTCGGCTTTTACCGGCGGGGCGACCAGCCGTTGCGGGCCACGCGAGGGGCCAATCAGCGCCACCAATTCCTCACCGTGGAAATGTCGTTTGATTTCCTGCAGGGGCACTTGGGCGACTTCGTCACGTCGCTCCATCCGCTCGTGCGCGAAGTCGTCGCCGGCCCGTCCGAAAAATCCGCCGTGGCGCCGGCGACGCGGCTCGCCAGCCGACAGCAGCAATTGCTGGCGAGCTTGCGCGAGGCGCCGGTGCTGGCGTTGGCGCAATCGGTCTGGTATCAGGCCAAGGCGCTGGAGGTGGCGGCGGAGTTGTTTTTTGTCGCGCCGGGCGAGCAGGAGTTGTTCTGCCAGCGGCAGCAGCGGCTCTCCGCCGAACGGGTGGAAAAAGTCATCGCCCTGCTCCGCGAAAAGCTGGCTGCGCCGCCGAACCTCGAAGAAATCGGCCGGTCGGTCGGATGCAGCCCGTTTCATTTGAGCCGGACCTTTTCGGCGGCGACCGGGATGACGATCCCGCAGTATCTCCGGCAGTTGCGGATGGAGCGCGCGGCGGAGCTGCTCAAGTCGGGCAGGTTCAACGTGACCGAGGCGGCGCTGGAGGTGGGGTACGCGAGCCTGAGCCACTTCAGCCAGGCGTTTCACGAGACCTTCGGCTGTTGCCCTGGACTCTTTCCGGTGCGCACCCCGACGCAAAAATCGGCGCTCAAACCCTGAGGAGTTGCGATGGGCGCGCCACAGGCGCCGCGCCAGGGCCTTTCCGCAAATCGTCAATGCCGGGTCTAACGGAAAAACCAGCCGGTAAAAGACGCTGGGATTGACCGGATTGATGGGAATGGATATTTCCTTAGGGCTTGATGAACCCAAAACTATGGACCACTCCATTTTATGGAAAGCCGGCGTGAATTCCTCAAATCGGTGACCGCCCTGGGCATGGCGGGCGCGGTTGGCGCAACCGCGGTCAACTCGGTGGCCCAAACGTTCGCGACCGTCCGCGACGATGCGAGTGATCGCGCCTACTGGCTCGCCGTGCTGGCAAGAATCGCCCGGCCCGTGCTCGAAAACCTGTCGCGGCGCCAGTTGAAAAAAACGATGCCCGTCGAGGCCGCCCATCCCGCGGACCGCGCCCGATACACGCACCTCGAGGCCTTTGGCCGTCTGCTGGCGGGCGTCGCGCCGTGGCTGGCTGCTCAATGTCTGGACACCGCGGAGGCCGGGCGGCAGAAGCAATTCATCGCCCTGGCCCAGGCATCGCTGGACGCCGCGACGGACCCGAAGTCGCCGGACTTTATGAATTTTGACCGGGGTGGCCAGGCGTTGGTGGACACCGCGTTTTTGGCGGAAGGCATCCTGCGCGCCCCGGCGGTGTTGTGGGAACCGCTGGAACCCCGCGTGCGCCGGCAAATCGTTCAGGCGCTGAAATTCTCGCGCGCCATCGCCACGCCGACCAGCAATAATTGGGCCATGTTCGCCGCCATGATTGAGGCCGCGCTGCGGACGATGGGTGAGCCGACCATCGAAGAGCGCCTGGAAGGGTGTCTCCGACACATGCTCGGCTGGTATGACGGCGATGGCGCCTATGGCGACGGCGAATTTTTCCATTGGGATTACTACAACAGCTTCGTCATTCATCCGATGCTGGTGGACGTGCTGGCGGTGTTGCGGCAAAAGGACCGCCGCTTTGAACCGGTTTACGCGCTGGAGTTGAATCGGGCGCGGCGTTATGCGGAGATTTTGGAACGGCTCGTCGCGCCGGACGGCACCTTCCCCTCCCTCGGACGTTCGACCTGCTACCGTTTTGGCGCGTTCCAGGCCCTGGCGCAAATCGTGCTGCTGCGTGAACTGCCCGAACCCGTCAAGCCGGCGCAAGCGCGCTGCGCCCTGACCGCCGTCATGCGCAAGATGACCGAGGCGCCAAGCATGTTTGACGACCGCGGCTGGTTGCGCGTCGGGTTTTACGGACACCAGCCGTCGCTGGCCGAGGGTTACATTTCCACCGGGAGCCTTTATCTTTGCAGCACCGCCCTCTTGCCGTTGGGCCTGCCGCCGGCGGATGAATTCTGGAGCGGCCCGGCGGAACTGTGGACCCAGCAGCGGATCTGGTCCGGTCAGAACCTTCCCGCCGACCACGCCTTGGGCGACGTCAAAAGCATCGAGGTGCCCTCGTTGCATCGTTCCAGTTAGGGAATGCCGATGGCGTAGAACCGTTGAGGCGCGCCGTCTTCGAATCCGTTAGTCACGGCGAAATTTCCGTTGGTGTCGAAGCTGCCCGCGCCGACGAGGTTCCATTCCAGCATCGGCACAGCCGGATTGGTGGAGGAAAGAATGAAATATACCGCCGCCGCCGCGCCGCCGGCGCCGCTCCAGAGCAGATTCGTGCCGGCTGCGGAGACCCGGCGGATCTCCGGCCTGACTGGCGCGGTGCCAATGAAGACGTTCCCATGCGGTCCCGGGAAAGCCAGCGTGACGTTGGTCCCGGAAACGGTCCAATGAATCAAATTGGCGTTGCTGGCCGTCTGTGCCGCCGTTTCGGCCGGAAACCAGACGGCGTAGCGCGCGCCCAAGGCAGTTTGTTCGACGAATTGCAGCGTGTCCTCCGCCGCGCCGGCGCGATTGTAACCGGTGGGCGCCTTATAGGAAAAATAACCCGCCGGTCCGGCGGCCATCCCGTAACGGCCGGCCACGCAAATCCAGTCGTTCGTGATGGCGCGCGCCATGCCGGACATCGCGGCGACCGTGGCCGAGCCACCGCTCCATTCCAGCAGCCGCGAACCGCCGGTGAGCGGGTCATTTTCGATGCCGACGGTGAAGCTGCCCGCGGCATGGGCGGCCGCGCCCGCGGCGGACCGCGGCAATTCCACGATGCCGACGGATTGGCCGGTGCTTTTCACATAAACTTCCGTCGAGCCGTTCGTGCCGTTCTGCAGGGTGAATTGGGCGTCAAAGCCGGCGGCGTTGGTGGCAAACTTGACCAGTTGCGCGCCGGTCGGAGTGCCCAGCGCACCTAGACCGATCATACCCGGACTGCGCGGCGTGGTGAGAAAGAGGTTGCTGGGAAATCCGCCCGCCGGAACCGACGGCTCCAGAATGGCCATCACCCTCGGGCCAAAGCTGATCCCGAAAAACCCGGAAGCGCTGCGTTGTGCGATGATGTCCACGTCGGGGAAATACGCGAGGTTCGGTCCCGGTGTTTCCGTCGGTCCGGTGGGAAAATCCGCGTGGGTCATCTGCAGCCAGGCGATGGCGGTGCGGCGGGCCTCGACGGCTTCGCGAAAGAACGGGTCGCCCGAGCCACGGTTGACGCTCGGTCCGACGAACATGCCGTTGCCGTTGACTCTCTGACGCTGCCGGACGAGTTGCGACAGCCGGTCATCGGCCCAGCGCGCCAGCGGCTGGTCGAAATGCGCGGCCATCCAGGCCAGGTAGGAGTTCTGCTCATAATCGTGCAGTTCCCAATCCAGGCCGGAAGGATAGGCGAATTCACCGGAATCCATCAGCATGTCATCCAGGTTGTTCGTCCAAACGGCCAGGACGTTGTGCTCGGCGAACGGTTGCAGTTCCGTGGCGACGGCCGGATTGGCGAGCCGCGCCATGAGCAGGGAATCGCCGAGCGACATGCCGGCGACCATTTCATAGGTGGGATGATAAAAGCCGTGATTCTCCAGGGCAAAACTCGGAAACAAGTTGACCGTGGTCAGCCACGAAGTCAGCGGATCGCCGCGGGTGTTGGCGACGGTGTAGGTGTTGGCCAGGTATTTTTTGGCGGCGATCAACCACCGCGGCGCGTTGGAATTGGAGTTGAGCCAGGCGGCGCCCAGCGCCAGGATGTTGCTGTCCCAGGCGTTTTCCTCCGCCTTGGTGTCGCCGACATAACCGGAGCCGGGCGGGATGCCCGCGCGATGCGCGGCCTCGGAGGCCACCACGCGTTGAACGCCCTGAACAGTGGCGGCGGGCAACTGGTTTTGGACCAACAGGCAGGCCAGGCCCATCGAAGCAGCCCACAAAGGCGTCTGCCAGTCGGTGCTGCTGGCACTGCTCCAGCCCCAGGGATGACCGTCCACGCAGTGGTTCGTGCCGGTGACGTGCGTGGCGGCGTCGTAGTCGAGTGCCTGGCGCAGGTGCGCCAAGCGGATTGGGGTGTTCGGATCATCGGGCAGAGCAGCCGCCAGGACCGCATAAGCCACCGCCACGCCGCTGTTGCCGCGGATGCCGCCGTTGCCGCTGCTGCCCCCGTCGCCCCAGTAACCGGCGTCGCCGGGCGCGCCGGGGTAATTGGCCGGGTGCCAGACCGTTTCGGCGTAAGTCTCGAAATTGGTCAGGCATTGAAGATAGGTCTGTTGCGAATCAGCGGAACAGGAGACGACCGAAGCTGCCAGCCACAGAATCGCCAGACGCCGTTTGACTGCCCACAAACCTTTCGGCAGAGCGCGCAGTCCGCTGCGCGCCGCGAACGGGCCAGGAGACGCTTGGCTCCCAGACGGCGCGCACGGAGTGACGCACCCTACCAACCTCTGGTTCAAGGTTACGATGCGCGATCCGAGCGACGCCGTGCCTGCACATGCGCGGCGGCATGAGCCAGCGGCGTTCTTTCTGCATACGGTTGCGAGGAATGGGAGTGTCAAAGTCATGGCGCGCGCCTCGGGAGTCAAATGTTGTCCAAAGGAAAACAGGTTCTGCCAGTTCTGGCAAACCGGGAATCAAGGCCCATGCTTGATGGCCCCTTTCCATCCGCCGACATCCTGTTGGAAAGGGTAAAAAAGGATGGGCTTGGTTCGACTCGTAAGCATTTCTCGTTTCATAATTTAGAATCAGTGACGACCATTCCGGGTGATTTTGACAAGGAACTCTTAACAGAAAGGCAATTGCCCGCCTATCCCCTATTCGCGGGATGCCACGGCTTGACGCGGAAATTCTTCCCCCGTCGCTCATTCATACCGAAGCGACTCGATCGGATCGAGGTTCGCCGCCTTGTAGGCCGGATAAGTTCCGAAGACGACCCCGACGATGGAGCAGATGAGCAGGCCCAGGACGATCCAGTCCAGCGGGAGGGCGGGCGGCACCTTCATGTACCAGGCCAGGGCGTTGCCGCCCAGGACGCCCAGCGCGACGCCGATGGCGCCGCCCACCTCGCAGAGCACGATGGCTTCCATGATGAATTGGGCCATGATGTTGCGCTTGCGCGCGCCGACGGCGCGCCGCACGCCGATTTCCCGTATCCGCTCCGTGACCGAGACGAGCATGATGTTCATGATGCCGACGCCGGCGGCCAGCAGCGCGATGGAGCTGACCACCGCCACGCCGATGCGCACGGCCCGGGTGAAGGTTCTAAATTGCTCAATCAGCGAATTGTTGGAAAAGATTTCAAAATCATCCTGCGCGCCAGGCGGGACCTTGCGGACGGCCCGCAAGATGCCGCGCACCTGTTCCTGGCAGTCGGAGTAGGCGGCCGCGCTGCGCGCCTGGACGAGGATGGTCAGACTGCTCCAGCGGCGGCCATAGCGGTTGAGCGCGGTGGTGAGGGGAACGACGGCGAAGTTGTCCTGGCTGCCGCCCAGCGAGGCGCCCTGGGCCTCGAGGATGCCGACCACGGTGTAATTGATGCCGTTGATTTTGAGCGACTGGCCGAAGCCGGAGCCGAAGGGGAAAACCGTGCCGGCCAGCGCGCTGCCCAGCACGCACACGTCGCGGGCGTTGTCCACGTCGCTTTCCGTCAAAATGCGCCCTTCCGCGATGTTCCAGTTGTGCGCCGGGAAACTGCCGGGCGTCTCACCGTACAGCTGGACGGTGGGCGCGGTCTTGGCGTAGCGGGTTTCGACCTGGCCGCCCCAGAAATTTCCTTCGATGCCGACGGCCGCGGCGAGCGTGGCTTTTTCCTCGACCTCTTGTCCTTGATCGAGGGTGATGTTCTTGCGCCGCCAGTATTTTTCCCAATCCGAGCGGTTGCCAAACTGGATTTCCGGCCATTTCTGGATGGCGAAGGTCTGGCTGCCCAGCCGGCTCAGGTGGGATTCGACGTTTCGCTCCAGCACCCGCATGGCGGTCATGACCACGATGATGGAAAACACGCCGATGAGCACGCCCAGCAGCGTGAGCGCCGAGCGCAGTTTGTGAGCGGCGAGGGCGTTCATGGCCATGAGAAAGCTTTCATGAATTTCGCCGAGCAGCAGATTGACTCGTTTGGTGGGCACGTTTCGCTCCTCATTCACTCCTCAACGCCTCCACCGGGTCCATCTGCGCCGCGCGCCAGGCCGGCAGGAAACCGGACACCACGCCGGTCAGCAGCGAGACCAGGATTGCAAGGAGGGCGATGTCCACGGACAGGCTGGCCGGGAAGAGCCATTGGGTCACCAGCCAGGTGGCCAGCCAGGCAATACCCAGCCCGATCAAGCCGCCAAACAGGCAGATGCCGGCCGACTCCATCAGAAACTGCAGCAGGATGGCGCGGCGCTTGGCGCCGATGGCCTTGCGCACGCCGATCTCGCGCGTCCGCTCGACGACCGACACGAACATGATGTTCATGATGCCGATGCCGCCCACGAACAGCGCCAGGCTGGTGATGAACAGGCCGATGACGGCGATGGTGGCGGTCTGTTCGTGGAACAATTTCACGAGCTGGTCCTGCTGGTTGATCGAAAAATCGTCGGGCTGTCCCGGCCGCAAATGGCGAACGCGCCGCATCGCCTGGCGGAGTTCCTCCTGCGCGTCGTCGAGCCGCACCAGCGACCCGGCCTTGACCTCGATTTGCGACAGCGGTCCATTCCAAATGTCCGCCATGAATCCCCGGATGGGAATAATCACCCGATTGTCGAGACTCCAACCCAGGAAGTTGCCCTGTTTCTCCAGCACGCCGACCACCTGGAAGGATTGGTTGGCAATTTTGATGCGCTTTCCCAGGGGCGTCTCCCCGCGAAACAGGTTGGTGGCCACGTCGTTGCCGATGATGCAGATCGGCCGGGTGGCCCCGGCGTCGGCAGCGGTCAGAAATCGGCCTTCGGCCATGCCCACGCCGCTGGTCTCCAGGTAGCTCTCGGTCGTGCCAATGATGTCCACGTTATCAGCGCTCCGGGTCTTGTATTTGACCGATTCTCCACCCTCGATTTCGGGAGTGACGGCGGCGGCCAGGGTGAGCTGTTTGGCCAGCGCCTCCGCGTCGGCCAGCCGGATGGGCGGACGCTTGCGCATGTTGAGCCAGTCCTCGTAGGAATTGTTGAACCACTTGAAACGGGAGACGTGAAACACGTCCGCGCCGAGCGCCGAAACGCTGTGGAGGAAGGCCCGGTTCAACCCGTTGATGGCCGCGCCCATGAGCGTGACGGTGACGATGCCGATGACGATGCCAAGCGTGGCCAGGGCCGACCGCATCTTGTTCGCGCGGAGTGCGTCCCAGGAGATGCCGAGGCCTTCGCGGAGTTCGGAGAGAAAGTTCACTGCATGGTTGGATTGCTGGATTGGTGGATTGATGGGGGCAGCGCATCACGCCAATCGTTGGTTCGGCGTTTCGTTTCCAGCGATTCAATGAGGCGCAGAAGTTTGTTTTCCACTTCGTAATGCAGTTGGTCGCAATTTTCAAATTCGCCATCGGAAATGAATTGGACGTTTTTCATTCCAATGGCGCGGGTGAGCGCTTCCGCCATGGAGCCTTTGGCCGTATCGAGGAATTGCAGATATTCAGGAAGTGAACGCCGGCCGTAACCTTCCGCGATGTTGGCGGAAACGGACTGCGCGGCGTCCCGGAACTGCGATCTGAGCTTAGAATCCGACACCTCTGCAGACAAACGGAAAGCCATGACAAACAAATCCATTCCGCGCTGCCAGGCTTCGAGTTTCCTATAACCGCGATTCAGATTTCGTCGCTTCGTATATTTCATAAACCGAATGGGTTTTTGGATTGACGGAGTAGTGGGGGGGCGGCGCTTCGTGGCAGCCTTTTGCTCTTTCTTCGTTCCGTGTTCATAAATCCATTCATCGAGTAATCCATTTATCCATCCTTCTGCTCGTCGCTGGCAATAAGGCCGTCGCGGATGCGCACGATGCGGTGGGCGTGCCGCGCCACGTCTTCCTCGTGCGTGACGATGATGATGGTGTTGCCTTTCCGCGAAAGCTCCTCGAACAAAGCCATGATTTCCGCGCCGGTCTTGGAATCCAGATTGCCGGTCGGCTCGTCCGCCAGCAGGATCGAAGGCTTGTTGACGAGGGCGCGGGCGACGGCCACGCGCTGGCGCTGGCCGCCGGAAAGTTCGTTGGGCTTGTGATGAATCCGGTCGGCCAGGCCGACCTGCGCCAGCGCGTCGAGCGCGGTCCGGCGGCGTTCCTCCGCCGGCACGCCGGCGTAAATCAACGGCAGTTCGACGTTGTGCAAGGCGTTCGAGCGCGCCAGCAGGTTGAAGGTCTGAAAGACAAAACCAATCTCGCGGTTGCGGATCTCGGCGAGTTGGTTGTCGTCCATGTCGCTCACGCGGGTCCCGTTCAATTCGTAGCGGCCCGAGGAGGGCGTGTCGAGACAGCCGATGAGATTCATCAACGTGGATTTGCCGGAGCCGGAAGGGCCCATGATGGCCACGTATTCGCTGCGCTCGATATCCAGGGTTACGTCGCGCAGCGCGTGGACGGTCTCCGCGCCCATCTGGTAGCAGCGCGAGATTTTTTCAAGTCGGATCAGCGGCATGGGAGGAGGATGAAGCCACGGCGCACCCGGAAAGCAGGGTGGGGCGGAGCGGCGAAACAAATTCGTTCAATCCTCCAGCGCCCCGCGCCCCGCGTCCGCCATTGTGACGTCTGAATTTCATTTGCTTTGCGCCTGGGCGCCGGTTTCGGCCGGGCCGACACGAATGCTTGAGCCGTCCTGAAGGTCGCGACCGATGGCGCGATAGCCGCCGGAGACAATCTCCTCGCCGTTGGTGAGGCCGTCGGTGATTTCCCAATAATTGTCGTCACAGATGCCGATCTTCACCGGCACGGCTTTCACGTGGCTGCCGCCCACCACAAAGACCACGTCTGTCGGCTTGCCGGGGCCGGCGGCTTTTGATTCAGAGGCCGGGGCGTTGGCGCCCGGGGCATTGTTGGTGTTGGCCGTGGCGGAGACGGAGTTGTTCGTCCCATGCTTTTCCGGCGAGTCAGCCTTGGCCGCGGGTTTCATCGGGCGGGTGGTCACGCAGGCCAGCGGCACGGTCAGGACATTGGTGCGGTAGTCCGTTTCGATTTCCGCCGTCACCGACATGCCCGGTCGGAAGTCGGGCTCCTTGTCATTGAGACGGATGCGCACCTGAAATTGCGTGGCCTGCTGCGACTGGCTGCCGCCGGCGTTGGGATTGCCCGAACCCACTGCCGAATCGGCCACGTCCGTCACCACGCCGGTGAACTTGCGGTCCTTGAAGGCGTCCACTTCCAGCCGCGCTTTCTGGCCGGGTTTGATGCCCACCACGTCCATTTCCCCCACGTTGACCCGCGCCTCAATCTGGTTCAAATCCGAGATGGTCATGATGGCTGTGCCGACATTTTGGATGGTACCCAGGACGCGCTCGCCGGCCTCAGAATTCAAGAGGGTGATGGTGCCGGTCAGCGGCGAAAGGATGGTGGTCTTGGCGAGTTGTTCCTCCGCGCTGTCCACCGCCGCCTTGGCGACGTTGACCTGGTCGTCGGCGCTGTCGAGTTGCGCCTGGGCCACGTCCCGCGCGGCCTTGAAACCGATGTAATCGGACTCCGAAATTAGCTTGTGTTTGAACAACTCCGAATTGCGCCGGTAATCGGCCTGGGCCTTTTCCAGGTTCGCGGTCGCCGACGCCTTGGCCGCCAGCGCGGATTCGTAACCGGCCTTGGCCTGGTTGAGGGCGGCCACATAGACGTCCGGTTTAATCTTCACGAGCAAATCGCCCGCCTTCACCGCCTGGCCTTCCTTGACGGGGAGCGCCACAATCTCGCCGCTGACCTCGGGGCTGATGGTGACTTGCACGACCGGCTGGATCTGGCCGTTGGCCACGACCAGGTTGGTGAGGCTGTGGCGAGAAACCCGCGCCGTTTGCACCGTGATGGGCGCGTCCTTTTTTTTGAAAATTGCGACCAGCGCCAGCGTCGCCAGCACGACGGCGATGATTGAGAAAATGAGGACTTTCCGGCGTTTTTTGGGTTGCGGCATCGTCGTTTGGACAGTTCGTCAATGATTTCGTTTTGAAAATGTTTCGCGCGCGGTTGCGGGCCCGCGGACGACTTGTTGTTATTTGCCAGTCATAAGCCCGGTCAACGAGGCCACCACGAAAACTAGAAAGAGCTGCCAAGCCAGCCAGCAGCCGCCCACCACGGCCAGTGACCTGGCAAACGCCGCTCCGGAAAGGCGCGCCAGTCCGCAAGCCAGCACGCCCAGCAGCCAGAACGTGAACAGGTTGGCGACGCCCAGCAACAGATGGAGCTTGTTCTTCGGGTCAAACTGGCCGATCAGAAGCGCCAGGCTCGGCGCGGCGGGCCTTCCCAGAATCACCGTCAGCAGCATCGTGACGACGGCTCCCAGCGCCCCGATCATCAAGGCCAGTCCCGCCACTTCCAGGACCTTCAAATAATTCAACCTGGCCTTCAGGAACACGATCCCGAGCAGCCACAGGATGAAGGCCCACCAGAAGACGCGAATGAAACTCCCGAAAACCGCCCCGAAGCTCACGAGGACCTTCAACATGCCCGGCCCGGAGAATTTCTCGGCCGCCGCCATCGCCTGGTCCGCCTGCTCGCGCGTCATCTTTCCGGCGCTCACCTGCTGGTCAAAGGCCCTCGTCTGCTGTTCATGGATGGCTTGAATGACGCCGGGCTGCGAATAGACGACCAGCGCGGAGATCACCCCGACCAGGGCCAGAATCAGCGCCGGCGCCAGCCAGTTGGCGGTGACCGGCGGACGCCCCTTGACTTCCTCAAACACCTCGCCGGGGGTGACGAAAATATTCATCAAACGCGAGCCGAGCGAAGTTGCGCAAGGCGGCGGCTGTTGTCCAGGTTGAATTAGCGGTGTTTCCATAAACCAATTGATTTCGCACAAAGTCTAAATGACCTGGGGGCGGAAATCAAAGGAAATCGTCCAGCAACCCGCTTGGCCGGCGCACAGGTTGCCGGGCCCGCAGGGCCAGCTGGTCCGCCCCTCGGCGAGGCTGACGGGACACCGCGCCGGCACGGTTCAACATCCGTGTCCGAATTTATCTTGTCGGCGCGGTCTCCGGCTCCCATACTTTGTTCAAACATTGGTATTGGACATGGCCTCCGTTCGAAGCATCAGCCGGGCCTCGCGCCGGGCGTTGCGGCTGGATCACGGCAGCCCGCTTCCCCTGCACGCGCAGGCGGAGCGTGCGTTGCGGACCTTGATCGGGCGCAAGAAGTATCGCAACGGCGTCCTGTTGCCGGACGAGGTGTCGCTGTCCCGGATGCTGGGGGTAAGCCGCAACACGCTGCGGGCGGCGCTGCTGCGGCTGGTGGGCGAGGGGCGTCTGGAGCGCAAAGCCGGCGTGGGCACCCGCGTCGCCGAGCCCAAGCTCGCGTCGGGGGTCGGCGCCTGGCACAGTTTCACCCGCGAAATGGAGGGCAAGGGCGTCCGGGTGGAAACCTACTCACTCCAGGCGAGATGGCGGACGGCCTCTTCGCCGGTGGCACAGGCGTTGAAGATTCCATGCCGGACAAAAGTCCTGTGCCTGGACCGCGTGCGCGGCTGGAACACCCAGCCTGAAGTCGCTTTTCGTTCCTATTTTCACCCCCGCCTGAGGCTGGCCCCGAAAGACGACTTTGCCAGGCCTCTTTACGAATTGATTCAAGAGCGGTGCAGCGTTCTGGCGGACGAATCGCTCGAAGAATTCACGGCGGTTCCGGCGGGCCGCTGGCTGGCGCGTCGGCTGCGCGTCCGCGTCGGAACGCCGCTGTTGCGCCGGGAACGCACGGTCTTGGACACGGGACGGAGGCCCATGGAATTTGCCGTGGTCCATTATCGCTGCGACCGGTTCAAGCTCACCCTGACCCTTCGCCAAAAATAAGAGAAAATGAACGCCCCCTTGCGCTCCTCCCTCCGGTTCGTGCTGTTCACGACGGGCGTGGCCGCCCTGGGCGGATTTTTGTTCGGCTACGACACCGCGGTCGTCAACGGTGCGGTCACCTACCTGACCGCCCATTTTGCGCTGACGCCGGCTCAGCAAGGCTCGGCCGGGGCCAGCGCCATCGCCGGTTGCATTCCCGGCGCCATGTTCGCCGGCTTTCTGAGCGACCGGTTCGGGCGTAAAAAATTGCTCTTCCTCTGCGCGCTGTTGTATGGGATTTCGGGCCTGCTGTCGGCCGTGCCGCGCACCTTCGCCGAATTTCTGATGGCGCGTTTCATCAGCGGCCTGGGCATCGGCGCCTCTTCCATGATTTGTCCGGTCTATATCGCCGAGATTTCGCCGGAACAATGGCGGGGCCGTCTGGGCACGCTGTTTCAACTGGGGATCGTCACCGGAATTTTTCTCACGCTGTTTGTCAACGAAATCATCCAAGGCCTGGGCGATAAAAGTTGGAACACGGCTTTGGGCTGGCGCTGGATGGTGGGGATGGAGGTGGCGCCGGCAGCGGCGTTCATCGCGCTGTTGTTCGCCGTGCCCGAAAGCCCGCGCTGGCTGGCCCAGCGCGGACACGCGGCCGAGGCGCGCGCCATTTTGGAAAAGGCCGGCGGTCCCGGACACGCCCAAGCCGGGATGGCTGCCATCCGCGAGGCGATGGGTCTGGAGCAGGGCCGGTTTTCCGAACTGCTCAACCCGCCCTGGTTCAAGCCCCTGTGGATCGCCGTGGTGCTCATGGCCTGCTCTCAATTCTGCGGCATCAACGCCATTATTTACTATTCCACGAACATTTTCGCCGCCGCAGGCGGCGGCGAACATGCGGCCTTCACCTCGTCGGTCTGGGTGGGGCTGATCAATCTCGTCTTCACGTTTGTGGCCATAGGGTTTGTGGACCGGGCGGGGCGGCGCGCGCTGCTGCTCATCGGCACGGCGATCCAGACCGTCGCGCTGGCGCTGGTGGGCTGGATGTTTCACGCGCAAATTTCCGGCGCGCCGCTGCTCGTGTGCGTGGTCCTGTTCATCGCCGCATTTGCGATGGCGATGGGGCCGGTCGGCTGGCTGTTCTGCTCGGAAATATTCCCCAACAAGCTGCGCGGGCGCGCCATGTCCCTGGCGGCCTTGACCGTCTGGGTGTCGTGCTACGCGGTGGCGCAGACCTTCCCGATGCTCAACGACAACCCGGCCATCGGCCCGGCCAAAACCTTCTGGACCTATGCGGCGGTGAGCTTGTTTTCATTCCTGTTCGTGCTCGTCATCGTGCCGGAGACCAAGGGACGCACGCTGGAGGAGATCGAACAAATGTGGAGCCGCGCCAAATCCAACCGCCGCGCCGAACCGGTTCCCCGATGAGAAAATCCAATTACGACAAATCCCCGTTCGTGCCCGTGCCCGGCAGCTTCAAGCTCTGGAAGAGCTGGCCGGCGATCGCTAGGGGGTTGGAGGAACGCCTGCGTGGACGCCGGCGCGCAGTGCTGGTCGTGGACACGTATCCTGGCGTGAACGACGCCGAACTTTTGGGTGAACTGGAATCGCGGCTGAAACCGGAGGCGACGATCCGAACGCTGGACCTCAAAAAAACCGAGCCGGAACTGATGAAATTGATCGGCCGGAACCTGACCGACGACCGGATTTTCGGCGTGCTGTCCTGCCACACGCTGGAAGAATTTTTCGACGCGGAAAAACTGACGGCGGCCCGCCGTGCGGTTGAGCGGGCGCGCGACGGGCGGGTATTGGTTTACGGGGTCGGCGCGGGCCTCGTGGCGCGCGGCGACGCGCTGGTTTACGCGGACCTGGCGCGCTGGGAAATTCAACTGCGCTACCGCCGCGGCCTGGGCAACTGGGGCGCGGACAACGGCGGCGAGGATTTTTTTCGCAAATACAAACGCGGCTTTTTCGTCGAGTGGCGTGTCGCCGACCGGCACAAGTTCGACCTGTTCGACCGCGTGGATTTTTTTCTGGACACCAACCAGGCCGGCGAACCGAAGCTGGTCGAAGGCGGCGCGGTGCGTGATGCCTTGCGGCACGCGGTCGCGCGGCCCTTTCGCGTGGCGCCGCTTTTCGACCCGGCGCCCTGGGGCGGCCGGTGGATGAAGGAAGTCTGCGACCTGCCGCGCGAGGCGAAAAATTACGGCTGGTGCTTTGATTGTGTGCCGGAGGAAAACAGCCTGTGGCTGGGTTTCGGCGCGGAGCGCCTCGAGGTGCCCGCCCTGGACCTGGTCTGGCGCGAGCCGGTGGCGCTGCTGGGCGACAAGGTTCACGCCCGGTTCGGCCGGGAGTTTCCCATCCGCTTCGATTTTCTGGACACCATGGGCGGCGGCAACCTGTCATTCCAAGTGCATCCGCTGACCGAATACATCCAGCAGCAGTTCGGGATGCACTACACCCAGGACGAAAGTTATTACCTGCTCGACGCCGGGGCGGACGCGGGCGTTTATCTGGGATTGAGCGAAGGGACTGACCCGCGGGCGATGATCCGCGATTTGGAAATCGCGCAGGCCGGGGGCGCGCCGTTCCCGGCCGACAAATATGTCAACCGCTGGCCCGCGAAAAAGCACGATCATTTCCTGATCCCCGCCGGCACGGTGCATTGTTCGGGAGCGAACTCGATGGTCCTGGAAATCAGTGCCACGCCTTACATTTTCACGTTCAAGATGTGGGACTGGGGCCGGCTGGGCCTGGACGGCAAACCGCGCCCGATCCATCTGAACCACGGCGCGCCGAACATCCAGTGGCACCGCACGACCGGCTGGGTGAAAAGAAATCTGGTCAACCGCGTCGAACCGTTCGCCGGCGGCGAGGGCTGGCGCGAGGAACGCACCGGGCTGCACGAACGCGAATTCATCGAAACGCGCCGGCACTGGTTCACCAAGACCGCGCCGCACGACACGCAGGGCGGCGTCAATGTCTTGAATCTCGTCGAAGGGGAGGAGGCGATGGTCGAAAGCCCCGACGGCGCCTTCGAGCCGTTCGTGGTCCACTATGCCGAAACGTTCATCGTGCCGGCGGCGGTCGGGCGCTACTCGATCCGCCCCCACGGCGCGCCCTCCGGCCGCGAATGCGCCACCCTGAAGGCCTTTGTCCGGACCTGATTTTCCATGCTAAGCCCTTCCAAAATCCTTTCGCGATTCAATCCGGCCACCGGCGAGGTTCCGGGCGCGCGGATGGTGAAACGGCATTTGAGCAGCCTGCGAGGCTGCTTCGCCGACGGCGCGGCCTTCCAGGCGGCGCTTGCGCAACAGGATCCATTGATTTACACCGTTGCCACCGTCACGCCGGCGGACGGCGAGGGCGATTTGCATTGCGGCGTCGGCTTCATCATGCCGGGAAAAATCGGCGGCGAGTATTTCATGACCCGGGGCCATTTGCACGCCTGGCGGGACGCGGCGGAGTATTACATTGGTCTCGCCGGGGAAGGAGTGATCCTGCTCGAAGAGGAAGCGACCGGCGAGGGCCGCATGGTTGAATTGCGGCCGAACGGAGCGGTTTATGTGCCCGGGCGCACCGCGCATCGGACAATGAACACCGGCGCCACGCCGTTGACCTACCTCGGCGTTTATCCGGCCAAAGCGGGACATGATTACGGCACAATTGCGAAGAAGAATTTTCGTTGCGTGGTGATCGAACGCGAGGGCAGGCCAGTGATGGTTGCACGAAAAGATTTTTTGACCACGAAACACACGAAATGACACGGAAGCTGGAAGCGAATTTCACCAATTCTCACAAATTGGATTCGTGTCCATTCGTGAAATTCGTGTCAGAAAATTTTTCGTGTGCTTCGTGTATTTTGTGGTTTCAACTTTTAGAATGAAAACAGGTGTTTGGAAATTTTCATGCTTCGTCGCGTTCGCCGCCGGCGTTCACGGCGCGGAATTCAACGTGGCCACCAACGGCAACGACTCCAATCCCGGCACGCCGGCGGCGCCGCTCCGCACCATCCAGCGCGCGGCGGACCTGGCCCAGCCGGGCGACGTCATCACCGTGCATGCGGGCGTCTATCGCGAACGCGTCAGCCCGCCGCGCGGCGGGGAATCCGATGCGAAGCGCATCGTCTATCAGGCCGCGCCGGGCGAAAGGGTGGTGATCACCGGCTCGGAGGGCGTCACAAACTGGGTGAAGGTACAGGACGACGTTTGGAAAGTGACGCTTCCGAATTCGTTCTTCGGCGTCTTCAATCCCTACACCAACCTCATTCACGGCGACTGGTTCAATCCCCTGGGCCGCCCGCATCACACCGGGGCGGCTTATCTCAACGGCAAGTGGCTGACGGAGGCGGCCACGCTGCAAGATGTGCTGAAACCCGTGGGAACCACCGCGCTCTGGTCGAGCCAGGTGGACCAGACCAACACCACGATTTGGGCGCAGTTCAAAAACGTCAATCCCAACCGGCAACGGGTGGAAATCAACGTGCGTCAGACGGTATTCTATCCCAAAAAAACCGGCATCAACTACATCACCGTGCGCGGTTTTACTTTGGAAGATGCCGCCACGCAATGGGCGCCGCCCACGGCTGAACAAATTGGTTTGATCGGGCCGCATTGGAGCAAAGGGTGGATCATCGAGAGCAACGTCGTCCGCTACTCGATTTGCTCGGGAATTTCGCTCGGCAAATACGGTGATCAGTGGGACAACACCTCGGCCAACACCGCCGAAGGCTACGTCGAGACCATCGAGCGCGCCTTCACCAACGGCTGGACCAGGGAAAACATCGGCCACCACATTGTGCGGGACAACACCATCTCCCATTGCGAGCAGGCGGGCATCGTGGGCAGCCTGGGCGCCGCGTTCAGCACCATCACCGGCAACACCATCCACGACATCCACGTCCTGAACTGGTTTTCGGGCGCGGAGATGGCGGGCATCAAATTGCACGGCGCCATTGACGTCCAGATTTGCCACAACCACATTTACCACACCTGCCTCGGCCTCTGGCTGGACTGGATGGCGCAGGGCACGCGCGTTTCGGGAAATCTCTTTCACGATAATGGCCGGGATGTTTTCGTGGAAGTGGATCACGGGCCGTTTCTGTTCGACAATAACCTGTTGCTTTCGCCCGCGTCGCTGGCTGACAACTCCCAAGGCGGCGCTTACGTTCATAATTTGTTCGCGGGGACCCTTGACGTGTATGGCTTCGACGCCCGCCAGACGCCGTTTCTCAAGGCGCACTCGACGGCCATCGCCGGTTTCCACGACAACCCGCGCGGCGACGACCGCTACTACAACAACCTGTTCGTGCGGCGCAGCGATTTGAGCCGGTATGACCACGCGCCGTTGCCGGTGTGGATGGCGGGCAATGTGTTCCTGGATGGCGCCAAGCCGTCCAAATTTGAGAAAAATCCGCTCGTCGAAACGAACTTCAATCCGGCGCTTCGGCTGGTCAAAAAAGCCAACGGCTGGTGGCTCCAATTCAAATTCGACAAAGCATGGACCCGTGAGCGGAGGCGCCCACTCGTGATCACCGCGTTGCTGGGGAAAGCGATCATCCCGAACTTGCCGTATGAACAGCCCGATGGCGCGCCAATTCAGATTGCCACTGATTACTTTGGCAGGCCACGGAACGAAGCGAATCCCGCGCCCGGACCTTTTGCAAATCCCGGAAACGGCTTGGTGACGCTCGAAGTGTGGCGATAGGATGGGCCGCGCGATGCGCCGTTTTTTGAAAATTCTCCGCATCGGGCTCACTTGCGTTTGCCCGCTGTTGTTGTGGTCCTGCGCGACACCGCCTCCTCCGGCAGCCATTATTCCACCCTCTAAATTGCCGGCCACCGTGGCAATGAACAAGGACGCCGGCCGCGGAAGCTGGTTGATGGTGACGGTTCGGTTGGAAAATGGCCAGAAGTTGCCGATGGTCGTGGACACTGGAAGTCCTGCCACCTGTTTCGACACTAATTTGGCAACAGTTTTAGGGAAACGTCTCGACACGGGAACATTTTGGAATTTTGGCAGAAAACATAAAATCGGCGTCTATGCGGCGCCCAGACTGTATTGGGACGGAACGCCGCTGAAAATGACCGGCACCAACGTGCTTGCCGGTAATTTTATCAGCCAGTTATCACCTGATGCCGAGCGTCCCGTCATGGGAATTCTCGGCATGGACGTGTTGGGACATTATTGCCTTCAACTGGATTTTAAGCGGGGGAAAATGCGTTTTCTCGACGACCAACGCGCCGTTGGAAAGGACTGGGGCAAGCCATTTCCCTTGACCGATGTGGGCGATGG
>JAGWMQ010000047.1 GCA_028873125.1 Verrucomicrobiota bacterium | reverse complement strand
ATGCCGATTCAAACGCCCCGGACAATTTTGGAGTTGCGTCGGCGATGAAGGCTTGATGTGTCTGGAAACCTTCTGGCGCAATCGCCGTTGGCATTTGCTATTTCCTCATATCCTTCATGGAGACCCCCACAGAAATTGATATGCGCCCGCCATGAAAGGTGATATTTGTAGTGTTGGCCAATCGTTGCAATTTGTGACCATTCCGCTCGGTATTCGGGATTATTTCGAGAATCCCGTTTTCTAGCGCATCACGCAGGGGCAGCACTTTTTTTCCGTAAGAAGGCTGATATTTTCGTGCGAGTTCTGCCGCTTTGCCCAAGCCAGCAATCAGAGGCACGTTTTCTGTGCCGCCTCGTAACCCGCGTTCCTGATGTCCGCCGTAAATCAAAGGTGCGAATGGCGTTTTGCGCCTCACAAAGAGTGCGCCGATACCTTTGGGCGCGTGAATTTTGTGGCCGGCAACTGAAAGATAACTCACCGGCAGTTTGTGCAAATCCACCGGCACCTTGCCGACGGCTTGCACGGCATCGCAATGGAACAGCACACCGCGCGACTTGCAGACAGCGGCTATTTGTTCAACCGGAAACAGCACGCCGGTTTCATTATTCGCCCACATCAGCGAAACGATGGCGGTTTCTTCCGCGATGGCATTTTCCAGATCGGCCAACTTCAGCAATACGGACGCATCTCCTCAAAGACCTCCGGCAGCAACGGCGTCGTTGCATTGTTGTCCAAGTAGATCACTGGCAATTATTCTATTTGGCTGTGGCGGGACAGCAAACAGACTTTTGTAAAATTGGTGATTAGCTGTTCGCGCCAAGGGGGCGGTGTTTTGTCCGCGAATTGCCAGTTTTAACACCGACGAACAAGCCGAACCTGGAGTAGAATGGCTCTTCACAGTGACTCGGCGGCAGCAATAGATTCAAACTCTGCCAAGATGTCTTGGAAATTCCCGTTCAAAAACCGAACGACTTTGGCGTTTTCAAGCAGCTTTTTGATGTAGCCACGCGCCACGGTCAGAACCAGCATATTTTCGCCGTAGGTTTCCTCAACGGCTTTCAGATCACGTTCCAGCGACTCCATTTCCTGTTCCATTTTTGCAACATCCTCTGGGGATATGCCCTCCTTTTGTTTCGGTTCATCGGGATTGACCAGTTGATCCTTGGGCGTGCCCAAAACCAGAGCCTCGGCATAGCCGGTATAAAAATTGTTGTAGTTCACCATCATCTCCGCGATTTCAATCTGACGCACCCCACTCACACGTTTCATCAGGCAAATGGCCTTCGCTGAAACGTTCTTGTCCTTCAGCAAATCGGCGGCTTCCTCACGAATGCCATCCAGCAGCCGCATGGATGCGATGACAATACGGACGGGCATATTCAACGCCGCCGCGATGCGCTCCGGCTTCACGCCGTTGCGAACAGCCCTCGTGATCATCTTGTGTTCCTGAATCGGTGGCAGCCGGCTGATGCGAGCGTTATAGGTGAAACACTCATCGTCGTTTGCAATGATGCAATCGGCGGACGTTTCTCCAAGTTCCTTCAACGCGAAAAGTCGGAGATGACCGTCCAGCAGCAGATATTTCTTTGGTGCGTCCTTTTGTGGATGCACCACAAGCGGCTCGACCAGGCCAACTTCCTTGAGGGAAACGAGAATGGTCTTGTAACGGCGAACATTTTTCTGCGGGTCTTTGATTTGCCGCACCGGCAGAATGTTTTCGAGCGACAACCGGATTTTCCGCAGCTCGAATCCGATTTTCATTTCACTCATGCGGCCTCCCGTTGTTGGGGCGTGATTTTCGTCCACAAAGATTTTGGCATTGTGGCAAGAGATTCCGCCCGCAACAGTGTCACGAAATTTTCGTCAGCCATCAACTTGCCGAACGCCGTGACAATGAATACAAGCCGCGCGTCGCAAATTTGCGCCTTTTTCACCATCAATTTCTGCCGCTGGCTCTCGCGCCGATATGCGCTCACCAAACTTTCGGCGCTGGTCTTGGCCTTTTGGCCCCGAATCCTGCCGCCGCGCTGTTTGCCGATGAGCCGCCGCTGTTCAATCAACCGCTTCACCGTGCGGATGGACAAATAATTCAGTTGTTTGTTTTCATAGGCTTTGAGCAGTTCTCGCTGCATTTCGATGGTGTCCGTTTTGGCGATGTCAATGGCAACCCAGAGCGGGATTTTTCCAGTGACCGCCGCTTCAAGCAGCCGTTCCTCGCCGGCCTTTTTCAAGGTCATCAATCCTTTGACCATTTCATCGCTGACGTTCAGTTTCTTGCTGATTTGGTGGAAATTGTATCCCAACGATTTCAGCCGCTCGATTTCACGAATCAAATCCATCGGCGCGGGATAGCGCCGCGCGATGTTCTCCACCAGACTGCGAACCAGCCGTTCCTCTTTTGAAATCTCAACGATGACGGCCGGAATTTCCGTATGGCCGAGCGCCTTGAACGCCTCGATTCGTCCCTGGCCGCAAATCAAATCATATTTTGGCTTTACCGCTTCATCTTCTGACCGGCGGCTGATTTGAACCGGCTTTTTTAGACCGACATTTCTGATGCTCTCGACGATGACCTCGAATCGTTTCTTGTCCCGTTGCCTTGGATTCAAAATATGAATCTGGTCAATCGGAATCATTTTCACTTCGTCGCTCATGCGGCCTCCTCCAATTTCACGCGCTCGGCCATGCCGAGGAAATAATCCAGTGTTTCAAACCGATATGCGTCCAGGTAAATGCCGTTATCCTCCGTAACGCGCAGGTTTTCCCATGTCATGTCAATGCCCGGCAGCAGATAATAATCACGGATGGCCGCGTCTGCGCCGCAATCAATCGTGGGAAGGCCCGGTCCATTTCAAATTCCTCTGACCTTGAATTCCAGAAAGGCATTAGGACTTGGCCGGATTGTGAACGTTTGGCCGGCGCCAATCAATTTGGCCTGCCGTCACCCTGCCCGATAGTGGGAAAATGCCGTGGGACGCGCGTGCTTTGCCCATGCCACTTCGGTATTCGCGCTAAAAACTTTCCGGCGCGCCCGAGAGCTTGGACCAATCGGTCTGGCCGAGGATGACGCCGGCAACGATCAGAATCATCGCCTCCCAGAAAGTGGGCGTGACCGGTTCGCCCAGGAAGAGATTCGCCCAGGTCATGGTGCTGAGGGGAATCAAGTTGTTGAAGAGCATGACCCGGCTGGTGCGCCAGCGGCGCAGCGCATCGTTCCAGAGGGCGTAGGGGACCACGCCGCCAAAGAGGACGCAGAATGCCAGCACGCCCAGGCAGGCCACGTTGACAGGGATGTTGCGCGTGGCCACTTCCGCCAACCCGAACGGCAGCAGCAGCACTCCGGACATCCACATGGTGTGCGCGGCCACTTCCGTCCCGCTCAACTGCACGCTCAAGAACCGCATCTGCCGGCTGAACTGCGCCCAGAGAATGCTGCAGGCCAGACCCAGGCATTCCCCGACCAAGTCCGGCTTGGCCGCCCGCAAAGCCGGCCACAACAAGACCAGCACGCCGCCGACCGCCAGCAAGGCCGCGCCGAAACGTTGTGCGCTCGCCCAGTTCCGCCGCGGTCGTTCTTCCCACAACAGGGCCCAGACCGGCGAGGCGCCCAGATACAATGCCACGTGGGAAGCGTCGGTCAGACGCAACGCCCAGTTGAAGGTCACGATATACACCGCCAGGCTCGCGCCGCCGCGCCACCACAACTGCCGGCGCAGACCGGCGGAGGCCGCATGGCATTCCCCCAGCCAGGGCGTCCAGCGCAGCAGTGCCAACAGCAGCCCTCCGGCCAGCAGAAAGCGGATGCTGCCGGTCCAGATCGGCGGCCAGGCCATGACCAGCCACTTGGTGCCGGCATTATTGCCGCCCCACAAAACGACGGTGAACAACAGACTGCCGGCGATGGCCGCGTTGCTTTTGGACTGCGCCACGGCGGGAGTTAGCCAACGCGCCCGCGGGTTGCCAATAAAATTCATTTGGCGCGCCCAGCCGCCACGAAGCCGCCGCGTCAACTTCTTACAGTATCTTCGACAGACCAGGACCTTTTCCACCCGCGGCGACGCCACGTCCAACTTCCGGAGGACACGCGAAAAGGAGGCCGGCAATGCCGGTCTCTTGTGCATCGCTCCCGCGAATTGAAAAATTTCAACCTCCGCCCGGATGCGGAACGTTGCGCGCGGTCGCGGGCTTCGTGCAACCCCTCGTTGAAGGCCGGGGTCTCGTCCACCGACGATTTGCGGACGCCGGCCTCGTCCTGATGGGCGATGCAATCCATATCCAATCTGATGGCCCTGCTGCACGAAACCATTCCGGTTTGCGGGTTGGCCAGTTGTTGATGGGTTGCTGATGGGTTTGACAGAAGGCCGACGCAGGGACACATTGTCATCCGGCTCACCATGTTCACGATGCCATATGAACTTTCTGCCAATTAGATTTCGGGCCGTCGTCGAGTCCGTCCTGCTCTGCTTCGGCAGCCCCCTGTTGACGTCCGCCGCGACGAATTATGTCGCCTTCGGAAATTTTTATTTCAGTCCCAGCGTCCTAACCATTCAGGTGGGAGACACGGTCATTTGGACCAATGCCGGCGGTTTTCATACGGTGACCGGCCTGACCACCAATGAGCCGCTGTGCGGCCCTGCGCAAGGCGTGCAAGCATGCACGAACACGTTCCACGTGCCTGGGATTTTTCCTTATCAATGCAACATTCACTATCTCTACGGCATGACTGGCGTGGTTAACGTGGTGGGCGCTCCGCTGTCGTCCGCCGTGCTGACCAACGCCGTCTGGACCAACGGTGGATTTGTGTTCACCGCCCTGACCACGCCGAATCAGACCAACATCGTCCAGGCCACCACCAACCTCGCCGTCGCTTCAAACTGGGTTTCGCTGGAAACCAATGTCCCGGCGGGCGACGTCCTCCGTTTCACCGATACCAACGCCTCCCAGTTTCCCGGCCGCTTTTACCGTGTCGTCGAGCCTTGACACCGGAAACCCGAAGCAGTTGGTTGCGTCCGGCCCAGCGTGGCCATAAAACACCAGCGCGGCACAAGCCACCTCATGGGGAACATCGTCGTCGAAAAGCGCGGCGCCTCCCGGACAGAAGAACGACGACAATTGAGGCCACCATGGAAACGCTTTTGGATGACAGATCGTGATTTTGTCCAAATGCTTGAATGGAATCGGCCGGATGCGATTTTCCGATTCAACGAGCAGATGTTTGTCCGTGGTGCCGCATAGTTTTCCGGTGTTTCGACCCGCTCCATCATTGGTGGTTGTTGCCGCTGGAGCGGTTGGCGCATGCTCGAAGTGGCCGATGCAAATCCACCCAAGGAACAAAATCTTCCACCGTCGAGGCCGACTCAAACCTGATTTTAGAAAAACCGCCGAAGTTATCGCCTACTCTCCTGGACTTCCCTTGGCAAGCTTCGTGCTTAAAGCACTTCATCTAAAATTAACGCCAGTGGAAAACGGGCCAGGGCCACTGACAATCCAGATTCGAAGGCAGTCCAGATTACCATGAACATGCGCGGATCATTGGTGGAAGAGGGAGGGATGCGGATGGATAACCGCAAGCGTACCGCACCAGACTTGGCGCGTAGAGGAAAATTATGCGGATCGCTATGTTTTCCTGGGAGACACTTGTTTCCCATGCCGTGGGCGGCGTCGCCACGCATGTCACGGAACTGGCAGCGGCCCTGCAACGTCGCGGCCACGAAGTTCATATTTTTACCCGGCCCGGTTATGGCACCGGTGGAGTTCACCCGATTGATGGCGTGTGGCACCACTTCTGTCCCCATAACCTGAACCAGAATTTCGTGGACGAAATTCAGGAGATGTGCCGTTCCTTCGTCTGGCATTTCTTTCAGACGGAGGATTACACCGGCCACTTCGACGTGGTTCACGGCCACGACTGGCTGGCGGCCAACGCCGTCGCCTGGATCAAACAAAGCCGGCCGGGTCATCGCGCGGTCCTGACGATGCATTCCACTGAGTATGGACGCTGCGGAGACAACTTTTGGGGCGGCACTTCGGCCCGGATTCGCGACCACGAACGCCACGGCACCTATTGCGCCGACCGGGTGATCGCGGTGAGCGGGGTGCTCAAAAACGAACTCCTGTGGATGTATAATCTGCCCGACTGGAAGTGCTGGGTCATTCACAAAGGCGTGGCCGTCCACAAGTATGATGGTTTTATTGATCCGGGCGGCGTCAAGTGCCGCTACTGCATCGGGCCGGTGGATCCGACCGTGCTGTTTAGCGGACGGCTTTGCCTTCAGAAGGGACCGGACCTGCTGCTGGAAGCGGTGCCCGGCTTGCTGCAGCATTTCCCGAACGCAAAAGTTGTTTTCGCCGGTGATGGACACCTGCGCGGCCAACTGGAATTTCGCTCCCGCCAACTGGGCGTGGCGCACGCCACGCGGTTCCGCGCGTCATCATCGCCGATCACGTTGGCGGCGACGAGGAGCTGCCGGAGGAGGTGACCGCAGTGATCGCGCCGGACGTGACGGATATTGTTTCCCACGTGGCGGTCCGGGCGCGAAACGCGCGGCTGTTATTCGCCACCTGCTATGACTCGCCGACACTCGCCCGGTTAAAATTGCTGCATGGCCATCAACTCGAGGTAAGGGTCACACTCTCCGGCGACGTTGCTTTCAAGGAAATCGCCAAGGCAGCGCCGGCCTCGCGCCCGAAGGCTCCTTCAGCGCCTGCGGCTGCAGCCAGGCCCCAATTTACCAAGTTCGCCATCACGAGCGAAGAGTTTGGCGGCTTGCTGGTCGGAGCGAAATCCTTGAATCAAAAACTGCTGCGGGAAAACCTGCCGGATTGGATCCGCGTGCCCGAATCCGCGGCCATTCCGTTTGGCGTGTTTGAAGAGGTGCTGAACTGGAAGGAAAATAAATCCATCTTGGAACGTTGTCGGCAGCTTTCCCGAAGTCTCGAACAGAACGCCAGCCCCACAAAAACCCTTGAGGAACTTCGCTCCACCATCAACCAACTCCAGGCGCCGGACGCGATGGCCCAGGCCTTTGCGCAGGCGCTTAAGGCGTCGCACCTGACCCCGCCACAATGTTGGGATGACGCCTGGAACCGCATCCGGCGGGTCTGGGCCTCCAAGTGGAACGAGCGCGCGTATTTCAGCCGCAGAACCATGGGCATGGCGCATGAGCACCTGTTCATGGCCGTCCTGATCCAGCCAATGGTGCCGGCGGAATATGCCTTCGTCATTCACACCGCCAATCCCATCACCGGTGAACGCGGCGAACTTCTTGCCGAGATCGTACTCGGTTTAGGCGAGGCACTCGTCGGCAATTATGCCGGCCGGGCGTTGAGCTTCGTCGCTGACAAGCAAAGTCGCCGACACCGGTTGCTGTCCTATCCCAGCAAGAGCATCGGGCTGTACGGCAACGGGTTGATCTTCCGCTAGGACTCCAACGCGGAGGACTTGGCCGGCTACGCCGCGGCGGGGCTGTATGACAGTGTTCCACTGCGCCCGCCGCTCGAAGTCGTTCTGGATTATTAGGAAACCCCCCTGCTGTGGGACGAATCGGTCAAGTGCGACTTGCTCGACAAAATCACCCAGATTGGCATCGAAGTCGAAAAGATATTCGGCGTGCCGCAGGACATTGAAGGCGCGTTTGCCCAGGGACAATCATTCGTGGTGCAGGCGCGTCCCCAGGTGGGCCTCAATCATGCCTAAACCAGCCTGCATCCACATAGGCAACCAGTCGGCCTTTTCAGCGCTGACTCCGCTTGCGCCCTTCGACTACGCGCTCGAAAACGGTTTCGACGCGTTCGAATGGTTTCCCGATAAAAAGCCGTGGGGCGCGGGTTGGGACGAAGCGGATTTGACCCCTGAATTACGCCGCGCGATCCGTGACAAGGCCAAAGTGCGGCGCGTGAGGCTCTCGGTTCACTCGCGCTGGCAAGCCAACCCGCTGAAACCGGAAGCCCGCTCGATGCTGACCGGAGACGTCGAGCTGGCCGAAGACCTCGGCGCCGCGGTGTTGAACATCCATCTCTGGGCTGAGGAAGGATTGGCTGCTCACGTCAATTCCATTGCTTGGCTGCTGGACCGTGTGGCCGGAACGGGAATGCAACTGGCCATTGAGAACACCCCGTTGACGACGGCCGAACAATTCAATGAATTGTTCGGCCGGCTGCGTGAATTGAAATCCGTTCCCACAAACCACGCCGGCATGTGTCTGGATCTTGGCCACGCCAACTTGTGCGCCACGACGCGGAATGATTACCTGAAATACCTCGGGCATCTGGACCGACAAGTTCCCATCATCCACCTTCATCTCCATGAAAACTGGGGCGACTTTGACAGCCATCTGACGCTGTTCACCGGTCCGGCCCAGCGGGACGACTCCGGGGTGCGCACCCTGCTGCGATGCTTGCGGAGACGCAACTATTCGGGCTCCATGATCCTCGAACAATGGCCGCACCCGCCCGCCTTGCTCAACCTGGCATGTGCGAAATTGCTCACACTTCTCGACGAATTTCCGGCGGCGGAGAAGGCCCCCGTTCCGCGTCGTCAACCGGTTGCCGGCACGAAGAAACTTGCATCGAACCGATGAGTCCTTGGCCGCCGTTGCAGTTCCAGAAAGGATCAGCCCGGAACCACACGGCTTCTTTGCGCGAGCGCGGGTGAAGGGGAGCGGGTTCAAAATGGCTTGATTAGGCGGGAAGAAGTTTCCGAGTTTACGGCCCGACGCCGCTCGCCCGGCGATGGCCGGCCAGTCTGGAGCGCAGGAAATGTCGTTGAAGGAATCCAGCGCCCGCCGCGCCTTTCATTTCTCCTCCCTGAGTATCGCCAGGAATTGCTTCATCGCCGGGGAGAGCACCTTGTTCTTCCTCCAAATGGCGGCCACCGGACGGTGGAAATCGCCGTCAGCAATCGGTATGGCGCACAGCGCTTGCTTGGCCACTTCCGCCGCTACCGTCCCTTCGGGGAGAATGGACACCCCGGCATCAATTTCCACCGCCCGCTTGACCGTCTCGATATTGTCGAATTGCAACACCGGCTTCACCTGCACGCCCCGCTTCTTCAGGATTTTGTCCAAGGCCTTGCGGGTGGGGATGTCCGAATCGAAACCGACGAATTTCTCGCCGGCCAGCATGTTGAGGCTGACGGACTTTTGTTTGGCAAACGGATGTCGCGGATGGCAGATCACCACCAGTCTGTCCTCATTGAAGGAAAGGATTTCAAGTGCGGCATTGCGCGCTGGATAGGCCACCATGCCCAGGTCCGCCACGCTGCCCAGCACGTCCTCATACACCTGATCGGCGTGACGATATTCGACATGGACATTCACCGCCGGGTATGCCTTCAGGAATTTTTTGATGACCGGCGGCAAGTCGTGCAGACCGATGCTGTAAATGGTGGCCACCCGGATGGTCCCGGAAACGACGTTCTTGATCCCGTCCAGTTCGCTGCGCAATGATTCGTAGGCCCGGAGGATTTGCTTGCTTTGGTCATAGAACACCTGCCCGGCGTCCGTGACGCGCAGTTGCTTCTTGCTGCGCTCGATGAGGAGGGATTTGAAGAGGCGCTCCAACGTGGTGATCTGCTGGCTCACCGCCGACTGGGTGACACCGTTGATTTGGGCGGCCTTCGTGAAGCTTTTCGATTCGACGAGATCACAGAAGACCTTGAGTGTTTCAATTTGCATAAGGGGAATAAATACATTGTCAAAGTGTTTGTCAACAACTGTTGGGATCCCGCGTACGCCAACCGCCGGGAAGAGGAGTACCGGCTCGGTTCACGATGAACCGGCTCGGCCGCGCAGCAGTTCCGCGATACCGGCGTCGGGATCCCCCGGAAGAACAGGAGAAAATCTGGACGCGGCTTTATCACGGCGATAAGAGCCGGTCCCAGCGGGGTCTGGGCTTGGGGTTAAGCCTCGTCAAGGCTGGAGTCGAGATGCATCAGGGGCAGGTCACGGTCGTGAGGGCAATTTCAATCAGATGACAAACCGGGTCAACCAATCGGGAGGCAATCCCGGCTTTGTCTTCTAAAAGTGGAATGCTTGACTTTTTAACCTTCGGGATTTTGCAAAAGTTCCCGGAGGCGCGGATGCAAAGAAGCCGGAACCCGTTCGAGCCGGGTTTTGTCAATCAAACCGACGTCAATCAGATCGCGCAAATGCACCAGGTCCTTGTCGCGGAACGAAGTCAGTTTCATCCGCACCGGCGAATCCAGTGAAAGCAAGCGGAACGTTTCCGTTTCTTCTGATTCGGAAACGTCCGGCGCGGGCGCGGCATAATCGGGCCTGGCTTTTTCAACGTCATAGCTCATGCGCCGCCACAAAACATCGGCGTGGGTGGCCATGGCCATGCGCTCATGCAAATGCCAGTTCCGGTCGTTGCGGAAATCACGTAATCGCTCCAGCAGCCTTTCGTCACTGGCCGTTTGGGTTCAATTCCCCAAATACTCTCGTGGGTCAACAATTTTCCCGGCGATCGCGCTTGCCGCCACCGTCGCCGGCGACGCGAGAAACACCTGGCTTTCCTTGTCGCCCATGCGGCCGGGAAAATTCCGGTTGGTGGTGCTGATGCACTTGATGCCCGGCTTGTTGATGCGCCCGAAGGTGTCCACCGGTCCGCCGAGGCACGCCGCGCAACCGGCGTTCTCCGTCATCTGCACACCCGCGTCCACGAGGATTTCCCAAATCGTCTTTTCGCCCCAGCGCGTGGATTGCAAGTCATGGACAATCTCCGGCGTCGCCGGGACGCCGAACGTGTCCACCGCCACGTGCTTGCCGCGCAACACCCTCGCGAACTCCACAAAGTCGCTCGTCTTGCCCCCGGTGCAGGAGCCGACATAGGCGCGGTCCAGCTTGATGTGGCCGAGTTCCTTGGCCTTCTTGCGCCGGCCCGGGTCTGGATGGCAGGCCACCGTCGGTTCGAGCTTGCTCAAATCCACGACCAGTTCGTAAACGAACTTCTGGTCCTTGTCCGGCTCAACCGGCGTGTAAGCGGATTTCGTCCCGTTTAACTTCACCCGCGCGTCCACGTATTCCGCGGTGCGCTCGTCGAACGGGAAAATGCCGTTCTTGCCGCCGGCCTCGATGGCCATGTTCGCCATGGTCATGCGGTCGTCAATGGACAGATGCTTGACGCCGCTGCCGTCGAACTGCATGGCGCGGTAGGTCGCGCCATCGAAGCCGATCTCGCCGATGCAATGCAGGATGATGTCCTTGGCCATCACGCCCGGTTGAAGTTTGCCTTCGAGCCGGAAGTGCATCGTCTCGGGGACCTTGACGAGCAATTTGCCCGTGCCCATCACGAAGCCCGCGTCCGTGTTGCCGATGCCGGTGGCGAACTCGTTGAACGCGCCCGCCATGCAGGTGTGCGAGTCAGTGCCGAACAGCACTTCGCCCGGGCGCGTGTGGCCCTTGGCCGGCAGGGCCGTGTGGCAGACGCCGGCGTAGTGCGTGCCGTATTGCCGCTTGAGATGGCCCTTGGCCGGGTCGAAGTGCCAGTGGCCGTTCGGGTCGTCAATCACGTCGTAGAAATACGGGAGTCCCTGCTCCTTGACGAAATCGCGGAGGATGTCCACGTTGCGGTTGGACCGGGAGTCGGCGGTGAAAATGTAATGGTCGGGGATGATGACGATCCGGTTTTTGTCCCAGACCTTGGCATCCTTGCCGAACTCGCGTTTGAAGACGCCGATGGTGCCCGGGCCGCAAACGTCGTGCGTCATGAGCACGTCGGCGTTCACCCAGATGTTGTCGCCGGCCTGGACTTTGGCCTTGCCAGACGCCCGCGCGAGCAATTTTTCCGTCAATGTCATAGGCTGGACAAAATAGCTGATGGCGGGGGCTAGTTCAACTGAACAAATGGGATGAACGGTTAAGGCTTGATGGAAATCAGGGAATGTGGTTTGGTAAGCGTTGGAAATCAGCCAATCGAAAGGCAATTTATGCCCATCCGATCGTTTGACCTGAACATCGAAGAAGTTCAGGAAAATTGGGAAGTTGAGCACGCAATTCGCGAAGTAATTTCCAATGCACTCGACGAACAGCTCATCTCGCAAACCGCCGAAATATCAATTACCAAAGATGACCAGGGCGACTGGCACATTCGGGATTATGGCCGCGGTTTGCAAATCGAGCATTTTACTCTAAACGAAAATAAGGAAAAGCTGGATGCGCCTACCGGCGTAATTGGAAAATTTGGTGTCGGCTTGAAAGACGCGCTTGCGACATTCAGCCGAAGAGGAATCGAAATTCTTATCTGTTCACGGTTTGGCACATATCGTCTCAAACAGGAGCATAAATATGGGTTTGATGACATCGTCACCTTGCATGTCGAATACGACGACTCCCCGATTGATATTCAAGGGACAGAATTTGTCATGCGCGTCAGCGATGCGGATATGGAAAAGGCGAAATCTTTGTTTCTGAAATTCTCGAAAGAAGGAGTTTTGGAAACGAACGATTATGGCCAAATTCTCAGGCGAAACGGAAGCGTTGCGCGTGTTTACATTCTCGGTGTTTTTGCCAGCGAAGAACCAAATTTTTTGTTCTCGTATAATATCACCAGTTTGACCGAATCGATGAAAAAGAAACTCAACCGCGAACGGTTAAACGTCGGCAGAGCGACTTACGCAGACAGAATTAAAGCAATCCTGAGAAATGCCAAAAGTAAATCGGTTGAGGCGTTGCTGATCGAACAAGTGGAGAAACGGGCAAGCGGCGAACAAGCCGATGAGATGGCGTGGATTGAAATCAGCCAAATGGCTCTCAACCTTATGCACCAGCAAAGAAGAGTCACCTATTTTACAGAAGAAGAAATTCAATCCAGGCCTAATATTTTGGACAGCGTAAAATCAGATGGTTACGATGTAGTCGTTATAACTGATCAGCAAAAAGCCAAACTGGAGGCGCAGGTCCTAACGGGTGGACCGCAAGTTCGCACGGTCGAAACTTACGTTCACGAATATAATTCCAGCTTTGAATACAACTTCGTTGGAATTGGCAAGCTGTCGCAACAGGAACGCCGGATTTACGAATACACTCCGAAAATTCTTGCGCTTGTCGGTCTTTCGCTCAACCGAATTCCAGAAATACGGATTTCTGAAACGATGAGAATCACGACCGATGACACGCAAGGAGTTTGGGATTCATCAATTCCAGCCATAGTCATCAAGCGCAGCAAGCTCTCATCGCTTGTTGGTTATGCAGCAACACTTTTACACGAAGTGGGACACGCTACCACCGGAGCGGTAGATGCAACCCGCGAATTTGAATCTGTGCTCACTGGCTATTTGGGGAGGACGTCGCAGGCGGCAATCAAAAGTTAGGTTCGTTATGACGCCGCTGGCCGGTTTGTTTTTGAATTTGCCCCTTTCCACATGACCACCGTTGCGGAAATCACGGCGGCCGTTGGAAAATTGCCCGCCGCGGAACAGCAGCGGTTGCGCGAATTTCCCGGAATCCCACCGGGATTCCATCCTCCAGCCCGGCGTTGCGAGGCACGAGCTACGCCGGGTCAACGCCCAAACCAATTTCACAACCCTGAAAGGGTTGAATCAAACGCAAATCCCCAACCGGTTGGGATGAGATGGGGACATCGTGACCCCCCTGAGCCGATTGAACGGACGCTAGTCAAACTGAAAGTTATGAGCCATCGCCGATTCCAGGAACTAAAACGCATCCTGTGTGAAGCCCGCATAAATGAAGGCCGCTCTCGCTCTGGCCAAAAAACTCGATCTTCATTACCATGAAAACGACAAAACATTTCACAACGCCAAAAAACCAGGCGAAGGGGGGTCACGATGTCCCCAGCTTTCCCTAAATCCCCAACCGGTTGCGCATCCATCTGATTCAACTCCTTCAGAGTTGATGAATTTGCCACACGTCTTTTCCCAGCGTAGCCGCTTGCGCGGCAACGCGGGGCTGAACGATTCAATCCCTTTGGGATTGATGTTTCTTGCGCTCCAACGCCGGGCTCGCCAACGCTGACCTGAATGATTTTATTCTTTCAGGATAAAACTGGCTGTTGCACCATCGCGTCATGCCCCAATCCCTCGCCAAAATTCTGGTGCATACCATTTTCTCGACGAAAGAGCGCCGGCCATTTTTACGCGACAAATCCCTGCGGGATGAATTGCACCGCTACATCGGCGGCATCCTCGCGCGTCACGATTGCCAGCCGCTCATCGTCGGCGGAACAGAAGACCATGTTCACATTCTCTCGACGCTGCCGCGCACCGGCAACGCGGCGGACATGGTCAAGGAGGCCAAACGCGGTTCCTCGCTCTGGTTGAAAACCAAAAGCCCCGACCTCCACGATTTTGCCTGGCAGAATGGCTATGGCATTTTCTCCGTTGGTTTTTCACAGGTCGAAATCGTGCGGCAATACATCGCTGGGCAGGAGGAACATCATCGCAAGGTCTCGTTTCAAGATGAATACCGGGAATTTTTGAAACGATATGAAATCGAATTTGACGAATGGTTCGTGTGGGATTGATCCAACCCCTTGAGGGTTGATGGATTTGGGATTGGTTCCCCGGCGTAGCCGTTGGCGCGTCAACGCCGGGCTGAATGATTCAAACCCGTTGCTCCGACTCGGCAAGCGTTGCAGTGCCGTTTGCCGATAGGCAAAAATTTGCTACGTTGCCGCATGAGGACGGTTGAGGAAATCAAGGAAGCGATTGAGCGCCTTTCGCCGCAAGAACGCGCGGAGTTGGGGGCGTGGCTGCATCCCCGGCTCGACCACGAGTGGGACAGCGACCTGAAAGAAGTCGCGTCAACCGGCAAAGCCAACAAACCTGTTGGCACGACGAATTAGCCCCGGCTCTGATAAAGCGCCATGAGCGCGGCGCCGATGGCCTGCGACAGTTCGCCCAAGACCGCCGGGACGATTTCCAGGGTCTCACGCTGCACCGGCCAGAGATACGGCAGCGCCGTCTCGCGCACAATGCGCAGGTAGCGCTCGCGGAATTCCGGCGCGGTCGCCTCGCGATCCATCAACCCGCCGCCGATGACGACGATGCCCGGATCGAGCGCCATCATCAGGTTCGCGACATGGAAACCCAGCGCGCGCGACTGAAAATCGAAGATTTCCAGCGCCAGGGCGTCGCCCTTTTGCGCGCGGCTGCGCAGTGAGAGGACCTTTTCCTTGATGGGCGCGCCGGATTTCGCGAGTTCGTGGCCGGGGAATTTGTTCAGTTTTTCTGCCAGCAGCAGCGGCAGGCCGGAGATGGTCGTGTACGGCTCGATGCAACCCCAATTTTTTCCGCAACCGCAGGGAAAGGGCGGGCCGTCCAGACCGAACAGGTGCAGCGGCGCGGCCATGTGCGCGGTTTCCGTGGCGGTGAACGTGTGGCCGGTGAGCGGCAGGCCCTTCTCGTCCACGAACGCGGTGCCCAACCCGGAGCCGGGCATGAGCATCAGCACCGACAGCTTGCGGCCGGCGCATGCCAGCCGCGCCTCGGCCACGCCGCCGCACCGGCCGTCGTTGTCGAACGCCAGCGGCAATTCGCGGCCGGCTGCTTTGGCCAGCGCCGCGCTGAAGTCCTTGTGGACGTCCCAACCGCTGAAGTCCGCCGGCAGGTTCGGTGATTTGCCCAGCACGCCGTAACGCTGATACGGTCCGGGAATGGCCAGACCGACGCCCTGCATCTGCGACCATTGCAGATGATGCCGCGCCAGAAATTCGCCGATGCCGGCAATCCAGCCGGCGAGGACGGCATCGCGGCCGTGCTGCGCGTCCGTCGGGCGTTGGAGGAGTTGGGTGGAGACGGGCTCGCCGTTGTCCCAGACGGCGGCGATTTTGGAGGTGGTCGCGCCGCTGTCCGTGCCGATGAAAATCTTCCGGCTCATGATTTGAGCCGTTAAATGGCGGACAGGACCGGCAAAGGCAAGAACTATTGAATCCAACTTCAAATCTCGGAGCACGCGGGCGCATTCACCAAAGACAACAGCGCGGACCCTCCCTTGCCGACAATGAATTCGGGAGGCTGGTGCGACTTGGCTCCGGAGGCGGGGCGACGCTCCGGCCGTTCCCCGCCAAATTTCATTGCGCCGCCGCGCCGAGGATGGTTTGCTTCGGCGCGGGAAAATGCCATGAAAATCACCAACTTGAACCCCGACACGGCCATCGGCGCCAGCGCGTGGCTGGTGGAGACCGGCGAGCACCGCCTGTTGCTTGACGCCGGCATGCACCCCAAGCGCGAGGGCCGCGCCGCACTGCCACTCTTCCACAAGGCCAGCGGCGGGGAGGTGGACGCGATCGCCATTTCGCACTGTCATCACGACCACGTCGGCGCGCTGCCGGTGGCGTTGCGGCGATTTCCCAAGGCGCACGTCCTGATGAGCGAGTTGAGCTATTTCCTGGCCGAACGCGTCCTGCACAATTCGGTGAACGTGATGACGCGCCAGCGCGACGAACTGGGCATCCGCGAGTATCCGCTCTATACGCACGACGAGGTGGACGACTTCGCGCCGGTGTTTCAAGGGTTCCGTTACAACCGCGACGTCGAATGGGCGGCGTTTCACAAGACCCGCGCGGGTCTGCCGTCGCCGACCCTGGAGTTTTTTGACGCCGGACACACGCTCGGCTCGGCGGGCATCCTGGTGCGCGGCAAAAACGAAACGCTGTTTTACACGGGGGACGTGTGTTTCCACGACCAGACGATCCTGCGGGCGGCGCGGTTCGAGGTCGTGAAGGCCGACGTGCTGCTCATGGAAACGACCCGTGGCAACCGGGAGGTGGCTCCGGGATTTTCGCGTGAAAAGGAAGTGGCCCGGCTGGTGGACGCGCTGCATCAGGCGCTCCGGCGCAAGGGCTGCGTGCTCATCCCGACGTTTGCGCTGGGTCGCACGCAGGAGATGCTGGCCCTGTTGGCGCTCCTCATGCATGCCGGGAAATTAAAGCGGCAGCCCCTGTACATCGGCGGCTTGGGCCGGGTCTTCACGGAGATTTACGACCTGGAATCGCGCCGCACGCACCGGCACCACCCCCAACTGCAACTGCACGAGGCATTGGAGCTCATCGTGCTCGAAAAGGGCCAGGCCGAAAAGATGAAATTGAGCGGCGGAAAAATTTTCGTGGTCACCGCCGGCATGATGAGCGAGCACACGGCGGCGCACGACCTGGCCGCACGCATGATCGGGGACGAGCGGCAGTGCCTCTTCTTCGTCGGCTACGCCGATCCCGACACGCCGGCCGGCCGGCTCCGGCGGGCCCGACCCGGCGAGACGTTTGTATTCAGCCCCAGCGCCGGACGCGTGACGCGTCACTGCCGCATTGAAGAATTTGACCTGACGGCGCACGCCAACCGGCGGGAATTGCTGGAGTTCGTCGGCCGGGTTTCGCCGCGCGCGGTCCTGCTGGGACATGGCGATGACGATTCCCGCGCCTGGTTCGAGGAGGAGATCCGGGCGCGCCATCCGAAGCTCAAAATTCTCCAGCCGCAGCCGGGGCAGCCGGTCTCGGTTTAGCTTGAAGGCCTTTCCCGGCGGGCGTCCCTGCCAGGCTCCGGCGTCCGCCGGTCAATGTCCGCTGACGATGTTGCCCAAGTTGAAGATCGGCAGGTACATGCAGACCACCATGCCGCCGATCACGATGCCCAGGAAGACGATCAGCAACGGTTCGATAAGCGACATCAAGCCGGAGAGGGTGTTTTCCACTTCCTCGTCCAGGAAGTTGGAGACGCGCTCCAACATGGTGTCAATGTTGCCCGTCTGTTCCCCGGCGTTCATCATGCGCACGACCATGCTGGGAAAGATCTCGTGCTTGCCGATGGCCGCCGAAATGCCCTGCCCATGCTCGATGTCGGTGGCGGCGGCCTTGATGGCCTTTTCCATGATGGTGTTTCCGACGGTCTGAGAGACGATTTGCAGCACCTCCAGGATGGGCACGCCGCTGCGAATCAGCGAAGCCAGTGTGCGCGTGAACCGGGCCAGACAGATCTTGTGGGCGATGGGGCCGAAGATTGGCAGGCGGATGCGCTGCCGGTCCCAGAAGTCCCGCCCCACCCGGGTCTTGATGAAATAGAACCAGCTGAAGGTCAGGCCAACAAACAACACCAGGTACAGAAAAAAGTAGTGCCGCGCCGAGTCGCTCACGTCAATCAAGAGCTGCGTCGGCGCGGGGAGTCTGGCGCCAAACCCCTGATAGACGTCCTTGAAAACGGGAATGACCCGGACCAGCAGGAAGATGGTGATGCCAAAGGCCGTCACGCAGACCATCGTGGGATACATCATGGCGGTCTTGATTTTTTTGCGGAGGCGGGCGGTGTTTTCCACATAGGTTGCCAGGCGCGCCAGGATTTCGGCCAGCAACCCCCCTCGTTCGCCGGCGGACACCATGGAGGTGTAGAGTTTGTTGAACGTCTTGGGGTGCTTGTGAAGGGCCTCGGAAAAATTTTCGCCGCTTTCCACGCGCACACAGATGTCGTGAATCACGTCCCGCATGGCCTTGTTGGGCGACTGTTCCTCGAGTGCCTGCAGCGACTGCACGATGGAAATGCCCGCGTCCACCATCGTCGCCAACTGGCGCGTGAACACCACCAAGTCGGCCAGCCGCACCCGGCCGCCGCGGGTCTTGCCCTTTTTGCCCACCCGCTCCTGGATGGACAGGACCAGCAGATTGCGGTTCAGCAGGGCGGCGATGGCGGCCTGCTCGCTGCTCGCTTCTACGGTGCTGCGGACTTCACGGCCTGAGCCGGCTTCCCGCGCAGTATAGGCAAATGAGGGCATTTTTCTGCTGCAAGTCATAGCCGTTGCCCGCCCGCAATGCAAGTGGAATTGCACATCAAAGAGCCGGGCGGCATCCCGGCCCCGCCCGCGCCAGACGCTTCAACCGGGCCCGGGCGCCCAACTTCAACTTGCTTTTTGGGACGCGGCGGTTATGGTTTTTGCAATAAGCTTCACTCTTGGGAACAATTAGCATCCGGTGGCGACCGCACGTCTTATGAAGGCCTCGGTCGAGAGTAAAATCACGCTGGGATTTGCCGCCTCGGTCTTGGCGCTGGTGGTGATGGGAGGATTGTCTTACCGCACCACGAGGACCCCGGTCGCCACGGAGGGCTGGGTTTCCCACAGCCACGACGTCATCACCACGCTGGAATCGGGTCAGGCCCTGCTGACCGACGTGGAGACCGATCAGCGCGGATACCTGCTCACCGGCGACAAGCGGTTTTTGGAGGACTGCCTGCACGCCCAGGCACAGGTCCGTGGCTGGCTCGGACAGGTCCGGCAGCTCACCGCCGACAATCCAGCGCAACAACAGCGGTTGGACCGGTTGCAGGCGCTGATCTCACGGCGGCTGGCCGCCCTAAACCAGCGCATCCAGTTGCGCCAACAGCGGGGCATCCAATCCGTTTCCGGCGATGTCGCCGCGCTGCGGCAGGGCGAGGCTTTGATGGCCGACGTTTGGCAGGGCCTCGCGCGGATACGCGACGCGGAAGACCGGCTGCTCAACGCCCGTCAACGCGCCGCCCAGGCCAGCGCGCGTCTGAACCTGCTCATCATCCTGGCGGGCAGCGGACTGGCCTGCGCGGTCGGGTTGGGGGCGGTGCTGGCCATCCGCCGCGATTTGAAGTTGCGCCGGCAGGCCGAGCAGGCCTTGCGGCAGAACGAGGAGCGATTCCGCCTCATGGTCGGAAACATCAAGGATTACGCCATTTTCATGCTCGACCCGGCCGGGCGGGTGATCAGTTGGAACGACGGCGCCCAGCGCATCAAAGGTTACACCGCCGCCGAAATTGTGGGGGAGCATTTCTCACGCTTTTATCCCGACGAAGTTGTCCGCGCCGGATTTCCGCAAAAGGCGCTGGCCGAGGCGGAGGCGGCAGGCCGCGTTGAGGACGACGGGTGGCGGGTGCGCAAGGACGGATCGCGGTTCTGGGCAAACGTGGTGATCACGGCCGTCCGGGACCAGGACGGCCGCCTGCTGGGGTTTGTCAAGGTGACGCGCGATTTGACCGAGCGCCGGCGGATGGAGCAGATGCGAGAGGAGCGCGACCGCTTTTTCGATTTGTCGCGCGACCTGATTTGCGTGGCCGGTTTCGACGGCTATTTCAAGACGCTGAATCCGGCTTGGGAGCGCACCCTGGGCTTCTCGGACGAGGAACTGTTGGCCCGGCCGTTCCTGGAATTTATTCACCCCGACGACGCCGCCGCCTCCCAGGCCGAGGTGGGACGGCTGGCGAGCGGGCACGAAACCGTCAATTTTGAAAACCGTTTTCGTTGCCGGGACGGCGCGTGGCGGTGGTTCGCCTGGAACGCGCGCGCCGTCGCGGCGGCGCAGTTGATTTACGCCATCGGCCGCGATACCACGGAGCGGAAGCGGAACCAGGAAAAAATCGTCCAGCTCAACGCGGAACTGCAGCGCCACGCGCGCCAACTGGAGGAGACCAACCGCGAACTGGAGGCCTTTTCCTATTCCGTCTCGCACGACTTGCGGGCGCCGCTGCGGCACATTGACGGCTTTGTGAAACTGCTGGAAAAGCAGGCCGCCCAAAAACTGGACAACCAGGGACGGCGTTACCTGGGGATTATCGCCGACTCGGCGCAGCGGATGGGCGCGCTGATTGATGATCTGCTGATCTTCTCGCGCATGGGCCGCACCGAACTGCGGCGCACCCGGGTCTCCTCCGGCGCCCTCGTGCATGAAGCCATCGAAGCCCTGCAAAGCGAGACCAATGGACGTCGCATCCGCTGGAAAATCGGCGAACTGCCCGAGGTCCTGGCCGATCCCTCCATGCTCCGCCAGGTGTGGGTCAATCTGATTGCCAACGCCGTCAAATATACCCGTCCCCGCGACCCGGCGGAGATTGAAATCGGCTGCCAGGATTCCGGCAACGGCGAGCGCGTTTTCTTTGTGCGCGACAACGGCGTGGGCTTCGACATGGATTACGCCCACAAGCTGTTCGGGGTGTTTCAGCGCCTGCACCGCTCCGATGAATTTGAAGGCACCGGCATCGGCCTGGCCAACGTCAGCCGCATCCTTCACCGCCACGGCGGACGCGCCTGGGCCGAGGGGAAAATTGACTGCGGCGCGACTTTTTTCTTTTCACTTCCCGAGGCCTCCGCCGATATTGGAGGATAACGTCATGGCTCCACTGAAACGCATCCTGCTGGCCGAAGACAGCGAACACGACGTCGAACTGACGCTGGCGGCGCTGGAAGAACACCATCTGGCCAACGAAGTGGTCGTCGCCCGCGACGGCGCCGAGGCGCTGGACTATCTTTACGCGCGCGGCAAATTCGCCGGCCACGCCAACGGCCTGCCCGTCGTCGTCCTGCTCGACTTGAAAATGCCCAAGGTGGACGGCTTGGAGGTCCTGCGCCGGATGCGGCAGGACCCGAGCCTCAAACACGTTCCCGTTGTCATGATCACCTCCTCGCGCGAGGAACAGGATTTGGTGCACAGCTACGAATTGGGCGTCAACGCCTACGTGGTCAAGCCGGTGGATTTCCAGCAATTTGTCAGGTCGGTCAAGGAGGTCGGGTTCTTCTGGGCCATCATCAACGAACCGCCGCCCGGCTCCATGAAGCGCGGCGACTGAAATCATGGACGTGGTTTCCCTCCAGTCTCCCGTGCGGGTCCTGCATCTGGAGGACGACCCGAACGACCCGGTGCTCGTCGCCGAACTGCTGCGGACCGGGGGGCTGCAATGCGATTTCGTCACCGCCCGGACCGAGGCCGAGTTCACCGACGCCCTCCGGCGTGCCCGATTCGACCTGATCATTTCCGATTACACGCTGCCCCACTACGACGGCCTGGCCGCCCTGTCGCGCGCCCGCGAACTGCAGCCGGACACGCCCTTCATCTTCTTCTCGGGGACCATCGGCGAGGAGGCGGCCGTGGAGATGCTCCAGCACGGCGCGGCCGACTACGTCGTCAAACAACGCCCCCAGCGCCTCGTCGCCGCCATCCGCCGCGCCCTGGCCTCCGCCGCCGAACGCGCCGACCTGCGTCGGGCCGAGGCGAGAATCCGCGAACAAGCCGAGCTGCTCAACCAGACGCACGACGCCATCATTCTTTGTGAACTGGATTCGGCGGAGCCGCGCATCCTTTTTTGGAGCCGGGGCGCCGAGCGCATTTACGGCTGGCGCGCCGAGGAGGTGATGGGCAAAAGCCTGCCCCAGGTGCTGTTTCAGGGGAATCCGCCGTCGCGGGTCCGGGAGGCCGCCAAAATCCTGAACGAACGCGGCGAATGGATGGGCGAACTCCGCGAATTCACCAAGGATGGCCGCCAGGTCGTCGTCCAGGGCCGCAGCACGGTGATCCGCGATGGCGCGGGTCGCCCCCAATCGCTGCTCATCATCAACACCGACATCACCGAGCGCAAGTTCCTGGAGGAAAAATTCCTCCGCGCCCAGCGCCTCGAAAGCCTCGGGGTGCTCATCAGCGGCATCGCCCATGACTTGAACAACATTCTGGTGCCGCTGCTGATCGGCGTGCAACTCCTGCGCGAGCAAAAAGCCTCGTCCGAAAGCGAACCCATCCTGAACACCATGGAAGACAGCGTGCGGCGCGGTTCCGAGATGCTCAAACAGGTCCTCACTTTTGCCCGTGGCGGGGAGACCAACAAAACAGTCGTTCGGCCAGACCAACTTGTCCGCGAGGTCGGTAAAATCATCGCCAACACCTTTCCCAAATCCATCCAGTGCCGCGTACAGGCGGACGAAACCGTCGCCGTCGTATCCGGCGTGCCCGCCCAGTTGCACCAAGTCCTGATGAATCTATGCGTCAATGCCCGGGACGCCATGCCCGAGGGCGGCGTGCTCACCCTGGCCGTCTACACCGCCCCGCTCGACCCCGCGGACGTGGCCGCGCGTCCGGGCGTCGCGCCCGGAGACTACGTGTGCTTCACCGTGGCCGACACCGGCACCGGCATTCCCGCCGGGCAATTGGACAAGATTTTCGAGCCGTTCTTCACCACCAAACCGCCGGGCAAGGGCACGGGGCTGGGCCTGTCCACCTCGCTGGGTATTGTCAAGAAGCACGGCGGCTTCATGACGGTCCGCAGCGAAGCGGGTCGGGGCACGGAATTCAAATGCTTTCTGCCCGCCGTCGGGGCGGGGGTGAAAACGACGCGGGAACCGCTCCTGCCGCCCACCGGCGCGGGCGAATGTGTATTGGTGGTGGACGATGAGCAGGGCATCGTGGCCATTGTGCGCGCCGCCCTGGAGAGTTACGGCTACCGGGTGGTGACCGCCGGTGGCGGCGCCGAGGCCCTCACCCGTTTTGCCGAGCATCCTGACGCCCTCCACCTGGTCATCGTTGATCTCGACATGCCCTTCATGAACGGCTGGGAACTGATTGCCGCGCTCCGCGAACTCCGCCCCGGCATCCGGGTGCTCATCGCCGGTGGTTCCATCGGCGAAGCCGAGGAAGCCGCGTCGCGCGCCCAGCATACAACCTTCATCGCCAAGCCCTTCACCAACCAGGAACTGCTGGAAGCCGTCCACCGCGCGCTGGGCGGCAGCAGGGATGCCAGCGTTTGACAACCTCTTCACGATCTGACGCACATCGGATTCACCGCATTGGCGCAAATAAAATCAACCCTCAAGAGAATGACCGCTCAACCGACGGACGCATCCACAGATTCTGGAATTTTTTGGTTAATCCGGCTCGTTCGAGGATGGAGCGAATTCAGATCAGTTCACGCCGTCGCCAAATTGTCTTCCAACACTTTCAAGGGCGCGGCATTTTCATCTGTCTCGGCAACGGGCGCGTTTTCCAAAATGCGAATCGGCTCGTAAAAGGTGTCGCGCTGGACGGGCGTGCGGCCGGCTTCGCGGATGGCCTTGACCATGGCCGCTTCGGTCTGCAGTTGCGGCGAGGTCGCCCCGGCCATGTGGAAGATGTGCTCCTCGATGATGGTGCCGTGCAAATCGTCCGCGCCGTAGTTCAACGCCACCTGCGCCAGCTTCAACCCCAGCCCCACCCAGTAGGCGGTGATGTGGTCGAAATTGTCCAGGTAGATGCGGCTCACGGCAATGGTGCGGAGCGAATCGAACCCGGTGGGCGGATGCTCGACGGGAATGTCGTTGTCCCGCGGCTGATACGCCAGCGGCACGAACCCGACGAAGCCGCCGGTCTCGTCCTGCAGCGCGCGCAGTTGGCGCAGATGGTCCACGCGGTCGGCGAGACTCTCGACGTGGCCGTAGAGCATGGTGCAGGTGCTGCGCCCGCCAAGGCGGTGCCAGGTGCGATGCACGTCCAGGTATTCCTCGGCGGATTCCTTGCCTCGGGCGATGGCGCTGCGGACTTCCTGGCGGAAAATCTCCGCGCCGCCGCCGGTGAGCGAATCCAAGCCGGCGGCCTTCAGTTCGCGCAAGGTTTCCTCGACGGATTTTTTGGCAAGCCAGGCCAGATGCAGAATTTCAATGGCGGTGAAGCATTTCAATTGCAGCCGGGCAGCACGCCCGTCTCGCGTGTTTTTTTCGGCGTCGCGCCGAAAATCGTGTTTGGAATTTGTTGAAGAAGGTTCGGGCGCGACGCCCGAACCGGCGCGCGGGACGCGCGCGTTCCCCATCTCCTCATTCAGCGCGCGCAGCGCCTTGAGCATGTCGGTGTAATAGCTGAACGGCAGCGACGGATGCAGCCCCCCGACGATGTGCAGTTCGGTGATGCCCAGCCGGAGCGCCTCGCGCGCCTTCTGGACGATTTGCTCGATGGAAAACTGGAAACCGTCGGCGTCGCGTTTCTTGCGCGCAAACGAGCAGAACTGGCAGGAGAGGATGCAGTAGTTCGAGTAGTTGATGTAGCGGTTGACGATGTAGCTGGCGCGGTTGCCCACCCTTTTCTGGCGCGCGAAATCGGCGATGGCGCCGACGGCGTTCAGGTCCTTCGACTCGAACAGCCGGAGCGCGTCGGCGTCGGAAATGCGTTCGCCGGCGGCGACCTTGTCGTAAAGGTCGCGCAGTTCACTGCGTTGAATGAAAAAATTCACGAACGGCAAATTAGCAGCAAAAGCAGACTTGTGAAAGTGAAGTTTGACCGCGAGAAACGGACAATTCAGGCTCCGGTCTATTACAATGGAACCACGCGGAAAAACCGGCATGGGAAATTATTCGCGTTTGTGTCCGCAAAATCGAAACTGGGGGACGAATTCCAATTGGTCAAGATGGGCGACCAGTTCAAAAGATTTGTCGAAGCCAACAAGACAAAACTGCGCCCGGCTGTCTCCGTCATGTGAAGTTTGAAGACACCGCAGGCGGGAACAGATGGGTTGAGGGTCATTGCGTTCGCGCCCAGGCCCGCTTGCGCAGACACAATTTCGTTTGCCTTGGCAGTTCCGTTGGTCATTCCTTCTGGGGGAACGGCAGTCATGTCAAAACAGGCGGTTCCTATATTGGGCGAAACCACGGGAACATGCATTGCCACCATGTGCCGTCGCGTTTC
>JAGWMQ010000180.1 GCA_028873125.1 Verrucomicrobiota bacterium | reverse complement strand
ACACTCTGACACCACCGCCCTTGGGCTGTCTACGGCCTAGGTCTTCCCACACGACTGACGACCGCCCGCTCACTCAAAATCGCCAACAAATCGCCACCCGCCGTCCCGAAAAAAATCCAAATCCCCCGAAATCTGCGAAAGTCGGGTTAACGCTTCAACGCTTCAACCTTTTGGTTTGAAACCGTCTCGCGCCGCAAATGCACCTCCACCACCGCGCCGCCGCCGGGGCGGCTCTGAAGGTCCAACGCCGCGCCCATCTGCTGCAGTCGCGCGCGCATGTTGCCCAGGCCGTTCCGGGCGTCGCCGTTTTTTGAAGGCACGAATCCACGGCCGTTGTCCTCCAGGGTCATTTTGAGGACGCCGTCGTAGGCGGCCACGCGCAGCCAGACCTCGGTGGCGCCGGAGTGCTTGATGGCGTTGTTCATGGCTTCCTTCATCACCATGAACAGGTCGTGGCGCACGTCGGGCGTCAGCGGCCAGGCGGGAATTTCATCGCTCACGTCCAGCCGGCAGCGGATGGGCGTGAAGCGGAAGAATTCCTGGGAAAACTGGCAGATGTAAGTGACCAGCTTGTCGAGCGAATCGTTCTTGGGATTGATCGTCCAGACCACGGCGTCCAGTTCGCCTGCCAGGGCGCGCACCCGGCTGGCCAACTGTGCCGCCTGCGATTGAAGTTCCCCGCCGGCCAGGGAATTGCGCCGGGCCATCTCCACGAGCAGCCCGATCTGCGTCAAGCTCGCCCCCAGGTCGTCGTGCAAATCCCGGGCGATGCGGGCGCGCTCGCGCTCGACCGCCTGCTGCTGTTCCAGGCGCTCGAGCTTCATCCGCAATCGCCGGCTGGACCAATACCGCACGCCCGAGGCGATGGCGCCGGCAAACACCAGCAGCGCCGCCGCCCGGAACCACCACGTCTGCCACCAGGCGCGCAACACGACAAACGAGAGCGCCGCGCCGCGCGGGTTCCAGACGCCGTCGTTGTTGCAGGCCGTCACGCGCAGGATGTATTTGCCCGGCGGCAACCCGGCGTAAACGGCGTCGCCGTCCCCGGTCTCGTTCCAGTCCGAGTCCACGCCGGACAATTGATACTTGAACCGCACCTTTTCCGGGGCCACGTAGCTCAGGGCGGCGAAGTGGAATTCCAGCCGCTGCGGGCATGGCGCCACCCGGACGGCGCCGGTCGCCGCCAGCCACTGGTCATTGACCTTCAAGCCTTCGACCAGCACCGGCGGCGGACGGGGATTGGGCTGGAAGGCGCCGGCGTCCAGGTCCAACACGCCCTGCTGGGTGACAAACCATATCTGGTCGGGGCCGCTCCGCCAGGTGTTGGGCTGGCAATCACTGGCCAGGCAATAGACCTGCGACAGCCCGTCGCTCTTGCCGAAGGTGACGGCGTTGACTTCGGAAATCTTGCCGGCAAAGAAATCCAGCGCCTGGCGTTTGGCCAGCGTGAAGATGCCGTGCCGCGTGCCGCACCACAGCCGGCCGCGGCCGTCCTCCTGAATCTGGGTGATGACGTCGTCGGGCAGGCCGTTGGAAATCGAAAGTCCCTGGAACCGCCCTTGCCGCTCGAAAACGAGGCCGCCGTCAATCGTTCCGATCCACAGCCCGTCGGCATCGGCATGCAAGGCGCGGACGGGCTCGCCGGGCAAACCATTCGCGCGCGTGAACCGGGTGAATCGGTCGCCGGCCCACGAATACAATTCGCCGTGCTCGGTGCCGATCCAAACGGTCCCCGCCGCGTCCTGCTCGATGGCGCGCACGCGCGAACCCAGAAAGCCGTCGGCCTCGGAAAAAGCCTGATAACGGCCGTGGTGAAAACGCCCCAGCGACGCCGGTTCAGCGGCCACCCACATGTCGCCGTCGCGGCTTTCGAACAACACGTGCACGCGCCGGAGGTTGGGATTTAATACTTCCAGATGCTCCGGATGGTCGCGCGGGAAGCGGTAAAGTCCGCTTTCGGCGCCCACCCAGATCTGGTCCAGGGCGTCGGCGCAAATCGCCTGGGCGCTCAGGGAACTCCGCGCGCCCTGAAACGTCACCACCGAAATCCGGCCGCGGTCCAGGCGGGCGACGCCGCCATTGCGATTGGCAAACCAGAGGGTGCCGTGGCGGTCGGCGCACACGGCGCTGCTGACGTCCTCGAGCAGTCCCGATTTGGTGTTGTAAAACTCGCCGAGGGTCGGCCGCACCCGGTCCATGCCGCCGCCGCCCGTGGCCACCCAGAGGTCCCCTTCGCGGTCCTGGGCAATGCACGTGATGGAACGGTGGGAGGTGGGCACGCTGGAAAACCTGCCTTCGGCCCAACGGAACAGCCCCCGTGTGCTCGTCCCCACCCACAGCACGCCGTCCCGGGCTTCATACATTTCCTTGACCGCAGCGTGCGAAGACCAGGGCAGGTTCGTGCTCACGACGCTGAATGTTCCCCGCGTCATTTTCAGCAGTTGGTTGCGCCCCGCAATCCAGACGCCCCCGGCGCGGCCCGGCGCCACCACAATGGGCGAGTCCAGCCCTTCGTTGAGCCGCGCCAGGCGGCCATCCCGATACACGCCCAAAAAGTCGCCGTCGGCGATCCAGACCTGTCCCTGGCCGTCCCGGGCAAAATTCGGTTTGACCCAAACGCGGCTGCTCAGGCCGTCGGTTGCGCCGAATTGAAGCATCCGAGCGTCCTTCCAGCGGGCCACGTGGCCGTCCAGCGTGCCCACCCAGATCGTGCCGTCCGGCTCGGCAAAGAGCGACACCAGTTGCTTGGACGCCAGCGCCTGGCTGGCCGGATGCAACCGGAAAACACCGTTGGTCCATTGGACGATGCCGCCCGTGGCCGGAAGCATCAACAGCGTGCCGTCCCGATAGCTGATCAGGTCGCGAATGTTGCGGCCGGCCGGCCCCTCCAGCAACGGCGACCGGAAGGTCTTGAAAATGTGGCCGTCAAAACGGACCAGGCCGCCGATGGTGGCCGCCCAGATGAATCCCTCCCGGTCCTGCACCACGCGGTTGACCACGTCAAAGGGCAGGCCGTCCTCGACCTGCCAGTCCCGCACGGAGTAATGGGCCGGGTCGGCGGGGAAAGGCGCCTCCTTTGCGGCCGGGCCGGTCGGAGCGCCGCCGGCGACCAGAACGCCGGCCAGCAGACCGACCGCCGAAAAGCCCCATGGCGTGGAATTCGCTCGAACGGCCATCATCTCCTTCCATACGAGAAATGATGAAGCATGTAAAGGTTTCAACCGCCAGGCCAGCCCTTTCGCCGTTCTTCACCTGTCGCTTGTGATTTTCTTTTTGACTTCGTCAATCTGCTTTTGAATGGCGGCGGGTTCGGGCGAGGCCTGCTTGACGATGTACAGGTAGTGAAGCGCCTGCGGCCAGTTGCTCGCGTCTTCCTGCAGGCGCACCAGGTTCATGGCGAGTTCGTCGCAGATTTTCTGGCTTTCGAGGTTGGTCTTGACGTTTGGCGGCTGGGCGTCCCAGCATTGCAACCCCGCCAGCCAAACGTTGCTGGCGCGGTTGACGTCGTGAAGGTCATGGGCGTAAAGCCAGCCCAGATCGAACAGAAGCGCGGTGTTGCCGGGATTGTTGTGCAGGCCCCGATATAAAAAGTCGCGGGCCTGGGCGGGCATGTGCAGGCGGCGCAGCCAGTAGGCGCCCACCCGGTAGGCGTTGATAAATTGTGGGTTCATGTCCGTGGCCAGTTTCAGCCAGGGCAGAATTTCCTGCACGCTCGCGGCCTTCTCGTGTCCCGTGGGACCGCCCGAACTCAAATGAGTGTGCCGGTTGGGGACAAACCGGCGGTCCAGGGCGGCAATCCAGTCCGGGGGCGGACCCAAAAAATCGTCCTCGGTGGAGTGCTCGTCTTCGCTCTTCCCCTCGGCCGGGTTGGCTACGTCGTGTTCCGTCACCGGACGGTCAAAGATGGATGGATAATAGCCGCTGTGAAAATACGAGTCCGCCATGATGAACATCTCATTGCCAAACAGGCGCCGGCCCTCGCCCAGCAACAGTTTAAAGACATTGTCGGACTGGGATTGGCCGTGCCAGCCGGCGGGGCGCGGCGCGGCGTTCCACCAGGCCGCGCGGGGCACAAACAGCGTCGCCAGCGTGAAACACGCTGCCAGCAGCACCATCAAAATCGAGTAAGGCGAAATCTTCAATGGCATCCTGATCAACTTCCCGCGCCCCGCGCGCGACGTCAAGCATAACCTGGGTGCTGCTGAACGGATGGCGTCCGACGGATTGCGCGCCTCACAAGGTCTTGCGTCGGAAGACCAGCCAGGTCAGCAGCAAAAACAACCCCGTATAGGCGGCGGCGTAGAGCGTCGCCAGCCCGCAGTCCAGCCAGTTGACCAGAGGCCAGTTGTTGACCAGCCGCTCGCGGACATCGAACAATTCCAGGTGCGGAATCAGAAAATAAATTGCGTAGATGACGCTGCGCAGCGGCTCGGAGTTGTGGAGCGCGATGGTGTTGAGATGGCGCCCCAGAAACAGGATGCCCGCGGCGACGATGAACAAAATCGTGACGGTGGACGAGGGCGCGGCAAAGACGACGGAACCCAGGAGCGTCATGGCCGTGACGACGCCGAGCATGATCCATTGCAGCATTAGGGCTTGGAAATAATCCAGCACCGGCCAGGATTGCTCGCGCGAGCCGG
>JAGWMQ010000003.1 GCA_028873125.1 Verrucomicrobiota bacterium | reverse complement strand
TACGCGCTGGAAGCGTCCGGCAACCTGGTGGATTGGCGCGTGGTGGCGGCCTTCACCGCCACGAACTTCATCAGCACCTGGATGGATTCGCATACGGCGTCAAAACACTTTTACCGGCTGCGGGACGACACCGGGTTCTACGCCTTTTCCGGCAGGGTGTTGGATTCAAACACCGGGTTGCCCATCGCGGGCGCCGAAATCTACAGTCCGTATGACGGTTCAACGACTTTCACGGACAACAACGGGCTGTTCTACCTGAAAACCTCCGTGCCGACCTCCTGGTATTTCTGGTCGGGCTATCAACTGGGAATCAGCGCCGTTGGCTACGCAGCCTCGGAGGATTACTATTACGGCAGCGGTTTGGTCTCCGGGCTGCAAATTTACCTGGCGCCTTGAACAGTAAAAAGCGGGGGAAGCCGCCGGGACGTTGTTCGCCAAGCGCGCCACCTTCGCGGCGCCCCCTACTTGGCCCCGGTGCCGCTGAAGACGATGGGGATGGTGCGCAGCAAAATCCGCAGGTCCAGCCACAGCGACCAGTGGTCAATGTATTCCAGGTCCAGCCGCACCCATTCCTTGAAGTCGGTGATCTGGTTGCGTCCGCTGATCTGCCACAGGCAGGTCAGGCCGGGCTTGACGCTCAGGCGGCGGCGGTGCGCCAGGTCGTCAAAGCGTCGCACTTCGTCCAACGGCAGCGGGCGCGGGCCGACCAGGCTCATCTCGCCGCGCAGGACGTTGTAAAGCTGCGGCAGTTCATCCAGGCTGTAGCGCCGCAGCCAGTGGCCGATGCGCGTGACGCGCGGGTCGTTGGTCAGCTTGAACACCGGCCCCTGCATTTCGTTGAGGGCTTCGAGTTCCTGTTTGCTTTGCTCGGCGTTGGTGATCATGGTCCGGAACTTGTAGAGCGTGAACGGGGCGCCGTTCTGGCCGGCGCGCCTTTGCTTGAACAGGACCGGACCCGGCGAGGTGATTTTGATGAGCAGCGCGATGAGGGGAATGACCGGGATGACGGTCAGCAACACCAGCAAGGCCAGCGCGCCGAAAAAGTCGAGGAGCATCTTGGCCAGCCCCTGCCACGAGGCCTCCGGCGTCGAGCGGAACACCAGCAGCGGATGGCCGAACAATTCGTCGGAGGTGGCGCGCGCGATGTGCGTCCCGAAAAAATCGGCGATGAGCCAGGCCTCGACGCCTTCGAGTTCGCAGGCCTTGATCACGTTTTCCACCCGCTCGAAATACGCGTGCTTGGCGCTGACAATCACGCCGTACACGGACAGTTCGTGGAGCGTCTGCACCAGTTTTTCAACGGACGTGTCGCTCAGGTTCGCCTCCGCCACCACCTCCACGCCTTCGTCCCCGCGCTCCTTCAACTGCCTCCGCAGCCGCGTCAGTTCGTGGCCCGCGCCCACCAGGACGAACCGCCGCCGGTATTGCGCCTGGGCGAATTTGCTTTGGAAGGCCAGCCGCAAAAGCTCCTCCTTGGCGAAGACCATGACGAAGCTGATGATGCCAAACCAGATCATGACCAGGCGGGCCACGTTCAAGTGCAGCGCATACAGCGTCAGCACCAGCCCCATCGTCACCAGCCCGCAGCCCTTGAGCAGCGGCCAGAAGGTGACGCGGCGCGGCGCCAGGAAAAGGCGGTTGTAATACCCCTGGGACTGCAGAACCAGCGGCGAAGTGGTGACGGCCGCCAAATAGAGCCACAAAAATCCCTGGAACGTGCCGAACGGCTGCAGCCCAAACCACCGCATGACCTCCTCGTTGGTCCGCAATTCGAACGCCACCCAGAAAGCCATGGCAAACAGGCAGGCGTCCAGCAATTGGTGGATCTGGGTCCGAATTTTACGATCGTGCCGCAGCATCGTCTTTTCCCGACCCAAAGTCTGGCCAATCGCCGCCCCAAATTCAAGCTTAAATGAAGAATGTTCTGATGTGAAAAAGTCCCGCAAAACCATGAAAATTCAAAATGTCACCGGGCCTGGGTCCCGTTGCGGATCCCCGACCGGAGGTCGCAGCCCGCAAATGAAGCTGCATGGCCTCGGCCTGCGGAACGGGTTGCCGCACCCGGCGGCAGGTTCCGCAGCCCAATTTTTCGACGTTGACCCGAATGAACTTGCCGTTTGTTTCTCACAACCGACTCGATTACAATAACTTGGAAACTCGAAAAAAAAGTTGTCAAATTTTTGGGATTAACCTATGTTCAGTGTCAATTGCACCGCGTGGCGCGGCAGACCGGTTTTGTCGCACAGAGCCACGCCGGGGCAGAGAGACAAACATGAACAAACAACATCGGAGGAACCAGATGAAGTTTAATAAATGGACGACGGGTCTGGCGGCAATCGGGGTGGTCAGTCTTGCCTCGGCGGCTCAGGCCCAGGAAACGACGGCGATGAGCCAGGTGCAAACCGCGCTCGCCAATACCACCCTCAGCGGCTATGTGGACACCGCTGCAACTTGGAGACCGGGAACCGATCAGAGGGTAAGCGGCGGACCAAACATGCCTGCCTATGCCTTCTCGAAAAATGACGGCTTCAGCCTGAACGCTGTGGACATCAGACTGGACCGGCCCTTGGATGAAAGCCAATGGGCGGCCGGCTACCGCGTGGAAATGATGCTGGGGCCGGATGCGGCTGGTCTTGGCGGCTTTGCCGGCGCCGGCACTGACACGGCAATCCGCAATGCTTATGTGGCGTTGCGCACCCCGGTGGGCAATGGCATTGACTGGAAGGTCGGCGTGTGGGACAGCATCCTCGGGTATGAGAACACCAGTTCATCGTTGGATCCGAACTACACACGCTCCTATGGTTATACCATTCTGCCAAGAACATTCACAGGCGTTTTGGCCTCTTACAAACTCAATGACATGTTGAGCGTCCAAGCGGGCATCGCGGACAGCCTGAGTGGTACCGACCCGGTTTCCACCGGCATTGAATCCCAGAAAGCCTACATGGGTGCGGTCACCTTCACCGCGCCGGACAGCGCCGGCTGGATGCAGGGCGCGACATTCACGGCAGGTGTGATTGATTCTGCTGGTAACTCTTCCGCTACTGGCACCGCCATTCCAGGTACTGGCGGCACTAAGGTAGGTTCTGCAGGCAACGGCTACACTATTTTTCATGCTGATGCCACAATTCCGACGCCGGCGACGGCTCTGAAGGTCGGCGCGGCGTTTGACTACGATGACCTCCACAATGGCGCCGGCACCGGTTCAACCAATCCGAGCAATGACAACACATGGGTTATTGGTGGGTATGGCAGTTATCAAGCCACGGATAAGTTGAGCCTAAACCTTCGCGGTGAGTATGTTTCCAGCGACGGCAGCGGTCTCTATGACACTGCCGCACATCCGGGTAACGCGGCGGAAGAACTCACGGCCACCGCCCAATACAACCTTTGGGCAAATGTAATCAGCCGGTTGGAATTCCGTTGGGATCATGTTGAACATGGAAATGCATTCGGAGCCAACTCAGCCGGCGCCGCGTTCAGGGACAATGACTTCCTGTTGGCCCTGAACCTGATCTATCAGTTCTAATTTGAGTTAGAACCACGCGCCTCTTCCGCTCAAACCGGAAGGGGCTTTTTGTTTTGGATTCACAAACCCCGCCTGCCGTCTTGGAGTGCGGCGGCCAGAGCCAATTCACGAGGGATCCGGGTCGCGAGGAATCGGCCCGGCAGACGCCTCCCAAATACTTCAGCTTGGCTCCGCCCCTGTCACCAGGCCTGCTCCGGAGAGAGGAATATTCACCCAGCGTGGCTGATGCGCGCTACGAACGCTTTTCCAGACGATAATCCACCCTCAGGCGCATTGCGTGAAAAACGGCAATTAGCCTGTGGCCGGTCCGGGCTTTCTCGATCAGGATGCTCCACATGGTTCATCGCAAAACACGACCAATTCTTTCAACAAATTTCTTGACCTAAGACGCTGGCCCAACGGCGGCGCAATTGTCGCAAGCTTCTCATCTCTTGCGCGTGCCGCGGTAACATTGGTCAATCGTGCCGCGCGGTTTCGCCCGCTTGCGACATCAGCAGTTCCGTTGCTTATAACAATCACCCGGGCTGCGCCAGGATCAACCAGGAGTTCGTTTGCGCATCAGCCCTTTTGCGTTTTCTTCGCCCAGGTGTCTTTCAAAGTAATCGTTCGGTTAAAGACGGGCCTGCCGGGCGCGCTGTCCTTATCGAGCGCAAAGTAAGCGAGCCGCTCGAATTGATAGCGCAGTTCGGGCTTTGCGTCCTTCAGGCCCGGTTCGCACTTGGCCGTCACCACTTCCAGGCTGCGCGGGTTCAGCACGGTTTTGAAGTCGCGTCCGTCCTTCTCCGGCTCGGCTTCGGTGAACAACCGGTCGTAAAGGCGGCATTCAGCGTCAATCGCGTGCGCCGCGCTGACCCAATGAATCGTTCCTTTGACTTTGCGCGCCGCCGCGGCCCCGCCACTCTTGCTGTCGAGGTCGGCGGTGCAGCGCAATTCGGTGAGGTTGCCCTCGGCGTCCTTCACCACCTCGTTGCACTTGATGATATAGGCGTATTTCAGGCGCACTTCGCCGCCCGGTTTCAAGCGGAAGAATTTCGGCGGCGGCATTTCCATGAAATCGTCGCGCTCGATGAACAATTCACGGCTGAAAGGAATTTTCCGCGTGCCGGCGCCCGGGTCCTCCGGATTGTTGACGGCGTCCAGTTGCTCGGCCTTGCCTTCGGGATAATTCGTCAGGACGACTTTGAGCGGGCGCAGCACGGCGAGCCGGCGCAGCGCGCGTTTGTTCAAGTCCTCTCGGATGGCGTGTTCGAGCACGGCCACGTCGGTGATGCCGTTGTATTTGGTGATGCCGATGTTGTAGGCGAAGGCGCGCAACGCTTCGGGCGTCACCCCGCGCCGGCGCATGCCGGAGATGGTCGGCAGTCGCGGATCGTCCCAGCCGGAGACGAGCTTTTCGTTCACGAGTTGCATGAGCTTGCGTTTGCTCATCACGGTGTAGCCAAGCGAGAGGCGCGCAAACTCGTATTGCCTGGGGAGCGGGCGCGGCAGGTCGAGGCTTTCGAGGATCCAGTTGTAAAGCGGGCGGTGGACTTCGAATTCGAGCGTGCAAATGCTGTGCGTGATGCCTTCGAGGTAATCGCTCAGGCAGTGCGCAAAGTCGTACATCGGGTAGATGCACCACTTGTTGGCGGTGTGATGATGCTCGGCGTGGCGGATGCGGTAGAGCAGCGGATCGCGCAACCAGACGTTCGGCGAGGCCACGTCAATCTTGGCCCGGAGCGTGCGCGCGCCGTCGGGAAATTCGCCGTTTTTCATGCGCGTGAACAAATCCAGGTTTTCGTCCGCGCCGCGGTGGCGGAACGGGCTTTCCCTGGCCTGGCGGCGGTATTCGTCCGTCTCGTCCGGCGTCAAATCGCAGACGAAGGCCTTGCCCTTCTTGATCAGCGCCACGGCGTATTCGCAGAGCTGGTCGAAGTAGTCGGAGGCGTAGAACGGTTCCAGCGTTGCGTCGGCATGGGTCCGACCGGCCACGGCGGGCAGGTGAAAATCCGGCCGGCCGTTCACCGGTTGCGTTTCCGGGGTCTTGCCCCTGGGCTTGAGTCCGTAACTGTCGCTCGCCCAGCCGCCGATGAGCCATTCCACGTCCTCTTCGATGGACTCCACGTATTCCACGTCCTCCTTGGCCGGGTTGGTGTCGTCCATTCGCAGATTGCAAATGCCGCCGAACTCGCGCGCGATGCCGAAGTTCAGGCAGATGCTCTTGGCGTGGCCGATGTGCAGATAACCGTTCGGCTCCGGCGGAAAGCGGGTGTGGATCCGCGGGTGTTTCCCTTCCGCCACGTGCCTGGCCACGACGTCGCGGATGAAATCGGACGGCGCGGCAGCTTCATGATTTTCCGAACGCATAAAATCGCGCGGACAATAGCAGGAGCCGGCGCGATTGTCCAAAGGGAGTTGGGCAACGCGTTGACCTCTTCAGCCTCCCTCCGTCTCAACGCCGTTGCCTTTCAATGTCTCACGCGAGGTTCTGGTTCTTGGCGCGGGATTCGTCGGCGAGCTTCTGCTTGAAGTTGAGCAACGCCTGCTGCAGCCGCGCGTCGCCCGTGGCCAGAATTTGCACCGCCAGGAGTCCGGCATTGCGGGCCGCGTTGATGCCCACCGTCGCCACCGGCACCCCCGGCGGCATCTGCACGATGGACAGCAGCGAGTCCAGGCCCTTGAGCGATTTGCTCTCGATGGGCACACCGATCACCGGCAGCGTGGTGAACGCGGCGGCAACGCCCGGCAGATGCGCGGCGCCGCCCGCGCCGGCGATGAGGCAGCGCAGGCCGCGCTCCGCGGCGCCGGCGGCGTATCGCTGCAGGTCCCGCGGCGCGCGATGGGCGGAAATGACCCGGGCCTCGCTGGTGACGTCGAATTCGGCCAGCGCGTCGGACGCGGCCTTCATCACCGGCCAGTCCGAATCGCTGCCCATCAAGACGCCCACGAGCGGTTTGTCGGAAGGATTTTTCATTGGCAGGCAAAATTGAGCGAAGAAACCGCGCGTTTGGCAAGAGGGAATCCGGGTTGTCGGAGGATTTTATTTTTGCGGCGCCGGCTTCAAATAGCGGTCGGCGTAATCCAGGAACAGTTTCCATTCCGCGTCGGTGATCCGGTGGCCGCCGGTGTGGTAGTTGAAGGCCAGGTCGCCCGCCATCAACGGGGTGTCCGGCGGCGGCATCCGGGTTGTGCCGAGGTCCTGTCTGCCGAGCAGGCGGTAAACGGGGCCGGCGGCCGCCTCGGCCAGAAATTCGCCGCGCGGGTCGGCCCATTGATCGCCGGTGCCGCCGGTGATGAAGACCGGATGCGGGGCGTTGAGGGCGATCAACAGGTGCGCGTCCACGGGCAGTTGGCTCCAATGGCCGGAATATTTTTGGAAATTCCCGGCGAATTGCCACGGGAAATGCGCGGCCATGTCGTCCACCGTTTCGCCGTAGTCGCGGCGGGCCAGCGCGGCGCCCATCTCCCCGGAGCAGCTCGAAAAGACCATGGCGAAGCGCGGGTCCTGCGCGCCCGCCCAAAGGACGGCCTTGCCCAGACGGGAATGGCCGATGAGCGCCACGCGACGACCGTCCACGGCCGGCTCCTGCTCCAGATAATCGAGCATCCGGCTGGCGCCCCACGCCCAGGCGCTGATCGCGCCCCATTCGTCCGGCGCGGGCTTGTTCTGGCCGGGCGACAACGCCAGGCCGATGACGCCCTTTTGCCAGGTGCCGCGCGCGTCCGGCTGGATTTCCGTGTAACGAACCACGGCGTAGCCGTAACCGCGCTTCAAAATGTCGGCGATGGGCCCCAATTCGTTGAAGCGAGAATGCGGTGGAGTGCCTTTGAGCGTGTTCGTCGGCGAGGCGTTCAGGGAAGGATCACCGAAGAAGGTCAGGTGCAGCAGCGCCGGGACCGGGCCGGTGGCTTGGGCTGGCAGATACAAAACCAAGTTCGCCCGCGGGCCATCCGGCCGGTCACCGAACCGGGCGACGACGTGTTTGCGGATGGCCAGGCCGTTCATAACGTGGGTGCTGCCGATGACGGTGAACGTGACTCCTGGCGCGCGCGCCGGCACGCGGCCGTAAATGCGGGTGCGATACAAATTCAGCAGCTCAGGCCGGCGCAGCTTAAACCAGTCGGCGGCATCGCGCACCGGCCGGCCGTCGGCCAGCGTCAGCGGGTCGGGCAGGACATAAGTGCCCACCTTGGATTCATCGTAGTTCGAAACGTGTCCGGTCGGGGCGCGGACCACCGGGCCGCCGTTGCCGCGGGCGGGGGCGGCCGCGTGCGGCAGCGGTGATGGATGGGCGGTCGAATCGGCGGCATTCGCAACGGGGACACTCAGGGCGGGACAGGCGAGGACGAGCGTCGCGCGCAGCAAAGGGAACTGGAAATTCATCAGATCGAAAATGGGAGGACGCCCTCCGGAGGTAAAGCGCAAAATCCAGCCGCGTGCGATGCGAATCGCCCTCCAGGGCCTGAAATTCCTTGCGTGCAAAGTCGCGTAATTAGTCCCATAATTTTTCTCCATGACGACCGCCAACAAGATCACGATTCTGCGCATTCTGCTGATCCCGTTTTTCGTCGTCGAATTGATTTACTACCTGGAGACGGGCAACGAACTGCACCGCCTGGCGGCGATGGTGGTCTTTGCGATTGCCGCGGGCTGCGACGGCGTGGACGGCTACATCGCCCGGCACTACCATCAAAAGAGCGAATTGGGCGCGATTCTCGACCCGCTGGCCGACAAATTGCTCCTGGTGTCGGCCATCATCGCCTTGAGCTTCAATCACGGGCCGTATCTGGGACAGATTCCCCTGTGGCTCACCGGCACGATCATCGGGCGCGACCTGCTGTTGCTCATCGGCCTGGTGGTCATTCAAATGACCGTCGGCAGGGTCAAGGTGCGGCCGCGCATATCCGGCAAGTGCGCCACGGTGCTGCAGATGACCGTCGTGATCTGGATCCTGATGCGGTGGGACCAAGGCGGCGGGACCTACTGGTTGCACGCCTGGGCGCTGGGCGCGGCGGTCTTCACGGGCGTTTCCGGCCTGCTGTACGTGTTCGACGGCGTCAAACAACTCGGCTCGCACCCGGCCAGCTCGGCCAAAACCAAGGCCACGGTTTGACGACGCGGGACCCCCGATTTTGAAGCGCCGGATTTTTCATTTTCATTCGGGTGAATCTGTGCTCTTCTATGGCTGAATCTATGGCCAAGGAAATACAGTTGAAGCTGACGGAAGGCGACATCGCCCCGGATTTTTCGGCGGACACCAACGGAGGGGGGCGCGTGTCTCTCGCCGATTTCAAGGGCGGAAACGTCATCCTCTATTTTTATCCGAAGGACGACACGCCCGGCTGCACCAAGGAGGCCTGCGCCTTCCGGGACCATTTCGCCGAATTCAAAAAGCGCGGCGCGGCGGTGCTGGGCGTCAGCACGGACCCGGTGAAGTCCCACGACAAATTCGTGGAAAAATTCAAACTGCCGTTCACGCTGCTGGCCGATGAGGACAAAAAAATCGTCACCGCCTACGGCGTCTGGGGAGAGAAAAGTTTCATGGGCCGCAAATACCTGGGCACCCACCGCGTGACGTTCCTCATCGGGCCGGACGGGCGCATCCGGAAGATATGGCCGTCGGTCAAGCCGGACCAACACGCCGCGGAGGTTTTAAGCGCGCTGAACTCTTGATTTGCCCGCCCTGGCGTGACATACTTTTCGCGTGACAAAGGATGCCGTTCAACAAGTGCTACGCCGGGAACCCTTTCAGCCGTTTTCGTTTCGGCTGACGGATGGCAAACTCATTCCGGTGCCGCATCCCGAATTTTTGTCCATCAGCCCCGGTGGTCGCACGGCTATCGTTTTTCATGGCGAAGAACAATTTTCGATTGTTGACCTCGGTCTGGTCACGGCCATTGAATTTCAGGCAAACGGCCATTAACTCAATGCCCATTCGCAATTCCCAAACCACACACATCACAAATCAAAAACAAAACTATGGCAATCCCAGTCGGCTCCAAGGCTCCCGATTTCACCCTCAAATCCAAACAGGCCTCCGGCCTGGTGGACGTGAAGTTGAGCGACAACTTCGGCAAGAGAAACACCGTGCTGCTGTTTTTTCCGGCGGCCTTCACCAGCGTCTGCACCCAGGAGATGTGCGCCATCAGCGCCGGCCTGAACGCCTATGCCGGCCTCAACGCCGGCGTCATCGGCATCAGCGTGGACACGCCGTTCGCGCAGGAGGCCTGGGCGCAGAAGGAAAAGATCAGCCTCACCCTCGCCAGCGACTTGAACAAGGAGGTCATCAAGAAATACGACGTGGTGTTCCCCATGCTCGCCGGCATCGGGGACACGGCGGCGCGCGCGGCGTTTGTGATTGATAAGAACGGCGTGGTGCAATACGGCGAGCGGACCCCCACGCCCAAGGATTTGCCGAACTTCGAGGCCGTCAAGGCGGCGCTGGCGAAGTTGAAGTAGATTTCAGGCCGGGAAGGCCGGCGGGACGCCATCTCTATTCATCCGGATCGCGACACGACGGCCGTTTCTCTCAGGATGGCGGCGGGGTTTGACCGAAACTTTCCCACTCGCTGAACGGTCGCAGGCTGCCGCACTCCGGACAGGAGGTGGCCGAATACTGCACGCCGCAGTGCGGGCAGACGCCCTGCGTCTCAAAGGTGTCGAACGGCTGCCGGCATCGGCCGCAGCGCCAGAATGCGCCCCGCGGCGGCGGGGTCCTGCAGTTGGGACAGGCAAAGCTCTCGCGCCGCGGCGCGTTAGCCACGCGGGCCAGCGAGCGCGCCTGCATCAAGCCGCCCCAGCAATTCAGGAGGATGAAGGCGCACATGATGCCCAGCCAGAAGTCGCGGGCCAGCAGCGCCAGGCCGATCAACACCGCCACGCCGGCGAAACCAATGATGCTCGCCGCCAGGAGGCTGTTGGCGCGCCCGACCACAAACCACAGCAGCGACCGCAAAATCTGCCCGCCGTCGAGCGGATAAATTGGCAGCATGTTGAAAATCAGCAGGACCAGATTGATCACCCACACGTTTCTCAAGAACGTGAGCCAGTCGGGCGCCACACCCGGCCCGCTCATTTGTGTGCCCAGCCAGAACAGGATGCTCAAAATCGGGAACAGGACCACGTTGACCAGCGGCCCGGCCGCGATGCTCCAGAGTTGCGCGCCGGGACGTTGGGGCGGGTTGACGTAGGCCACGCCACCCAGCGGCCAGAGGACGATGACGCTGGTCTGGCCCCCCACCTGCCGGCAGGCCAGTTGGTGGCCGAATTCGTGGATGAGCACGATCAGAAACAGCGAGAGGCACTCCAGCACGCTCCAAACGGGGGACGAGTAGCCGCGGGCCTCGTTGACAAAATACGCCGCGGCCAGGAACCAGGCCCAGTGCAGATAGACGTCAATCCCAAAGAGCCGGAACAGATGGATGGACCCCTGTCGAGTTGGCATTTTTGCCGGAACCTGCCACAGCTCCGTTCTCGGAACAAGCTTTTTGGCCGCGGCGCCGTTTCCGATTTGTCACCGAGACTTCACCGCCCGGTCATCGGTCCCGGCGCGGGATGGTTTACGCTGGCCACGATGGCGCCGCGCATTTTGATTGTGGACGACGAGCGGGATTTCACCGAACTGGTGCAGTTCCGGCTGGCCGGCCTGGGCTGCGAGTTTCTCGTGGCCTACGACGGCGTACACGCATTGAGCCAGGCGCGCCAGTTCAAGCCCAGCTTGATCCTGCTGGATATTTTGCTGCCCGATCTCGACGGCCTGTCGGTCTGCGAAATCCTGCGGCGCCAGCCGGCCACAAAAAAAATCCCCGTCATCTTCATGAGCGCGCTGTCGGCAGGCGTGACCAAACGCACCGCGGTCATGCAGGCGGACGATTTCTTCACCAAGCCGCTGGATTTGCCGCGTCTTCAACAGCGCATTCTTCAATTGCTTCAGCGCCGCCCGGACGCGGGATGACTTGCGCCGCGCGGCCGTTTTCCATCCGGGTTGGGCCATCCCGTGCCCGTTTCCGCCAAAAAACTGCTGGCCGCGGGCGGGCTTTGTTGTATGGTGGAATCTGCTTTTTTTAATTTTATGGAACCAAACGCTGATATCGCACTCATCGGGCTGGCCGTCATGGGCCAGAACCTCATTTTGAACATGAACGACCACGGCTTCACCGTCGTCGCGTTCAATCGCACCGTCGAAAAGGTGGACCACTTCCTGGCCAACGAAGCCAAGGGCACGAAAGTGATTGGCGCCCATTCCCTCCAGGAAATGGTCGCGCTGCTGAAAAAGCCGCGCCGGGTCATGCTCATGGTCAAGGCCGGGCCGCCGGTGGACGAATTCATCGAACACCTGCTGCCGCTGCTCGAACCGGGGGACATCCTCATTGACGGGGGCAATTCCCTGTTTGAAGACACCAACCGCCGCGCCAAATACGTCGAGGGCAAGGGTCTGCTCTACATCGGCACCGGCGTGAGCGGCGGCGAGGAAGGCGCGCGGCGCGGCCCGAGCATCATGCCCGGCGGCTCGCCGGTCGCCTGGCCGCACGTGAAGGACATTTTCCAGGGCATCGCCGCCAAGACCGCCGACGGCGTCCCGTGCTGCGATTGGGTGGGCGAAAACGGCGCCGGCCATTATGTCAAGATGGTCCACAACGGCATCGAATACGGCGACATGCAGTTGATCTGCGAGGCCTACCACATCCTGAAAAGCGGCCTCGGCCTGGGGGCGCCGGAGATGCACGACGTGTTCGCCGAATGGAACCAGGGCGAACTCGATTCCTACCTCGTCGAAATCACGCGCGACATTCTCGCCTACAAGGATTCCGACGGCGCGCCGCTGGTGGACAAGATTCTCGACGCCGCCGGACAAAAGGGCACCGGCAAATGGACGGTGCAGAACAGCGCCGATCTGGGGATGCCCATCACGCTCATCGCCGAGGCGGTTTACGCGCGCTGCGTCTCCGCGCTGAAGGACGAGCGCGTCAAGGCGGCGAAAAAATTGAAAGGCCCGCGTCCGGCGCTCACCGCCATCGCCAAAAACGACGCCAGGAAAAAGCAATTCGTCGCCGACGTCCGCGACGCGCTTTACGCCTCGAAGATCGTCAGCTATGCGCAGGGTTACATGCTCATGCGCGCCGCGGCGGCGGAATACAAATGGAACCTCAATTACGGCGGCATCGCGCTCATGTGGCGCGGCGGCTGCATCATCCGCTCCCGGTTCCTGGGCAAGATCAAGGAGGCCTACGACCGGAATCCCAGGCTGACGAACCCGCTGCTGGACGATTATTTCCGCGGCGAGATCAAGCGCTGCCAGAAGGGCTGGCGCAACGTCGTGGCCACCGCGGCCAAACGCGGCATCCCCGCGCCCGCCTTCGGCACCGCGCTGGCCTTTTTCGACGGCTACCGCAGCGCGCAATTGCCGGCGAACCTGCTGCAGGCGCAGCGCGACTATTTCGGCGCGCACACCTACGAGCGCGTGGACAAGCCGCGCGGCGAATTTTTCCACACCAACTGGACCGGCCACGGCGGCGCAACCGCCAGCGGCACTTACAACGTGTAGTTGCAGCGGCGGTTTTTGAGCGACCCCACCCGCCGCTCACGACGCGACGCTACAAATGAAAAAGGCGCAGAGCTCATCGGCGCCTTTTTGCCTCCCGGAACCAATCAGGCTACGGCAGGGAAAGTCGGATGCGATAGTATCTTGCCGCTCCGCCGGCATTGAGGTCGGTAACGACGACTTCGGTGTCATTGGTTACCGAAGTTGTGTCGCCAGTTAACGGAGCGAAGGCGGCGGTCAAGTTGGTCGTGAATTCCGGCGTATAGGTCCGGCCGCTAACCCACGGCTTGAAAGTCAGCTTCTTTTGGTCCGGCTGGCCGGTCACATTTTCAACTCGCACCTGGAAGACGGAAGCCGGGTTGGTGGGATTCAGTCCGGCGACGTACTCGAACAGGTTGTTCTGCCCGTCACCGTCGGGGTCGTCCGTGGCGCACGTGCTCAAACCGCCGAAATAGGTCAGTTCCCAAGAATCGGGCAACCCGTCGGCATCGGTGTCCGTGCCGCTCTGGGATTCAAACGCCCCGATGTCGCTGCCGTCGCCGCCCGCGGCATTGCCCAGGAAAGGATCGTCCACCGGTCGGGCAAAGCCGCGCTGGTCAAGGTTGACGGCCAGCGCCTGGACGGCATCGCGTTTGCCCTTGTCCAAGGCCGGACTGCCGGCCAACAACGCATGGGTGGGCGTCGGGCCGCCGTTGTTCTGCAATGAGCCGAGTTTGGGATCAGTGTTGATTTGGTCAGTCGCATTGGTCAGGAAACCTCCACCGTCATCGCTGCTGAGGTTGTAACCGCAGGACGTAATCGCGCCTCCTCTATTGATCAAGTTTGCAGCCGAAGGCGGCACGCAGGCGTTGAAGATAGTGTCGCCGGTCTCCAGCGTCCCGCCGTCGTTGAAAATTTTTTCATGGCTGAAAGTGCTGGCGTTGATTTTTAACGTCGCAGTGCCTCCCCAATAGCAGTCATTGTTGATGCTTTCGTGCCCCGAGTTGTCGCTGAGGGTGCTGCTGGCGATCGTCACCGTCGCGTTGCCCGAGCCGCCGCTGCCGGTGTAAATGGCGGCGCCGTAATTGGCTGAGTTATTGTTCAAGGTGCTGGCGAGGATCGTGAGCGTGCCGCTGGGCGAGGCGCCTTCGTTGAAGATGGCGCCGCCGAGGTTGGCCGAATTGCCGGTCATGGTGCTGGCGACGAGCGTCACAGTTGAATTGTTATTGACGATACCGCCACCCGCGCCAGTCGCGCTATTGCCGGAGACAGTGCAATTACTGATCGTCATTGTGACGCCGGGATTGTCGCAGATGCCGCCGCCGTCCAGCAAGGTGCCGTTGTTGGTGAAAATACAATCGGTGACGGCTATGACACTGCCAGAGTTGCCGCTGGCGTTGATCCCCGCGCCGCTCTGGGCGCTTTGACCGTCGGCAATCGTCAGGCTGCGGATGGTCACGTTGGCGCCGGTGACGTTGAACACGCGCGAGGCGTGGTTGCCGCTCACCGTCAACACGGCGGCGCCGGGGCCGAGGACCGTCACGCCCCTGGAAACGGCCAGTTGGCCGTTGGTCAGGATGATCGTGCCGGAGACGCCGGTCGCATCAATGGTGTCGCCGTCGCCGGCGCCGGCCAGGGCGGCGCGCAGCGAACCGGGACCGCTGTCGGCGGTGTTGGTAACGAAGAGGGTTGTGGTTGCCGCCCGGAGATGGACGGATCCGGCCCACAGCAGTGACAGGGCTGCGGTGGCAAGGAGGATACGGTTGAATTTGGTTTTCATAATGCTTGGTTTCGGGTTGCGTTGGGTTTTTCCAAAGTTTGATGCGAGGCGGAGAGTTGTTCGGGCGCCGGAAGACGGGAGTGCGGAGTGAGGCGGTGTGACAACTGGAACAACCGAACCGGCCGACACTCCCGCGCGCAAGGCCATGATCGGCAGCCGGTTTTTCCCGCCGACCGAAGGCAACCGTCTGTAAAACATGGATTGACCACCCAATTGACCTCCTAATCCTCACAGTTTCGGGTCTCCCGGCGACCCTCTGAACGGCCCTCGAACAAACTAATTTCTAATACCATCAGCCTGCAATTCTGTCAAGAACCTTATGCATTTTTGGAAGGTTGGAGCCTGCTGAGGTCCGGCAAAGATCAATCTACCGCGTCACTTCCGGTGGCGGTCTCAATGTCTTTAAATCCGCCAGGCGCCGCGGCGAGAGGAACGTCAGCCCCACCTCGAACGAGGCGTTCATCCAGCCGAAACCTTCGGGCGTGATGTAGTCGAACTTGGTCCCGACGTTTCCGTATTCGACGAACACCGCGTGCGAGCCGGTCACGACGTTGTATTTTTCCGGGATCACGCCGTCGTAGTCGCGCGCGTTTTTGGCGACGCAGTAGAGCCAGCGGTAGGCCAGGCTCTCGGCGTCGGCATCGAAGCCGTAATTCTTGATCCCCTGCCAGGCCAGCATTTGATGCGGCGCCCAGCCGTAGGGATAATCCCACTGCCGCGGATCGTGCGTGCGCGCGGCGGCGACGGATTCCTCCGCGCTGGCCGCCAAGCCGAATGGTTCTTCCAATTTTTCATGCGCATAGGCGACCATCCGCCGCGCGTCGACGCGTTCCGCCGGATTGTTGGCGTCGAGCAGTTTCGCCCAAAGGGGATACAATCCGGTCGCGCTGATGTAGGTCGAGCGCCGGTGATGGACGAAATCGTAGTCGAAGAAAAACCCGCGCTGGTTGTCCCACATCAGCTTGATCATCGCCCGCTTCCGAAGTTGCGCCTGCCGCCGCCAGTACGCCGCGTTGCCGAAATTCCTTCCGAGGCTGGGCAGTTTTCCACTGAACTCGGTTTCCAGAACGTCGGCGAAATCCGTCTCGTATTTGTAGAGCAGCGAGTTCAGGTCCACCGGGACAAAATCCGTGGTGCGGTCGTCGAAACGATGCGTGGTGTCGTGGCCGGATTCGCGGACGGCGCGGTCGTTCGTGAAGAACCACCTCAAGGTCATCCCGTTCGCCTTCAGCCCGGAAAATTTTCCGCAATAAAGAAACTCGTTCAAAAAGCGGAACGGCGTCAGCGGCGTTTGGAGTGCGCGGACATGTCCGCGCTTTGAAAGAGGCGACACGTCGCCGCGCTCCAAACCGGCATTCGCCCGCGCTAGCCACGGCTGAATTTGATCATCATAGCCGCCGGGTTGCACCTCGGGACACGGGCCGATGCCGGAACCGTAATAACGATTCAATTTGTAAGGCCCGATTTTCACCAGCCGGTCCCGGCCCATCCACACGTTTTCGTATTCGGCGACGGCGGTTTTCAGCGAGGCGGCCAGCCACGACTTGTCCGCCGCGCCGGCCTCATACACCGCGCGGAGGATGGAGGTCAGAAACGGCGGCTGCGAGCGCGTGAGATAATAGGTGCGGTTGGCGTTCGGAATTTTTCCGTAGTGCCGCATTTCATAGAGCAGGTTGTCGGCCATGCCGCGCGCCAGGTCCCGCCGCCCGTCCTGCAGCAGGCCGAGCACGATGAAATAACTGTCCCAGTAATACAGCTCGTTGAACCGCCCGCCGGGGACGACATAGGGCACGCCGACGATGTTTCCGTCCGCGTTGGTTTCCAGCGCCAGGCTCAACAGGCCGTGTTCCCCGTCCAGTTCACGGACGAATTCGCCGGTGATTTTGTCCGGCGAAGGCAGCAGGACCACCTTCAACGCCGGCCAACGGCCTTTGGCGTCCGCGGTTTTTTCGATGCTTTGAAAGTAACGAACGGCATTGGTGTCGGAAGCGGGCACGTAAAGGTAATCTTCCTTCGCTTGAACCTTCGGGTCGTGAACCACCTGGTCCAGATGCGACGCGTCAATCCGCCTGGTCAGGGCGTCCCAATAATATTGGCGGATGAGCCGGTGGGTGCGGTCCACGACGGATTCGTGGAGTTTGAGCCCGCTCATCCGGATCTTCAGGCGGTGCTGGTGCTCGGCGCGTTTCAATTCCTGCAGCAGCACCGACAGCGGATAAACGCCCTTGACCACGGCCAGCGTCGCGCCGTTGGCGCCCTGAATTTGAAAGGGTTGAACGTGATCATGCACGGTGATTTTTTTGTCGCCGTCGGTGTCTTCCTGGGCGACGAGCCGCTGGAGATTTTCCGGGACGGGAACCGTCTGGGAAAGTCCGGCGACGGCCGCGAGGCACAGGAGGAACGATGCCGGCAAAACGAGCGGAGAAGTTTTCATGCCGACAATCTAGCCTTCCTTGCCCGGGACAACAATTTCGGAGCGGGGCTTTTTCCGCGCGGCCTGCGCGAAAAACTTCAAAATTTCTTCTGGCCGGGTTTATCAAAGTTCATTTAAGCTCGGGCAAACGGATCCGGTTCTATGAAAAAATACCTGACGGAATTCATCGGCACCTTCTTTCTGGTTCTGACGGTGGGCATGACGGTCATCAATCCCGACCCGGGCGTGATTGCGCCGCTGGCCATCGGCTCGGCGCTGATGATCATGGTCTATGCCGGCGGCCACGTGTCGGGCGGGCATTACAATCCGGCCGTGACCCTGGCGGTCTGGCTGCGCGGACGCTGTCCCTCCTCCGAAGTAGGCCCGTACATGGGCTCGCAAATCGCCGGGGCCTTCGTGGCCGCGATCCTCACCCTGGCGCTCAAGGGGGACCCGACGGTGACGCCGATGGAAATGAAGGTCTTCCCCGCGCTCATCGCCGAACTGGTCGGCACGTTCGCCCTGGCCTATGTCGTGCTGAACACGGCCACGGCCAAAGCCACGGCGGGCAACTCGTACTATGGCCTGGCGATCGGGTTCACCGTGACGGTGATGGCCTTCGCGTTCGGCGGCATTTCCGGCGGCGCCTTCAATCCGGCCGTCGCCACCGGCCTGACCATCCTGCACCTGGCGAAGGCGGCCGACCTGTGGGTTTATCTGGTCGCCAATCTGGCCGGCGGCGCGCTCGCGGCGGCGGTTTTCAGATTCGTGAATCCCGAGGACAAATGACCGGTTCAGGCGAAACTGCCGGGGCAATGGGCGTTTGCGGTTTTCTCCGCGCGCAGCCCGGTGGCGCCCTGCTGTCAGTCAGGCTTCAACCCCGCGCTTCCCGGAACGAAATTGCCGGAGCGGTCGGCGGCGAATTGAAAATCAAAGTCACCGCGCCGCCCGTGGACGCGGCGGCAAACCAGGCGCTGCTCGAATTGCTCGCCGAAAAGCTGGACTGTCCCCGGGGCCGCATCGAGCTGGTGCGCGGGCACAGATCGCGGCACAAAATTCTCAAACTCCACGGCCTCGACGTGGAAGACGCCCTCGAAAGACTTCAAACCGGTCCGGGCCTGGCCTGAATGATTTGAGGACGCCTCGTGTCGGATTTAAAGGCAAAGGTTGGAGTGGAATTCACCGACGTCTGAATCCCCGGGGACATCGCGAGGAGTCCTGAACAGCGTCCGGCAATCCGGCATTCAACCTGCTTCGCTCCCAACCGGCTGATCTGTCTGCAGCCTGGGTCGTGTGCGTTCGGGTATGAATACGATTGACGGGAATGACTTTTGCCTGTCGGAAACCGCTCCCGCGTTGCCGGATGCGTCGCCGGAGTTTTCGTTTGAGGCCGAGGCGGCCGCCGGCGCTCCAGACCGGCTGGCCCAGGAGAACGCGCGTTTGAGGCGGGAAAACGCCGCGCTGGCGCAGGAGCGGGACATGCTGCGGATGGTGATTGACAGCCTGCCCGACAACATTTACGCGAAGGACAGGCAGGGGCGTTTCCTACTGAACAACTCGGCGCACGCCGAGTCGCTGGGTGCCCGGTCGCCGGCGGAGATGACGGGCAGGAGTGATTTCGATTATTTTCCGCGCGAACTGGCGGCGCAGTTTCACGCCGATGAACAGGCGATCCTCGAATCCGGCAAACCCCTCATCAACCAGGAGCAATACAAGCCCCGGCTCGGCGACCCCTTGGGCGCCAGGCGCTGGCGCGTCTGCACCAAGGTCCTCTGGCGCGACGCGCGGGGCGGCATCCTGGGGACGCTCGGCATCACGCGCGACATCCATGAATTGAAGATGACCCAGGAGGCGCTGCGGCAGAGCGAGGCGAAGCTGCGCGAGTTCGCCGCCCAGCTTGAGCGCAGCAACCGCGAGCTGCAGGATTTCGCCTACGTCGCCTCGCACGACTTGCAGGAGCCGTTGCGCAAAATCGTCGTCTTCGGCGAGCGCCTCAAGGAAAAGTGCGCCGACGCCTTTTCGCCGGACGGCCGCGATTATCTGGGGCGGATGCAGAAGGCGGCTTCGCGGATGCAAAATCTCATCAACGACCTGCTGGCCTTTTCGCGTGTCACCACCAAGGCGCAACCGTTCGCGCCGGTGGACCTGGCGGAAATCGCCCGCGAGGCGGTGAACGATCTGGAGGCGCGGATTGAACAAGCCCGCGGTCGCGTCGAGGTGGGAGCGCTGCCGCTAATTGACGGCGAGGCCCTGCAATTGCGGCGGCTCCTCCAGAACCTCATCGGCAACGCGCTCAAGTTTCACCGTCCGGACGAGCCGCCCGTGGTCAAAGTCCAGGCCCGGATGGTTTCCGGCGTGTCGCCCCAGACCCCGCCCGGCGCGCCTCCCATGGACCTTTGCCAGTTGACCGTCAGCGACAACGGCATCGGGTTCGACGAGAAATATCTGGACCGGATTTTCAATGTTTTTCAGCGGCTGCACACCCGTGATGAATACGAGGGCACCGGCATGGGGCTGGCCATCGCCCACAAGATCGCCCTTCACCATGGCGGTGACCTCACGGCCAAAAGCCAGCCCGGAAAAGGGGCCGCCTTCATCGTCACCCTGCCGGTGGCACACCCGAAACCGGCGCCCAACGCTTGAGGAAATCATGAACAAGGAAGCAAAAAGGATCACCATCCTGCTGGCCGACGATGATCCCGACGACCGGAAACTGACGCTGGACGCCTTCGCCGAAAACCGGCTGGCCAACTCGCTGGATTGCGTCCAGGACGGCGAAGAACTCATGGATTATCTGCACCGCCGCGGGAAATACGCCGGATTGAAGCACGCCCCCCTGCCGGGCTTGATTTTGCTGGACCTGAACATGCCGCGCAAGGACGGACGGGAGGCGCTCAAGGAAATCAAGGCCCATCCCGAGCTGCGCCGGATCCCCGTTGTCGTGCTCACCACCTCCAAGGCCGAAGAGGACATCCTCCGCAGCTACGACTTGGGCGTGAATTCCTACGTCACCAAACCCGTCACGTTCAAATCGCTGGTCGAACTGGTCAAGGTTCTGGGCCGATATTGGTTCGAGGTGGTGGAACTGCCGCCCGGCGAAAACTGAAGAGGCCATGGCCGACAATCCGATCAAGGTCCTGCTGGTGGATGATGATGAAGACGATTACGTCATCACCCGCGAGGTGATCTCTCAAATCCGCGACCGGCGGCATCAATTGGACTGGGCGGACAACTACGACGCCGCGCTCGAAGCGCTCCAGCGCCGTTCCTATGACATCTGCCTCCTGGACTATCGTCTCGGCGGGCGGACCGGACTGGAGTTGCTGCGCGAAGCGCGGACTCTCACCGATCCACCGCCGATGATTTTGCTCACCGGGCAGGACGACCATGAAATTGATCTGGAAGCGGCGAAGGCCGGCGCCGCCGATTATCTGGTCAAAGGCCAGTTGAACGCGGACACGCTCGAGCGCGCCATCCGGTATGCCATCGCGGGCAGACGCGCCGAGGAAATTCTCCGGCGCGAGCGCGACCTGATCGGCCGGATCATGGAGACCAGCCCCGTAGGCATCGTCGTCACCAGTCACACCGGCCTGATCACCTTCGCCAACCGCCGGGCCGGGGAGATCCTGACGCGCGCCGGGAACCCGGCCGGCGGGGAAACGGCCTCGGTTCTGGACTGGACGGAAACGGACATGGAAGGCAACAAGGTCGCGGGGCGGGCGCCGTCGTTGAGGGCGGTCCTCGACTCCGGCCATCCGGCGCATGATGTTCACCATGCGATGCAGTTCCGCGACGGACGCCGCGCGCTGCTCTGCACCAACGCCGCGCCTCTCTTCAACGCCGCCGGCGACATTGACGGCCTGGTCGCCACGATCGAAGACATCACCGAGCGCCTGGCGTTGGAGGCGCAACTGCGCCAGGCCCAGAAAATGGAATCCATCGGCCAGTTGGCCGCCGGCGTGGCGCATGACATCAACAACATCCTCACCGTCATCCAAGGCCACGCCGGACTGCTGCTGAGCGCGGCCGCGCCCGGCGGGGAGGCGGCAAGATCGTTGAGGCAAATCACCGCCGCCACCGCGCGCGCCGCCGGGTTCGTCCGGCATCTCCTGGCCTTCAGTCGCAAGCAGATTTTCCGGGCCCGGATCCTCGACCTGAACGCCGTCCTGGAAAATCTGAAGACCCTGCTGCCGCAAATGCTGGGCGACGACATTGTCCTGGAAATCTGCTGCCGGCCGCCTCTGCCCAGCATCCTGGCCGATGCGGCGCTCATCGAACAAATCGTGATGAACCTGGCGGTCAACGCCCGCGACGCCATGGCCCAAGGCGGCAAACTCACGCTGACCACCGAGAGCGCCGACATTGACGCCGATTACGTGCGGCGCCATCCCCAGGCGCGGGCCGGGCGGTTCGTCTGTCTGACCGTCACGGACACCGGCTGCGGGATGTCTCCCGCCGTGATCCAGCGGATATTCGAGCCGTTTTTCACCACCAAAGACATCGGGCGGGGAACGGGACTGGGACTGGCCACCGTCTTCGGCATCGTCAGGCAACATCACGGCTGGCTCGAAGTCCAAAGCCGCGTCGGCGCCGGCTCCACCTTCAAGGTCTTTCTGCCCGAAGCCGGAAAGAGCGGCGACGAGGCCGCCGCTTCGCAAACCGGGTCCGGCGCCGTCCGCGGCGGGCCTGAAACCCTCCTGTTGGTCGAGGATGAAATCAGCGTCCTTCACCTGATGCAGGAAGTTCTCCAACAATACCGCTACCGCGTCTTGATTGCCGCCTCCGGCGCCGAAGGCCTGCGCGTCTGGGAGGAGAACGGCGGCCAGGTTGATTTGCTCCTGACCGACATGGTCATGCCCGGCGGAATGAGCGGTGGCGACCTGGCCCGGGAACTGAAACGCCGCAAACCCGCGCTCAAAATCATTTACGCCAGCGGCTACAGCCCGACGTTTTCGGGCAGAGACTTTTCCGGGGAGGACATTGTCTTCCTGCCAAAGCCTTACCAACCGGAGCAGGTCGCCCGGCTCATTCGAAACACACTCGATGGTGCGGAAAATTGCCCCGGGCGGACGTTGCCTGTTCCCACCGACGACTCCCAAGCGATGGCGGCTGTTCCAGCTTGAGAAGCGGCGGCCGAGGCAGACCCCGCAGGACACAGCCTCCCTTTTATCGTCCGGCTTCAGGGTGACGATCCGCTAATGGTGTGCTATTATTCCCATCAAGAGTGGCCATGAAAAATCTTGCCATCGTCGTGTTGACCCTTGCGGTCGTCGCGCTGGGCACATGGGGCGTGAGCGACCAATCCAGAATTCGGAGCCAAGCCGCGCAACTCGCCCAAACCCGGGCGCGGTTGGCGGCGGTGGAAGCGGAGGTCAGGAGGCAAAGCGACCTGGTTGAACGCGCCCGATTCGCCGAGGCCAATGAGAAGATGCTGCAGCAGTTGGTCGTCGAATCCTCGGCCAGTGTGGCCGAAGAATCCAGGCAATCCGAACACTTGAAACGGTCGTTGGCGGCGGGAACCAACGATCCCCTGCAGGGGATTGCGGCGATGTTCAAAGACCCGAAGATGCGCGAACTCATCAAGTCGCAGCAGCAGGCCATCATGGGACCGATGATTGACCGGCAATACGGGGCGCTGTTTCAGCAACTCAATCTGACGCCCGGGCAGGTCGCCGCCTTGAAAGCGCTGCTCGAAAAGAAAATGTCTGCCGGGACCGACGCCGGCTTTTCAATGCTGGACGGCAGCCTGGACGCCTCGCAACGCGCCGAGCTGGCCCGGCAGATCCGGAGCCGGACCGAGGACGCCGAGAATCAAATCCAGCAACTGCTCGGCGACGAAGATTATCAGGCGTTGCAGACTTATGAAAAAACCGTGCCCGACCGGACCGCCGTCAGCCAGTTCAGCGACCAACTGGCCGGGACGCCGACGGCGTTGAGCGCACAGCAGCAGGCGCAGTTGATTCAGGCAATGGGCGACGCGCGCAATGATTTTCAATGGTCGGCGGATTTGGATCCGCAGAACCTGGACAGCGGCAATTACGCGGCGATGTTCACCGGGGAAAACATCGAGACATTCACCCGGGAAATGGAGCGGAACGACGAGCAAGTGCTCACGCGGGCGCAACAGATTTTGACGCCGGCGCAACTTGCGGCCTTTCAAGATTTCCAAAGGGCGCAACGCCAGTTGCAGATCGCCGGCATGAAAATGGCCGGGCAAATGTTCGCTCCGAAAAGCCAATGAGCGGAGGTTTTGCGGGCGGCTTCCCGGGGTGAATGAATCTTTCGCGCCAAAGCCCGGCGCGGAGGAGACCAGGGCCGTCGTCTGGATTTGCCGTCACCTTTTCTCCTCCGTTTGCCACTGATGCGGCGTTATGACAAGCACTCAAATGACAGTCAGGACGGAAACGCCGGATGCCGAATTGGTGGGGGCCAGTCTGGCGGGGCACCGCGACGCCTTCGGTCAAATCGTCGCCCGCTACCAGTCGCTGGTTTGCTCGCTGGCTTACAGCGCCACCGGCAGCCTGACCCAGAGCGAGGACCTGGCGCAGGACACCTTTGTCGCCGCGTGGAAGCAATTGGCGAATTTGCGCGAGCCGGAGAAACTGCGCGCCTGGTTGTGCGGCATCACGCGCAACCTCATCAACAACGCTCGGCGCCGACAAGGCCGCGAACCGAGCCACCGGGCGGAGCCGCTGGAGGACGCGGCCGAAAACCGTTCCCCGGAGCCGCTGCCCATCGAACATGCCATCAGCAATGAGGAAGCGGCCATTCTCTGGCGCTCGCTCGAATGCCTTCCGGAACTATATCGTGAGCCATTGATTTTGTTCTACCGTGAACATCAATCCGTGGAGGCCGTGGCGGCGAACCTGGAGCTGACCGCGGACACGGTAAAACAGCGTCTTTCGCGCGGGCGAAAATTGCTGCAGGAGCAGGTGCTGGCCTTTGTGGAGGGCGCGCTGGAGCGGACGAAACCGGACAGGGCCTTTACTCTCGCCGTCCTGGCTTCGCTGCCCGGGCTTGCAACTTCCGCCAAGGCGGCCACCGTGGGCGCCACCCTCGCGAAAAGCAGCGCCTCGGCCAAAGCCACTGGAGCAGCGGGTCTGCTGGGGATGCTGATGGGTCCGCTCGCGGTCATTCTTCCCAATTACCTCGCCTACCGCGTTGCTCTGGACGGGGCGCAGTCCGATGCAGAACGCGCCCGGGTCCGGTCGCTTTTCGGGAAAGCCGGCCTGATCACTTTGGGCTTGTTCCTCCCGTTTGCGGCGGTGGCTTTGTGGATGTCCCGGAACCAAAGTGACCGTTCGTTTATGTCCGGCCTGTTCGCCACGGGACTGGTTTTGATTTATCTGCCGACGCTTTGGATCTGTGGCACGTCGGGGAAACGCCGCCAGAATCTGGCCCGAATTCTGGCGAAGGAACACGCCGGCGTGCTTCCCAAACCGGCGTGGGAGTTCTGCAGTCAGACAAAATGGCTCGGACTGCCCCTCGTCCACATCCGCATCGGCGACCGGTTCAGCCTTCTGAAGGGGCCGGTCAAGGCGTGGATTGCGATGGGCGACCGCGCCATTGGCGGGCTGTTTGCGTTTGGCTCCTGGGCGATGGCGCCATTGAGCATCGGCGGATTCTCCCTCGGCGTTCTCTCGATCGGCGGACTTTCCGCGGGAATTTTCGTTGTTGGCGGCATTGCGTTGGGCGTCTGGGCGTTTTTTGGCGGGTTGGCCGCCGGTTGGCAGGCTGTTGGCGGTCTGGCCATTGCATTGAACGCGGCGGCTGGAACCATCGCGCTGGCGCATGATTTTGCGATCGGTCGCTTTGCCTTTGCGGAGCAGATCAACAACCAGCTCGCCCGGCAATCCTTTGAGTCGCATTGGTTTTGCCGCTGCGCGCTCTTCATCAACGAGCACTGGCTCTGGCTCAATTTGTTTTGGATCCTCCCATTCCTGGTCTTGTGGTGGATGGCGCAAAAACAAAGGAAAAATCGCAGCCGAATGTTAGTCTAAAATTCAACATAAAACGCAATGCAACAAAACACACCGTGAAAAGAACCATCGCACTCCTACTCGCGGTCGGCGCTTTGGCGCTGACTGGTTGTTCCGTTACCCAAGATGGTGCAAAGTCTGAGACACAAAAGTCCGCGATCGAATCTGTCTTTGCGCAACGCGCCAGGCTCGAAGCGGAAAATGGACCGGCCGGTCTTGTGAGCAAGCAAGGCCTGCCGAGACTGATGGCGATTGATGTCCGGAACTGCCCCGCGGACTTCCGTTCGGCCTGGTTCGACTATCTGGTTCAGGTCCAAAACCTGCACACCCGAGCGGAGCGCGTCGCCATGTTCGCGACCGCGGCGGGCAAGCCGGCGACCGACGCGCCCTCGCTGGTCAAGTTCGCCGTGACGAATCCGAGGCTGGGCGAGTATCTGCTCGGCGCGCTCGGCCGATCTGACGAAGCCTGGAATAAACTGGAACGGACAGCCATGAATTACGGCGTCCTGCCGGAACGCTGACTTTCCGGCCTCCAGGCTGGATGACGGTGAGCCACGCGCGACCCGGCAGAACGTCGCCCGCTCATCGCCACGGGATTTTTGCGGCCAATTCCTCCGCCGGGTAGGTCCAGATCTCCGCCAGCGTGGGATGATAATGCGGCATGGCGGCGAGCTCATGCACGGTCATGCGCTTGGCCATCGCCGCCACGATCTCGTGGATGAGTTCGCCGCCCAGCGGTCCGACGCAACTGCCGCCCAAAATTTCTCCGGACTTCGGATCGGCCAGCAGTTTCACAAAACCGTCCTTCGCCTCCATGATCAGCGATTTGCCGTGGTCGTTGAACGGATAACTCGCGGCGAGAAACGGGAGGCCGCGCGCCGCGGCCTCCTTTTCCGTCAGGCCAACGAAGGCGATCTGCGGCTCGGTGAAAACGACCTCGGCCAGCAACCGGCCGTCCATGGCGCGCCGCGCGTCCGGATGGGCGATGTTGTGAGCGGCGATTTCGCCCTGCTGCACGGCGATATGGACTATTTCATGCGGCCCGGTGCAATCGCCCGCCGCATAGATGTGCGGCGCGCTGGTTTGCATGAATTCATCGGCGACGATGCGATCGCGCTCGGTCTGCACCCCGGCCTTGCCCAGATCCAGTGACGTGGTGTTCGGCACGCGGCCCAGCGCGAACAGGATTTCCGCGGCAGAAACGGCGGCCGTTTTGCTCCCGCGCTCGAACGAGACGACCTTGAGTTTCGCCTTTCGTTTGGCGTCCAGCAACCTTGTGCCGGTGAAGACCTGGATGCCTTCGCGGCGGAAGACCCTTTCAATTTCAGTCGCGGCGTCGGCGTCAAATTCCATCAGGACCCGTCCGCTGCGCTGCACCAGCGTGACCTTGACGCCCACCCGCGCGAAGAACTGCGCGAATTCGCACGCCGTCGGCCCGCCGCCCAGGACGAGGAGCGATTCCGGCGGTCTTTCCAGCGCCAAGGCGTCGTCGCTGGTAAGGTAGCCGGCCTCGGAAAGCGAGGGCAGGGGCGGCGGCGCGACCGCCGAACCGGTGGCGAGGACGAAGTGTTTGGCGGACAATCGGCGCGGCTTGCAGGGCGCGTCAGTCCCCTGCGCGCCGTCTTGCATTTTTTCGGCTGCGGCGCGCGCGGAGTGACACTCCCTGCCTTGACGGGGGGTTAATGCCACCGTGTGCGCATCCAGAAATCTCGCGCGGGCGCGGATGAACTTGAAGGTGCCGGCTTGCAGTTGTCGCGCCCGGTTCTCCGCGAACTCGCGGATCAACGCATTTTTCCGCGCCATTGCCCTTTTGAAATCCAGGCCGGCCTTGTGTACGCGGACGCCGAACGGCCCGGCATTCTTCGCCAGATGCAACACTTCGGAGATGTAAAGCAGCGCCTTGGTGGGCATGCAGCCCCGCAGGATGCACAGGCCGCCGAGCTCGTCGGCGCCCTCGATGACCACTGATTTGAGACCGGCGCCGGCGGCGGTTCGCGCCGCCGCGTAACCGGCGCTGCCGCCGCCGAGAACGGCCACGTCGAAATCCAATTTTTCACTCATGGGCTCGCGTTGAAGATGGGACGGCGGCGGCAGGCAGACAAGTTTCGTTTCCGCACCGGCCGCTGCGCAAAATCTGCGCGCGCCGGAGACCGGTGCGAAGCAATTGCGCGGCCACCGGCGCTGAAACACCCGATTTCACTGGTTTTTGCACTTGGCACGTGCCTTGCAGTCTTAAGGGACAGTGCGGCGAGCGCACCGACGCGACCTCCGCAAGGTGAGAGCAACGACAATCAAACAACAGCAAACCAGGAGCACAGTATGATCAAACTAAAACGAATGTTCATCGTCTGGGGCGCCGTGGCGGCCTTGTGTTCAAGCACCGGCAACCTGATGGCGCAAGACAATGGCGGACCGGGAGGGCCGGGCGGCGGGCCTGGCCGTTTTCGAAACTTTGACCCCGCCCAGTTCCAGCAGCGCATGATGGACAACATCCGCGACCGGCTCGGTTTCACCAATGACACCGATTGGAACGCCGTCCAACCGCTGGTTCAAAAAGTCCTCGACGCCCGACGCGACCTCGGCGGACCGGGCATGAGGATGATGATGTTCCGTCCGCGCGGTGGCGGTCCCGCAGATCGCCCGCGCCGGTTCGGCCCGCCTCCCAGCCCGGAAGCGGAAGCCTTGCAACAGGCTGTGGACAACAACGCGCCTGACACCCAGATCAAGGCCGCGTTGGAAAAGTACCAGGCTGCGCAGAAGGCAAAGCAGGCCAAACTGACCGACGCGCAGGAAAACCTCCGCAAGGTCCTTTCGATCAAGCAGGAGGCCGAAGCGGCCTTGATGGGACTGCTGGAGTGACCCGTTCGAAAACGCCACGAAGAAGCTGACGCAGGTTTATGAGTCCGTCTGACGTCCAGGAAACCCCGCCGCGGCCGTTGCTGGAACGCATGATCGCGGCCCGGCAACTTTCGGCGGCCGACGCCGAAGCCCTGGCCGCCTCCAAGCTCGTATTGCGAGGCGAGGAGGACGTGCTGCGCTGGCTGGCCGGCGAGTATGATCTGGCCTACACGACGCTGGACGACGTGGAGCCGGACCGTCAGCTTCTCTCCCTTTTTCCCGCCCGTATCCTTCTCAAGGAAGAATTGCTGCCCCTTCGGCGACTGAACGGCACGGTGGAAGTGGCCACCAGCCGCCTCTTCGCCACCCAGGGGTTGGACGCCCTGAAAACGTTGACGGGCTTGAACCTCAAGCCCGTCCTCGCCTCCAGCGAAGCGATTCAACGGGAAATGAAAAAACGCCTGGGCGTGGGCGCCGACACCATCGGCACGCTGGAGGAGGACAAGTCCTTTCAGTTCGTGGACGAAAACGCCGAGGACACCAATCTCGACTCCGCCGCCGAAGACGAGGCCTCCATCATCCGTTTCGTCAACCAGGTCCTCAAGGACGCCATCGAGTTGCGCGCCTCGGACATCCACCTGGAGCCCTTCGAGGACGAATTCCGCATCCGCTACCGGATTGACGGCGTGTTGCAGGACGTGCCGGTGCCGGGGCAATTGAAACAATTCCAGCCGGCCATCGTCTCGCGCGTGAAAATTTTGAGCCACCTCAACATCGCCGAAAAACGCCTGCCCCAGGACGGCCGTATCAAGGTGCGCATCGAGGACGCCGAGGTGGACATCCGCGTTTCGGTGATACCGATGCTGCATGGCGAGGCGGTGGTGATGCGGTTGCTGCGGCAGAACGCCACCCTGCGCGGCATGAAGGAACTGGACATGGACCGGCGCGAACTGGATTGTTTCCAGCGCGTCCTCGAGCTGCCGCACGGCATCATCCTGGTCACCGGCCCGACCGGCAGCGGCAAGACCTCGACGCTTTACACCGCGCTCAACGCCATCAACGACTCGGTTCGCAAAATCATCACCATCGAAGACCCGGTGGAGTATCAACTCAAGGGCGTCAACCAGATCCAGGTCAATGAAAAATCCGGCCTGACCTTCGCGCGCGGGTTGCGCTCGATCCTGCGCCACGACCCGGACGTGGTGCTCATCGGCGAAATCCGCGACGCCGAGACGGCGCAGATCGCCGTGCAGGCCTCCCTGACCGGCCACCTGGTCTTTTCCACGCTCCACACCAACGACGCGCCCGGCGCCCTCACCCGGCTGGTGGACATGGGCGTGGAGCCGTATCTGGTCGCCTCCTCCCTCGAAGCCGTGCTGGCACAACGCCTGGTGCGCGTGCTGTGCGGACATTGCAAACAGCCGGACCATTCGCCGACGGCGCAGGCCTTCAAGGCGCAGGCGGGGCTGCCGGCCAACGCGACAATTTACCGCTCGATCGGCTGCCGCGAGTGCCGCAACACCGGATTCTTCGGCCGGCACGCCATTTTCGAGTGGATGGACAGCGACGATGAAATCCGGCGGTTGATCCTGAAAAGCGCCTCGACCGACCAGATACGCGACGCCGCCCGCCGCGCCGGCATGAAGACGCTGGCCGAAGACGGCTGGCGGCTGGTGCGGCTGGGCATCACCACCGTCGAGGAAGTCTTGAGCGTGACCACCGCCAAGGAAGTGGCGCGCGTGACCCGGAATGAAACGCTGGATGCGACGGCAAGCTTGGCGCCGACCGGCGCCGCGTTGGGGAGATGAAATGAAAATTCCAAGTTCCAAGTTCCAAAGAAGCCCCAAGCTCCAAAATTCAAATTGGCATCGGCAAGTCTTGGAACTTGGAGCTTGGATTTTCCTTGGAACTTGGGACTTGGAACTTGGAACTTGGAACTTCTGAATGCCCACCTTCCAATACAGAGCACTGAAGACCGACGGCCTCATCACCGAAGGCCAGTTGGATGCGCCGGGCCGTCCCGACGCGCTGCGCCAGATGGAGGCGTTGGGCCTGCGCCCGGTCGGTCTGTTTGAAAAAAAGGCCGCGGCGGGAGTCCAAAAACCCCCCGCGCCGGCCGCGGAGCGTTTTTCCCTGTCGCTCCAGCCGCAGAAGGTGTCCGGCAAGGCGCTGGAAAATTTCACCCGGTTGCTGTCGTCCCTGCTGGCCTCCGGGGTGCCGCTGAGCCGGGCGCTGGTGATTCTTTACCGGGAAGCGGCGGCGCCGGTGGTCGCGGCCAAGTGGAAGGAAATTCACGACCTGGTGGTGGACGGCATGTCGCTGGCCGACGCGATGGCCAAATCGCCGGAGGTTTTCCCGCGCGTCTATGTGGCCATGGTGCAGGCGGGCGAGACGGGCGGGTTCCTGGACGTGGTGCTCTCGCAAATCGCCGATTTCCAGTCGCGGGAAAAGGAACTGCGTTCCAAGGTGATGAGCGCCATGTTGTATCCGTGCATCTTGCTGACCCTGGCGCTGGGGGTGCTGACGTTTCTGCTGGTGTTCTTCATCCCCCGTTTTCAAAAACTCTTCTCCGGCTTCGGCGGCGCGCTGCCGTTGATCACGCAACTCATCATCGGCGTAAGTCACGTGGTGCGCAACTACGGCCTGTTTGTGGCGGCGGGCTTGGTGGCCGCCGGATTCCTGCTGCGCGCCTGGTTCACTTCGGAGACCGGCAGGCGCGTTTGGGAAAGTCTGGTGCTTCGAGCGCCGCTGGTCGGAGGGCTGGTGGCGCAATTTGCCCTGGCGCGCTTTTGCCGGATGCTCGGCACCCTGCTGGGCGCCGGCGTGCCGCTGGTGCAGGGGCTGAACGTGGCGCGCAAATCCATCGGCAACCAGATTCTGGTGGACGCCGTGTCGCAGTCCATCGAGCGCGTGCAGCAGGGCGGACGGCTGGGCCAGAGCCTGGCGGATTGCAAGCGGCTGTTTTCCGGCTCGGTCCTGGAAATGATTTCCGTGGCCGAGGAAAGCGGCCGGCTGGACAGCGAACTGGTGCGCATCGCCGCCGTCACCGAGGGCGATTTGGACCGCGAGTTGAAAACGGCGGTGGCCTTTGCCGAGCCGCTCATGCTGTTCATGATTGCCGGCTTCATCGGCACCATTTTCATCGGCATGTTGCTGCCGATTTTCACCCTGCAACAATACATCAAATAACCCGGAAAATTCATGAAAATAAAAGCCGCGTCGAAAAACGGACCCCCAATCGCCAATCGCCAATTGCCAATCGGTGGAGGCGAGACGCCGCGTGGCGGAGGCCCTGGCCATCGGCCATCGGCCCGCGGGAAATCCCGAGGCTTCACCCTCGTGGAATTGCTGTTGGTGCTGGTCATCCTGGCCACGCTGGCCGCCATCGTGCTGCCCAAGTTCACCGGCACTTCCCAGCGCGCCCGCATCACCGCGGCGACGACGCAGATTTCCACCTTCAAAACGGCCTTGGGCGCGTATGAAGTGGACATGGGCTATTATCCCAAGTCGTTGAACGACCTGATCCAGCAACCCGGCGGCAACAACGCCCAGAACTGGCATGGCCCGTACCTGGACAACGACACGGTGCCTGCCGATCCGTGGGGCAATCCCTACGTTTACGTCTGTCCCGGCAAACACAACCCGAGTTCCTTCGATGTTTCGTCCGCCGGACCGGACGGCCAGCCGGGCACGGCCGATGACATCGGCAATTGGACCATGAGCAAATGACGTGGCTCGAATCCACCCACAGCGGCACATCATGCGCGCGCGCCTTCACCTTGATCGAACTGATCCTGGTAATGGCGCTGCTGATCGTCATGGCCGCGCTGGTCGCGCCGGCGCTGGCGAATTTCTTCCGCGGACGCACCCTGGATTCCCAGGCGCGGGAGTTGCTGGCGCTGACGGATGCCGGGCAGAGCCGGGCGGTTTCCGAGGGCGTGAACATCGTGCTCTGGGTGGACGCCAGGCAAAACGCGTGCGGCCTGCAGGAGGAAAGCCCTCCACAGAGCGGCGATCCAAAAGCCGAAACGGTGACCCTGGATGACAATGTCCAGATCGCCGTGATGGACAGCAGTTCGTCCACCACGACGTTCGACCGCCTGCCGGCCATCCGTTTTCTGCCCGACGGCTCGATTGATGAGAGCAGCCCGCAGACGTTGCGCCTGACCGATTCCACCGGCGGCGTCCTGTGGCTGGCCGAATCGCGCAACCGCATGAGCTATGAAATTCGGAACAGCCAGTAAAGTGACCGGGGACAAGTGGCGAGTGACACGCGGCAGGAATGCCTGCCACCCGCCATGTGTCGCAGGTCACTTTTCTGCCTTCACACTGGTGGAGGTTTTGGCGGCACTGCTGTTGCTGGCCATCGTCATTCCCGCAGCCGTCGAGGCGCTGCACACCGCCGCCATGGCCGGCGAAGTCGCCGCCCGCAAGGGCCAGGCGGCGCGCGTCGCCGACGAGGTGCTCAACCAAAGCATTGTGACGACCAATTGGAACGTGGGAACACAAAACGGAACGATCAGCGACGGCGGGCGGCAATTCCGCTGGGCGCTGACCAGCCTGGACTGGCCGGAGGATCCCCTGATGCGGCAACTCACCGCCCAGGTGTCCTTTTCGATCCAAGGCATCAACTATTCCGTGCAAATGAGCACGCTGGCGGATTCGCAGACGCTCAACACCACCGCCGGATCGCCATGATGAAACTGCCCTTGGCCAATTTGAGATTGTCGGTTTCCGACGGGCGATGGCCCCTCGGAAGGCCGGACGCGTCCCTGGCCTTCCGGCCCATCGGCAAGCGGCAGGGGTCAACGGGCGACGCCTTCACGTTGTTGGAATTGATTCTGGCGGTGGCGGTGGCCGCCATCGTCCTGGCCGCCGTAAGCGCCGCCTTCTTCACCGCGCTGCATTTGCAGGAGTCCACGCAAGACGCGGTGGATGCGGCAACGCCGGTGGACCAGGCGCTGGCCGTCCTCCGCCGCGACCTGGAATGCGCGGTGACCCCCACCAACGGCACCGACAAAATCCTGTCCGGCGATTTCCGGGTGGGCAACCTGACCAGCCAGGGCATCAGCCGGCCCGTGGCCATTGAAATGTTCACGGCCACCGGCGCGCTCAGTTCCGATCCCAGCCGGCCCTGGGGCGACATTCAAAGGGTCACCTACGAACTGCAGACCCCGTCCGACCGCACGGCGCAAGGCCTGGACCTGGTCCGCAGCGTCACCCGAAATCTCTTGAGCACCGCCACGCCCGACGTGGAGGATCAATGGCTGCTGGGCGGCGTCCAGAGCATCCAGTTCTCGTGCTTCGACGGCACGCAATGGCTTGACACCTGGGACACCAGCGATCCGACCTCGAGCGAGACCAATCTGCCGACGGCGGTGCGCGTGGAGATCCAACTGGCCGGAAACAGCGCCTCGCCCATCGAAATGCTGGTGCCGATTGATTCGCAATCGCTCTCCAACGCAACCGTGTCCGGCAGCGCCAGCGTCAGCGGCGGCGTCACCGGAGGTTTGCCATGAATTTCTTCGGTGTCTTCAACAAAATGGGCCTTCGCAATCACAAGCCGTTTGGCGCCAGGGTGCGATGCCGTGAAATCGGCATCCGCCGCCGCAACCCGGCGTCATCGCCGCGACAGCCCCGGACAGCAGACGGGCGCCGGCCTCCGAACGGTTACCGCCGCCCGGCGAAGGGCAACCAAGGGTCCGAGCGCGGCTCGGTGCTGGTGATCGTCATGCTGGTCGCCTTCGGCATGGTCAGCATTGCCCTCTATTTCGCGCACTCGATGTCGTTTGAACTGCGCGCCTCGGACAACCGCGCCTCCGGCCTGGCGACCGGACAGGCCATCGAAGGCGCGGCGCGTTACGTCGCCTACATTCTGGCCAACTATGCGACCAACGGCGTCATGCCGACCAACGACGAATTTGAATGCGCCGCCGTGCCGGTGGGAAACGCCCACTTCTGGATCATCGGCCGCGATCCCTCCGGCGCGCCGTCGTCGGAACCGTATTTCGGCCTGATTGACGAGGCCTCCAAGTTGAATTTGAACACCGCCGACACCAATGTTCTCTCCTATTTGCCCGACATGACGACGGATTTTGCCGAGGCGATCGCCGACTGGCGCGACACCAACGGTCTGGGACTGTATTCGATGAATTACGCGCCGCTGGGCTACCAGGACAAAAACGCGCCGTTTGAAACCGTGGACGAACTGCGGCTGGTTTATGGCGCCACGATGGATTTGCTCGTGGGCGACGACCTCAACCGCAACGGCGTCCTCGACGCCAACGAACAAGATTTGAACGGCACCGGCCAGGTGGATTCCGGCCTGTTCGACTACACCACCGTTTATAGCCGCGAGCCGAATTTTCATCACGACGGCTCCTCGCTCACCAATGTGAACGATCCCGCCGAATTGCGCCCGTTGCTGGAGGCGCGCCTGGACTCGCGCGCCAGCCAGATCCTGAACCAGCTTCAAGCCCGAGGCGGCGGTCCGGGCGGCGGAACCACCTACTCTAATCTGCTGCAGTTTTACCTGGCCAGCGGGATGAACTCGACCGAGTTCGGTGAAATCATTGACGACGTCACCTGCGCCACCAACGTCGCCTACTACTACGGCCGCGTGAACATCAACACCGCCGGCGTCCCGGTGCTGACGGCGTTGTTCATGGGGCTGGGCATGGACCAGAGCACCGCCCAGACGGCCGCGCAGCAAATGATCACCTACCGCGAACAAAATCCCGACAACCTGGCCTCCATCGCCTGGATCGTTGATGCGCTGGGCAACACCAGTCCGGTCGTGCAGGCGCTGGCGCGGGGCGATTACATCACCACGCGCAGCTTCCAGTTCACCGCGGACATCGCCGCCGTCGGTCCCTACGGGCGCGGTTACCGGCGCGTGAAGTTCATTTTTGACACGAGCGACGGCGCGCCCAAAATCATCTATCGCCAGGACCTGTCCCGTCTGGGTTGGGCGCTCGGGGAAAAGGTCCGCGAAACCTGGGTGGCGAAAACCGGCGGCCTCACGACAGAATGAAAAAAATATTGAAACTCAGTTTTGCGAAACGGAAGCGGCTGACCAGCCTGCTGGGATTGGCGCTGGACGGCGGCCGGCTGCAGGGCGCGGTGCTCCGGCGCGCCAACGGAGCGCTGCAATGCCGGCAGTCCTTCTCGGCCGCCCTCGCGCTTGACCCGTTGACGGCGGCGCCGGAGCTGGTCGGGCGCGAGATCCGCAACCACCTGGACGCCGCGGGTGTCCGCGAACGCCGCTGCGTGGTCGCCCTCCCGCTTAAATGGGCGCTGACGCTCGGCGCCGAACTGCCGCGGCTGGAGGCGGCGGACGCCGCCAGCCTTCTGCAGTTGGAGGCGGAACGCGGTTTTCCCTGCGACGTGGCGACGCTGCGGCTGGCCGACTCGCGCTGCGCCTTGTCCGAGGGCAAACAGCACGCGACGCTGGTGGCCATTCCCGCCGGGCACGTCGCCGCGCTCGAAAAAGTCCTGGCTGCGGCGAAGCTCAAGCCGGTCGGCTTCTCCCTCGGCGTCGCCGCCTTGCAGCCGCCGGCGGCGGAGACGTCCAACGGCGTGCTGGCGCTGGCGGTTGGCGAAAGCCACGTGGCGTTGCAAATCACCTGTGGCGGCGGCGTGGCGGCCCTGCGCGCCCTGGAGAGCGCCGTGGAAACGGAAGGCGGCCGGCGCGCGCTGCAGGCCGACGTCCTGTCGCGCGAAACGCGCATCACCCTGGGCCAGTTGCCCGCCGAATTGCGCGCCGCGGTCCGGCGTGTCCGCATCTTCGGGCCGGACGATCTGGCGCGTCAACTGGCCGACGAAATGGAATTGCGTTTCGAGCCGGCCAGCCTGGGTGTGGAAGTGGTCTCAACTTACGCCGCCAACGAGTTCGGCGCGCAACTGCCGCCGGAGGCTCCGGTCTCGGCGGCGTTCAGCCTGGTGGCGCGCCGCCTGATGGAGCAGCCGCCGGCGTTTGAATTTCTGCCGCCCAAGCCGACCCCTCTGGAACAACTCGTCGCCCGGTGTTCCTCCGGCAAGTTGCAGTCCGCCGGCGCCGCCGCCGCGGCGGTCCTGGTGATTGCCGGTGGGATTTTCCTCTTCCAGCAATGGCAATTGTCGCGGCTGCAATCGCAATGGACAAGAATGTCGGCCCGGGCGGGGCAACTCGAGGCGGTCCAGGACCAAATCCAGCAATACCAACCGTGGTTCGACCATTCATTCCGCGCCCTGAGCATCCTGCGGCAACTGACCCGGGTCTTCCCCGAAGACGGGGCCGTGACGGCCAGGACGGTGGAGATTCACGACGGGAACCAGGTGACCTGCTCGGGGATGGCGAGCGACAACGCCGCCCTGCTCCAGACGCTGGCCCGGCTCCGCGCGGCGGAGGGTGTCCGCGGCGTCAAGCTGGACCAGATCCGCGGCAAGGCGCCCATGCAATTTTCCTTTGATTTTCAGTGGGGCAACGGAGGCGGCGATGAAAATTAACAACCGCGAAAAACTTCTGATTGCAGTGACCCTCTCGGTCATCGCCCTCTTCTTCGCCGACCGGCTGGTCTTCGAGCCGCTGGCCGGCTGGTGGAAGACGCGCCAGGCGCAGATCGCCGAACTGCGGCGGCAGGTGCATGATGGGGCGCTGTTGCTGCAACGCGAAGCCGGCTTGCGCAGTCATTGGGACTCCATGCGCACCAACACGCTTCCGGCCAATACCTCCCTGGCCGAACAACAGGTGCTCGGCGCCTTCGACCGCTGGTCGCGCGACAGCGGCGTGAGCGTCACCGGCATCACGCCGCAATGGAACACGGAGGCGACCAATTACATGACCCTGGCCTGCCGGGTGGAAGCCTCCGGCGACCTCGGCGCGGTGAGCCGCTTTCTATACGACATCGAGAAGGACCCGATGGCGCTGAAGCTCGACACCCTGGACCTCAACGCCCACGACGGCACCGGACAACAATTTACGCTGGACCTGCAAGTCAGCCGTCTGGCCCTCAAATCCGCCGCGCCATGATTTTGAAAAAAGCCCAACTGAAACTCCCGGCCCGAATTCCTCGGGGACGGACAGGCGGAACCGGAGGGTTCTTTCTGGTCTTGGCCGCGGCGTGGTGGGCGGCGTTTCCGACGGCGGCGCAGACGACCAATGCGACGGATTTTGCCGCGTTCCAAATCATCCGCCAGCGGAACATTTTCAATCAGAACCGCCGGCCGCATCTGGCCGCGCGCGCGCCACGGGTGGTGGATTCCTTTTCGCTGGTGGGCACGATGAGTTACGCCAAGGGCAACTTCGCCTTTTTCAACGGCAGCAGCCCGGAATTTCGCAAGGTGTTGCAGGCGGGCGGGGAAATCGCCGGATTCAAGGTTGCCGCCATCGCGCCGGATTGCGCCACGTTGCTGGACGGCACCAACCGCCTGGTATTGAAGGTGTCGGCGCAACTGCGGCGTGACGACAGCGGCCAATGGGTGCTTTCCACGGAACCGGCGGCCTACTCGGAGACTCCCGGCCCCGCCCAATCGGGCGGAGGAACTGTCCGCCGCTCAAACCGCGCCGGTGGCCGGAATATTCCGACGGCGGCCGTGGCGGGCGGCAATCTTGCCGCGCCGCCCGAGGGCTTGGAGAACGGAGAGATGGATGGCCTCGCGCCGCCGCCCGAAGCGACGGAGGACGCGGAGATGGCCACCAACACGCCGGAAACTTCCGGCGCGCCCAACGACGTGCTGGAGCGGCTGATGCGGTTGCGCCAGCAACAGGAAAAGCAATCGGGACCATGATTATGAAAACGACCTTGACCATATTGTTCGCGGCGGTTTTGGCCGTCGGGACCGTCTTCGCGCAAACGAACGGCGTTGCGCCGCCGCCGGCGGTCGTGGCCGCGACCAATGGGCCGGTCCAGCCGCCGCCGGCCGCGCCGGCAACCGTCGCGGCGGCCCCGACCAACGCGCCTTCGCCCGCCGCCCCGGCCGGAGGCAATCCTGACGCCTTGCGTTTGAACTTTCGCGGGGTGCCGCTGGACATGGTGCTGAATTACCTCAGCGATGCCGCCGGGTTCATCATCGTGCTCGAGACGCCGGTGCATGGGACGGTGGACGTGTGGAGCGACAGGCCGGTGACGAGGGACGAGGCGGTGGATTTGCTCAACTCGGTGCTGAACAAGAACGGCTACGCCGCGATTCGCGACGGCCGGACTCTGATCATCATGAGCAAGAGCGATGCGAAGAGCCACGACATCCCGGTCAAAATCGGGAGCAATCCCAGCCAGATTCCCAAGAACGACGAAATGGTCACGCAGATCATTCCGGTCCATTACGTGGACGCCAAGCAACTGGCCACCGACTTGTCGCCGTTCGTTTCGCCGCAGGCGACGATCGTGGCCAACCAATCGGCCAATTCGATCGTCATCACCGACACCCAGTCCAACATCCGGCATCTGGCCCAGATCATTGAGGCGATTGACAACAGCTCCCAGGGCGAAACGGAGATTCGCGTCTTTGCGCTGAGATACGCCAACCCGAACGACATCGCCAACGAATTGGGCCAGATTTTTCCGAGCGCCACCACCGGCGGCAATCAGCCGCAACTGCCCTTCCGCTTCGGCGGTCCGGGCGGATTTCTGGCGCGCATGGCGGCCGCGCAGGCGGCCACCGGCGCCCAAAATCCCGCCGTTCAAAAACAGACGCAGGTCGTGGCCGTGGCCGACCCGCGCACGCAATCGGTCATCGTGACGGCGTCCAAGGATTTGATGGAACAAATCAGCGGGATGATTGAACAACTGGACGTGCCCTCGGGGCGGGACCAGAAGACCTTTGTGTTTCATCTGAACAACGGCGACCCGCAACAGGCCCTGCAGGTGCTGCAAAACCTGTTCCCGAGCACCGGCACGACCACCGGCCGCGGCGGCGCGGCTTCCTCCACGCAGAACAGCGCGTTGCAGGAGCGGGAGGTCCAAAACGCCACGACCATCGGCAGCGGCACTTCCACCACCGGCTTCGGCGGATCAAATACGCGGGGACGGACCGGCGCGGGCCGGACATTTTGACCCGGATTTTATTCCATCACCAGACAACAAAAGGCACATCATGAAAACAACCAATTCCTCCTGGAAACCGCTCCTGGGCGCCGCCTTGATCCTGCTCGCCTGCGCCGGGGCGCGGCTTGACGCCCAGGTGCGCGGCTTTCCCTTCCGCCCGTTTGGCGCGTTCAACAACGCCGCGGGCACCGGCACCGGCAACTACAACAACAACGGCACGGTGGGCAACGCGACGATTTCGGTGGACCCGGACACGCACAACATCGTCGTCGTCACCGACTCGCAAACGGCGCAGCAGATCAGCAACATCCTTTACAATCTGGACATGCCCAAACCGCAGGTGCTGCTCAACTGCGTCTTTCTGGAGGTCCAGCACAACAATTCCTCGGACATCGGCATCGAGGGCGGCTGGACCAAGGGCCTGGGCAATTCGACGACCGGCAACGTGGCCAACATCTTCGGCCTGTCCGGATTGAACGCCTTGGCCACCAACTTCAACGTGCTCGGCCAGGCCTCGGCCTTTCCCACCCTGTCGGCGGGCCAGGGAGCGGGCGGGCTTTACCAGGTGCTGGGCAGCGATTTTCAGGCCACGCTGCGCGCCATCGCCCAGGCCGGCAAGGTGCAGATCCTCTCCCGTCCCTCCGTTCTGGCGCGCGACGGCCAGCCGGCACAGATCGTCGTTGGTCAGGACGTGCCGCTGGTCAATGGCGTGACCTACTACACCTCCGGCGGCTCGACCATTCCCATCATCAACGTGGCCTACACCGACGTGGGAATCATCCTGAACGTGACGCCCTACATCGGCCAGGACCATCTGGTGGAGATGATCCTGCAACCGCAGATCACCTCGGTGGACGCCACCTTGTCGCAGACGATCGCCACCGGGGTGTCGGCGCCTTATCTGGACGTTCGTTCCGCCGACACGGTGGTGGTCACACCCGACGGCCAGACCGTCGTCATCGGCGGCTTGATGGCCAACAACAAGACTTCCAACGCCAGCAAAATTCCGATCCTGGGCGACATCCCGCTGCTGGGGAACCTTTTCAAGTCCAGCACCAAGAGCGATTCCAAATCGGAGTTGCTCATTTTCGTGACGCCGCACGTGGCGCAGGCGCCCGCGCAACTGGCCGCGCTCACCGGCTCCGTCAGCCGTCAGAGTCCCATGGTGACCAATTCATTCTCGGAGCAGGAGCTGAACCAGTTCCTGGAACACGTGCCCGTCAAGCAAACCCCGTGAAAAATGATCCCGTCCGAATGGCCCGGGAATTTCCAAAGTCGGACCGGGGGAATGCCATTGCCGGCCGGGCAACCGAACAGTAGCCTTTGACATCACCCATGGAACCTGCCCGCCGCCACCGATTGATTTACGGACTCCTGTTGGGGGTCTGGCTGCTCGTCGTCGGCTGGCAGGTCGAGGAGCATTTCCGCATTGAACGGGCGGCCAAGACCGATCTGCGCAACCGTTCCCAGGAGATTGCCAACACCCTGAGTGCCGTCATCCGCGCCATGCGCTTCCGCGACACGGTGCTGCAGGACCGCCTCGAGCCGGTGCTCAACGAGCTGGTCAACGCGCGCACCAACGAACTGCTCCGGCCCAGCGAACTGCTGTCCATCGTCCTGCTCAACACCGCCGGCGAACCGGTGGTGGCCGCCGGGCACCCGGTGGATTTCAAACAAAAGGACATCCTCCAGGCGGGCGAACATTGGGGCAGCAACAGCGTCACCTTTGTCAACGTGATCGAGGGGGTGAGTGTGACGCCGAGCGGCGAGACCAACGCCACGGTCGTCCTGCCCTCTTTGCGCGATCTCTCCCCGAACATCCGCGGAGAGCATCCGGAGTTTCCACGCCCCGAATTCAGGTTCCGCCACGGCGGCGCCGAGGCCTCCAACGTCCTCATCCGCGCCACCAACGCCGACGGGCGCGTGGTGACCAACGAAATGCGGCGCGGCGAACCCGGCAATCATTTCGTTGACAGAGGCCCGCGTCCGCCCGGACCGCCGCCTCCGGAAGTCGCGGTGCCCGAGCCCCCGCATGGTTTTGGCCGCCGCCGCCCGCCCTGGCTGCGCTGGATGAACGAAAGCCAGTACGAAGCCCTGGTCAAGAAGCGGGAACTGCGCGGCCTGGTGATGACCATGTCCACCGACAACTATCGGGCCGTTTGCGTTTATGATTTCTGGCTGCGCTGCGTCGTGACCCTTTTCGCCAGCCTGGCCGTCGTCGGCATCGGCCTGGCCTGGCGCAACGTTTCCAAAACGTCGGAACTCCAGATCCGCCTGGTCCGCGCCAGCGAACTGAATTCGCACCTCAAGGAAATGAACCTGGCGGCCGCCGGCCTGGCGCACGAGACCCGCAACCCGCTCAACATCATCCGCGGCATGGCCCAGATGCTGTCCAAGGAGCCGGGCGCGCCGGCTGAGATTCGCGACAGGTCCCGCGCCATCGTGGACCAGGCCGACAAGGTGACGGCCCAGCTCAACGAATTCATCAACTACTCGCGTCCGCGGGAGGTCCGCCGCGCCGCCGTGTCGCTCAACGCCGCCGCCCAGGAGATCGCCCGCACGCTCGGGCACGACATCGAGGAGAAAAAGGTCCGCCTGGAGGTCGCGGGCGAACCGGTCACCGTGGAAGCGGACGAACAACTGCTCCGTCAGGCGCTCTTCAACCTGGCGCTGAACGCCATTCAAGCCGTGGATCAAAACGGCCGGATCCAGATTTTGACGCAACGGGTCGGCGCCGCCGGTGCGGCGCTGGAAGTCCGCGACGACGGGCCGGGGGTGCCGCCCGAACGGCGCCAGGAAATTTTCAAACCTTATTTCACCACCCAGCAAAAGGGGACCGGACTGGGGCTGGCCGTGGTGCAGCAAATCGTCCTGGCCCACGGCTGGGAAATCGAATGCCTGGCCAACGATCCGAAAGGCGCCCGCTTTCGCATCACCCACATGAAGATCGCCGCGTGAACCGGCGGAGCGGCGGGACGGACATTGCCCGGCGGCTTGGACCTGGGGTTCGCCACGATGAGGACAAGGATTGCCGGGTTGCAATCCGGTATCTTCCCGAGAGGCGGGATCAAGTGATTCTGTGGCCGCCGGAGCAGTTTTGCGGTTGGACTTTCTGAAGAAGATCGTTAAAGTGCGCCGCGACGGTCGCGAAGGCGACAGACAACTGCATCCACCTGGTCCCTGCGGAGGCGCACGATGAAAAGAAACGGTCTCTCGAAACTTAATTCGTCATCCGGACATCCCGGCCGCGTCCACCACGCTGCACTTCCATGTCTGGCGTTGCTCGCTTGGTTGGTGTGGCTGCCGAGTCCGGTTGTTCAGGCCCAAGAGGCGCTCCGGACGCCCCCCGCGACGGCGACCCATGCTCCAGCCCAGGCGGACTTGGCCGCCGGTTTCCGGCATCCGCCCGAATCGGCCAGGCCGTTGACCTGGTGGCATTGGATCAATGGCAACATCACGCGGCGGGGCATCGCCGCCGACCTCAAGGCGATGAAGCAATTTGGCGAGGGTGGCGCGACGATTATCAACGTGGATGTAGGCGTTCCGCCGGGCACGGTGTCGTTTATGAGTCCAAAATGGCAGGAAGACTTCAAGTTCGCCGTGCAGGAGGCCCACCGGCTCGGACTCAAACTTTGCGTGGAAAACTGCGCCGGCTGGTCCAGCAGCGGCGGACCCTGGGTGACTCCGCCTTATGCCATGCAGATGGTCGTGTCCAGCACGACCCATGTCCGGGGACCGGTCCGCTTCGACGACACGCTCAAACAGCCGGAGACCCGACTGGGGTATTATCGTGACATCGAGGTCCTGGCCTTTCCCACCCCGCCGGACCAGCGACGCATTCGCGACATCAAGGTCAAGGCTGATTATGATTGGCGCTACGGCCAGCAGCCGGACATTACGTCCTTTCCGACCAAGGCGATCATCCCGCGCGACCGGATCGTGAATTTGAGCGCCCGGATGAAAAAGGGCGGGCGGCTCACGTGGGATGTGCCCGGTGGAAACTGGACCATTCTGCGGCTCGGTTACACCCCGATTGGCACGAAAAATCATCCCGCGCCCAAGGAAGGCGAGGGACTGGAGTGCGACAAACTCAGCCGCCAGGCGCTCGACGAGTATTGGGCGGGCTTCATGCAGAAAATTCTCGACGAAATCGGTCCGCTCGCCGGCAAAACCCTCCGCAGTTCGCTGATTGACAGCTACGAAGTGGGCGCCCAGAACTGGACGCCGCGGTTCCGCCGGGACTTCGAGAAGCGCCGGGGCTACGACCCGTTGCCGTGGCTGCCGGTTTTGAGCGGCCGCGTTGTTGAAAGCGACGCGGCGTCGGAACGGTTTCTGTGGGACATGCGCCGGACCGTAGCCGACCTGTTTGCGCAGAACTACTACGGGTATTTTCGCGAATTGTGTCAGCGCCACGGGTTGATCTCGCATATTGAGCCTTACGACGGCCCCTACGAATGTCTCGAGGCGGGCAGGGCGGCGGACGTTCCGATGGGGGAGTTTTGGGTCGGCAGCCGCGGCGAAAGCGGTTCCTGCAAGCTGGCCGCCTCGGTCGGTCACATCTACAACCGGCCGATCATCGGGGCGGAATCATTCACGGCGGGGCCGGATCAGGCGGGCTGGAAGGCTTATCCCTACAGTCTCAAGGCGCTGGGCGACCTGGAGTATGCCGCGGGCATCAACCGCTTCACCTTCCACCGCTACGCCATGCAGCCGTGGATGGACAAGTATCCGGGTATGACCATGGGACCTTATGGCACGGAGTTGGATCGCACCATCACCTGGTGGAAGCCGGGCGCCGCCTGGATTCGTTACCTGACACGCTGCCAGTATCTCCTGCAGCAGGGCCGCTTCGTGGCGGACGTCTGTTATTACGCCGGCGAAGTGGCCCCGAACGAGGCGCCGCATCATCCCGAACTGAAGACCGAAGGTTACGATTATGACGCCTGTGACACCGATGTCCTGCTGCACGACATGACCGTCCACCACCGCCAACTGGTGCTGCCGGATGGCATGCATTATCGCGTGCTGGTCCTCCCGGACACGCCGTTCATGACGCCCCGCGTGCTCACCCGGCTGCGCAAGTTGATCGCGCAAGGTGCCACGGTCATCGGCCCCAAGCCCGTCCAGTCGCCGAGTCTGACGGACTATCCCCGCTGCGACGCCACCGTCCGGCGGCTGGCGGACAAAGTCTGGGGCGATTGCGACGGGCAGAAGGTCAAGGAACACCGCTTCGGCCGCGGGCGTGTGATTTGGGGCGAGTCCGTTCCGGAGGCGCTGGCGGCCTTGGGCGAGACGCCGGACTGCATGTTCGCCGCCAGCGGCGGCAAGCCGAAGATGGCCTGGATCCATCGCCGGGCGGGAACCACCGACCTTTACTTTGTAGCCAACCAACGGCCGGTTTCTGAGGACGTGACCTGCAAGTTCCGGATTGGCGGTCGCCAACCCGAATTGTGGCATCCAGACACCGGGGCCATCAGCCCGGCGCCCGTGTGGTCGGAACAAGACGGCCGCATCGCCGTGCCCATCCATTTCGATCCGGCGGGTTCGGTTTTTGTGGTGTTCCGCAACCCGGCCGGGTCCGCGGACCACCTGGTCGCGGCGACGTGGCCGGCGACAGCCCGCGAGCCGGGACCAGAGATCGAGGTCCAAAAGGCAGTCTATGAGGCCATTGATGGCACCGGCGAAAAAGACGTGACCACTCAGGTGGCGGCGATGGTGGCGGACGGCGAGACGGAGATCCCCGCCAGCAACGACGCCTTCGGCGATCCGGCGCCCCAGCACCGCAAGCGCCTGCGCGTGGAGTACACATTCAACGGCAAACCGTTGACCCGGACCGCCGGTGAGGATGACACGCTGGAACTGGCAGGCCGCGGCGAAGCGGCGCCTCCGCCCGTTGCAACACTGGTTGAAGATCATCGCCGTTTGATGTTGAAGGCCTTCCAGCCGGGGACCTACACGTTTAAGACCGCCCAGGGACACGTGTTCGACCGTGTCGTGGCTGACGTGCCCGTGCCGGTCAAGATTACCGGGCCTTGGACGCTGCGCTTTCCGCCGCACTGGGGCGCGCCGCCGCGGGTCACCTTCACGAACCTGATTTCGTGGAGCGATGCCTCAGACCGGGGCGTGCGCTACTTTTCCGGCACCGCAGAATATGAAACGGAGTTTGACCTGAGCGCGGACGAACTGGGGCGGGACCGGGTGTTGAACCTGGACTTGGGCCGGGTGAAAGACCTTGCTCAAGTCATCGTCAACGGGCACGACTTGGGCGTCTGGTGGAAACCTCCCTTTGCCGCCGACGTGACCCGTTTCCTCCAACCGGGGCGAAACGTGCTCAAGGTCCGCGTGACCAACACCTGGATCAACCGGCTGATCGGCGACGAGCAATATCCGGAGGACTGCCAATGGGAGGACGATCACCTCAAGCGCTGGCCCGACTGGCTCGTGGAGGACAAACCACGGCCGGTGCCGCAACGGTTGACCTTCACCACCTGGCGGCACTACACGCGCGACTCCAAGCTGGTCGAGTCCGGCCTGCTGGGACCGGTCGTGTTGCGCATCGGGCTGCGCGTGCCGGTGCAATGATGGTCCGGCCATTGCGCCGGCCTTTGAACGCAACATGCCGGGGTGTCGGCGGCCTCCCCTCCGAAAGTCGAAATCGGGGGGCGCGTTATTCGCGGGAATAATACCGCACGTAATCCACCACCATTTTGGTTTTGCTGTCTCTCCAATCGGCGTAACCGCCGGCGGGAATTTTTCCGGCCCAGCCGCCGGCTTGGATTTCAGAACTCAAGATGACGAACTCGTGGGTATTGGAAATGGCGTTGGTCGCCGTCCACGTGAGCCGACCGTCCACGTAAAAACGGTAGGCGGAATCCGTCCATTCCAGGCCATAGAGATGAAATCCCGAGCCGAGTTTCAAATCGGGGGTCAACACCCCGGCGCTTTTGTGGAATTTGCCATAGCCGTCCCAGTGCAGTGTTTGATGCACCCTGCCGGCGAGGTTTTTCCCCTTTCCGCCGACGGCGCGGTGCTCGCAGATGTCAATCTCCGTCCCTGCCTTCGCCGGATCACCGATCGGCCGGCCGATGGTCGAGGATTCCAGCCAGAACGCCGACCACATCCCCGGCGAATCTTCAAACCGGATCCGCGCCTCCCAATAGCCGCGCGTCGGCTCGAACTTGTCGCGTGTGCTGATCATGCCGGTGTATTGGCGTCCGTGGCGGGTGAAAGTCCGGATGGTCAGGCAGCCGTTACGGATCGAAACGGCCTCGGGCACGTTGATGGCGTCGCGCCGTCTGCCGGGGTTGTAGTCATTCCACCGGTTGGTATCGAGCGCCGTGCCGTTGAACTCATCCGCCCAAACCAGTCTGTAACCCGGCGGCGGCGCGGCCGGTAGTCCGCACACGAACACCAGGGCGAAGAAAATGACCGGGATGCCGCGGCCAAATATTGTCTTGGACCAGAACATGCCGGCCATTCAAGCGACCGGCTGGGTTCGTAACAAGGATGATTTTTGAATTTACAATCTGTGCCGGCAGATTGGCGCCGCAAGCAACGACGCAGCTTGTGGACTTTGCCGGGGCATCGCGGCGCCCGCCGTTACGAGCCTGGTCGAACCGGCGGCGCACCCGACAGCCCTCGAAACACAAGAGCAGAATCACCACCGGCGACAATCCCACGGGCGGCAGCACAAGACTTCAACCGTTTCAGATGTCCTCTCCCGGCCGTCCTTTCAGCATGCCCTCATAATCCCGGTTTCTCTTGAGACGATGCGCCCGCCGCGCACCCGTTGCGCCGGAAGAATAAATCTCTCGGGACAATCCCACCGCCAGTCCCGCCATGATGACGAGGCTTCCCCAGAGCTGTCCCCAATGCAGCGCCTCACCCAGCCAGGCCATGGCAATCACCGTGCCCGCGACCGGTTGGATGAACACCGTGAGCGCGGCGTTGTTGACCTGCGTCTCGCGGATGACCACGAACCAGAGTGAATAACCCGCCAGCGTGCAGATCAGGGCGAGATAAGCCAGAATCAGCCAGGCCCGGACGGGCAAAGCCGCCGCCGCCCGCAGGATGGACGGTCCCCCCATCAGCAGATTCGCAACGGTGCCGGCGATGATCGCCACCGCCAGGACCTTGAACAAGCCGGCGCGGTTGAGCAGCGGCTTGCCCATGATGGAGTAGGCGGCTTCGCAGAAGAAGGACAGCAGGATCAGCAGGTTTGAAATCAGGGCTGGCCAGCGGAAATCGGGGCGGCCCACGTCTGCCAGCGCCCCGACCCCCACCAGGCCGAGGATGAACCCGATCCACCGCCGCAACCCGATGTGTTCGCGCAAAAAGATGGCCGCGCCCACCGAGACCACCAGCGGTTCAAGCGCCACCAACACCGAGGCGTCCGCCGCCCGGCCCATTTGCACCCCCGCCACTTGCAAACGCGGAGAAAAAGCAAAAACCAGGACACCCATCACCGCCGCGCGAGCCAGGTCACGGCCGCGCGGCGCCGGGCCCGGCAACCAGCGCCAGCACAACACCAACACCATCCCCGCCAAGGCGTAGCGCAACGTGGCGACACCCCCCGCATCGAGCGCGGGCGCCAACGCTTTGAACGCCGAATAGGACGCCGCCCAAAGGCAGTTCATCAGGACCAGCAGAACCAGGTGTGATCGTTTCATGCGCGCGAATCGAGCGGCTGCAGTCCGAAAATCAAAGCGTCCGGAATGGCCGGGTCAGAGACCCAGTTCCCGCTTGGTCTGGGCGAAAGTGCCGATGGCCAGTTCCAACTCCGCGCGCGAGTGTGCGGCGGAAATCTGGGTGCGAATGCGCGCCTTGTCCTTGGGCACCACCGGGTACGAGAAGCCAACGACATAAACGCCCCTCGCCAGCATCGCGTCGGCGAATTTCGCCGCCAACGCCGCGTCGCCCAGCATCACCGGGCAAATCGGGTGCGTTCCGGGCAGGAGGTGGAAGCCCAGCTTCGCCATTCCTTCGCGGAAAAATTTCGTGTTGGCTTCCAGTTTGTCGCGCAACGCGGTGGATTCGGTCAGCAGGTCCAAAACCTTGAGCGTCGCCCCGGCGATGGCGGGCGCCAGCGTGTTGGAGAACAGATACGGGCGCGACCGCTGGCGCAGCAGTTCGACGATTTCCCGGCGGCCGCTGGCGTAACCGCCGCTGGCGCCGCCCAGGGCCTTGCCGAGCGTGCCGGTGAGAAGGTCCACGCGGCCCATGACGTTGTGAAATTCGTGCGTGCCGCGTCCGTGCCGGCCCATGAAGCCCACCGCGTGGGAATCGTCCACCATCACCAGCGCGCCCGATTTTTCCGCGAGGTCGCAAATCGCCGGCAGGTTGGCGAGATGACCGTCCATCGAAAAGACCCCGTCGGTGGCGATCATCTTGAAACGACACCCGCCGGCTTCCTTCATCCGCGCTTCCAGGCCGGCCATGTCGTTGTTCAAATAGCGGAACCGCTGCGCCTTGCAGAGCCGGATGCCATTAATGATGCTGGCGTGGTTCAACTCGTCGGAAATGATTGCGTCCTCCGGGCCGAGCAGCGTCTCGAACAAACCGCCGTTGGCGTCGAAGCAGGACGAATACAGAATCGTGTCCTCCGTGCCGAGGAATTCGCTCAACTTCGCCTCGAGCTGTTTGTGGACGCCTTGCGTGCCGCAGATGAAGCGCACGCTGGCCATGCCGTATCCCCATTGGTCAATCGCCTCTTTCGCCGCCGCCGCAATCGCCGGGTGCTGCGCCAGGCCAAGGTAATTGTTCGCGCAGAGATTCAGCACCGGCTGGCCGTCGGCCACGCGCACGGTCGCGCCCTGCGGCGTGAGGATGACGCGCTCGTTTTTGTAGGTGCCCGCGGCGCGGATTTCATCGAGTTGCCGGGAAATGCATTTTTGGAATTCGTCGTTCATGGCCGGGGTGTCATCTCCAATTCAGGATCACCTTCCCGGATTGCCCGCTTTCCATGGCGGCGAACCCTTTTTCAAACTCGGTATAAGGCAGGCGGTGCGTGATGACCGGGCTGATGTCCAGTCCGCTTTGCAGCATCACCGTCATCTTGTACCAAGTCTCATACATTTCCCGGCCGTAAATGCCTTTGATGGTGAGCATGTTGAAAACCACCTTGTTCCAGTCAATCCCGATTGGCTCGGAGGGGATGCCCAGCATCGCGATTTTGCCGCCATGACACATGTTGTCCAGCATCGCCCGGAAGGCCGACGGTTTGCCCGACATTTCCAGACCCACATCGAAGCCTTCCTTCATGCCAAGTTGCTTTTGCACGTCGCGCAAGTCTTCCATGGCCGGGTTGACGGCCCGCGTCACCCCCATTTTCCGCGCCAGTCCCAACCGAAATTCGTTCACATCGGTGATGACCACGTAACGCGCGCCGGCGTGGCGCACGATGGCCGCGGCCATGATCCCGATCGGCCCGGCGCCGGTGATGAGCACGTCCTCGCCCAGCACGTCAAAGGACAGCGCGGTGTGGACGGCGTTGCCAAACGGATCAAAAATGGCGGCGACGTCCAGGGGAATGTCGTTGTGGACCCAGACGTTGGTCATGGGCAGCGCCAGGTATTCGGCGAACGCGCCGGGGCGGTTGACGCCGATGCCCTTGGTGTCGGCGCACAGGTGTCGCCGGCCGGCGAGGCAGTTCCGGCAATGGCCGCAAACCACGTGGCCTTCCCCGCTGACGGTCTGCCCCGGAAAGAAGTCCTTCACGTTCGAGCCGACCTCGACAATCTCGCCGACGAATTCGTGGCCGACAATCATCGGCACCGGGATGGTTTTCCTGGCCCATTCGTCCCATTTGTAGATGTGCAGGTCCGTGCCGCAGATGCCGGTGCGGTCCACCCGGATCAGCACGTCGTTGATGCCGATGGCCGGCTTGGGCATCTCCTGCAGCCAAAGGCCGCGTTCGGATTTGTTTTTGACCAGTGCTTTCATGTTCCTGGAGCCGCCCGTCGAGATGGGGAGGCCGCAATGCGGATGGCGGCGACGTTTGAGACAGAGCCCCCCCGGCGGCCTTGCTCAACCTGGTTTTGGCGGCGGTGTTGCCGTCCACTCCACGCTCTGCGCCCGACGGTTGATCCTGCTGCGCGCTCAACGTCCGCTACCGCCGCGCTTTTGACAAGCTCCAATCCGCGGTGGCGATCCAAGGCCACGGCGCATTTCCGTCTTTTGCCCTCTCCCCTCGTCGTTTAGATTCAGACATGCCTTCTGTGCGGCAATGGTTCTTTGCGGTTGTGGTCCTGATGACGGGCGGCATTCCCGTGTGGGCCGCCGGTCCGCGCGAGAATCGCGACTTCACGGCGGCGGTCAGCGCGTTTCAAGACGAGATGTGGTCCCGGGCCGAGACGGAACTGGCGCAGTTCCTCCAGAAATACCCCAAATCCGGATACGCGGCGGAGGCGATGTTGATGGAGGCGGAGGCGGAATTCAAACAGGGAAAATTCGCCGCCGCCGGCGCATTGCTGTCGTCGCACGAATCCCAGGCCGGCAGCCTGGCCGATCAATACGCTTACTGGCTGGGCCAGGCGCAATTTGAGAATGGAGATTATCAGGGCGCGGCGGGAACCTTTTCACGCCTCGTGCGCCAGTATCCCAACTCGCAATGGCAGTTGGACGCGGTGGTGGACGAGGCGGCCTCGCGCACCAAGCTGGGCGCCTGGCCGCAGGTCAGCGCCCTGTTGCGGCAGCCCAAAGGCCCCTTTCAACAAGCGGCCAAGGCGACCCCGGCGGACGAACGCGTCGTGCGCGGCCAGTTGCTCCTGGCCGAGGCGCTCCTGGCGCAACATCACGCGGACGCGGCGAGCGCGGTCCTGCAATCCCTGGCTGCCCAGCCCCTCCGGCTGGCGCTGGAGTGGCAGCGGATGTACCTGCTCTGCCGCGTTCAACTCGCCGAGGGTGAGACCGACGCCCTGCTGGCCTCCACGACCAACCTCCTCCGGCTCGCCCAGTCGGAGCATCGCGCCGACTGGCGCGCGCAAAGCGTGGTGTTGCAGGCCGAAGCGCTGACCCAATTGGGCCGGACGAATGACGCCATTTCCGCTTATCAGGAAAATCTGTCCAGCAACGCGCCGGCCCCATGGCAGCGCGAGGCGGTCCTGAAAATTGCCGACCTGGCCGCCGCCCAGGACCAATTCACCAACGCCCAGCAATCGCTGGCGGAATTTTTGCAGCAGTTTTCCAATGCCCCCGCCGCGGACGTGGCGCTGTTGACATTGGGGGAACTGCATTTGAAACAGGCCGTCGCACGCGAGCCGCCGGACACGGAGGAACTAGCCCGGGCGCAGGCGCGGTTTGACCAGTTCATCGGCAGCTTCACCAACAGCCCGCTGCTGGGCAAGGCGCATCTGGATCGCGGCTGGACCTTCTGGAAACAGCAAAAATATCCCGAAAGTCTCGCGGACTTCAAGGCGGCGGCCGCAGCGCTGCCGCCGTCGGTGGATTTGGCCGTGGCGCGATTCAAGCTGGGCGACGCGGCGTATCTGGAAAAGGCTTATGCGGTCGCGCGGGAGAATTACCGCGCCGTGTTGAAGGATTTTGCCGGGTTTCCCGCCGTGGCCGAGACACTCGGCGACCGCGCCCTCTATCAAAGCCTGCGCGCAAGCCTGGAGTTGAAAGACGAGGCGGGCGCGAGCAACGCGTTGGCGCAAATTCTGAAGCACTATCCGGCCAATGAACTGGCGGCCAGCGGCGCGCTGCTTTACGGTCAAAGCCTGGCGGAAGCGGCGACGAACCATTCGCAGGTGGCGGCGGCGCGTTCGGTCTTTGAACAATTCGAAAAGGAATTTCCCGGGTCGCCGCTGCGCCCGCAGGTGGCCCTGGCCATCGCGCGGACCTATGAGCGCGAAAACGACTGGCGCCGCGCCGCCGCCGTGTATGGCGACTGGGTGCGGCTCTACGCGACCAACCGGCTGCTGCTGCCGCAGGTCGAATATCGCCGGGCGCTGGCGACGTTTCAGGCCGGCGAGGTGACGAACGCCTTCGGGCTGTTCACCAATTTTGTCGCGCTCTTTCCCGCCAACCTCCTGGCGCCCGTCGCCCAATGGTGGATCGGCGACTATTTCTTCCGGGCGGGAAATTACCTGGACGCGGAAAAAAATTACGAATACGTCTTCCAAAACTGGCCGGGGAGCCAACTGGCGTACCCGGCGCGGATGATGGCCGGGCGGGCGGCCATGGCGCGGCAGGGCTATTCGGACGCCATCGGCTATTTCACGAAGCTGGCCGGCGACACCAACTGCCCGCCGGACTTGTTTGCGCAGGCCCTCTTCGCCTACGGCGACGCCTGGACGCAAATGCCCTCGACGGACACCAACAAGCCGCTGGCCAATTATGAGCAGGCCATTGACGTCTTCAACAAGATCATCCAGGCCTTTCCATCCTCGCCGCAGGCCGCGCTGGCCTGGGGGCGGATCGGGAATTGTTATTTGCAGCTGGCGGCGCAGGACACCAACGCCTTTGCCGCGGCGTCGAACGCCTACGCCCAGGTCCTGACCTCGACGAACGCCAGCGTCGCCGCCCGCAGCGAGGCGCAGCTCGGCATCGGCGCCGTGCTCGAAAAAACCGCCGCGCTGGCCCCGGTGACCAACCAGACCGCCCCGCTCACGCTCGCTCGGGATGGCGACTACGACGTCTTCAAGGGAAACAAACTCCGGCCCGGCGAATCTCCCGATCCGTTCTGGCAGAAAAAGGCGGGCCTGGAAACGGAACGACTGGACGAGGCGCTCCAGCAATGGCCGCAGGCCATCCGCATCTACGAGGACATGATCAACCAATGGCCGCCGTTGCGCGCCGCCCTGGAAAATCGCATCCAGAAAATCCGCGCCGAACATCCGGAGGCCGTGGAAGCGGCCAATCGCTGAAAGGGGGCGGCGGCGGGGGGGCTTGACGTTGCGACGCTCCGCGTGTTTAAATTTTCCCAGTTATTTGACATGCACTCCGGGCAAGTTTAATGTTTGATAGGAAACATGAGCGAAGTTGTCAGAGCCAATCCCGTGGCCACCCTCACCGAAAGCGCGGCGGCGGAAATCAGATCGCTGCTTGCCAGAAATGAAAATGCCGGCAAGACGTTGCGGCTTTATGTGGAGCAGGGCGGGTGTTCGGGGATGCAATACGGCATGGTCTTTGACGAAAAGCGCGAGGCGGACTTGGTGTCCGAAGAGCGCGGTGTGACCGTGTTGGTGGACGCCTTCAGCGCGCAGTATCTGCGCGGCGCGGTGGTGGATTTCAGCGACGTCTTGAGCGGCGGCGGCTTCAAAATCTCCAATCCGAACGCCCGACAAAGCTGCGGCTGTGGAAAATCCTTTGAGGCTTGAGCGAGCTTTTTTGCGCAAGCCTGATAATGCCGTTCCGTGCGATGCGGAACGGCTTTTTGTTGGGGATGAGCAACGGGTGAGACCGCACAGGATGTTGGCGCCGGGCACGCTGATTTTTCACGCCTCCCGGTTGATGTTTCCCCAGCTAGACCCAGGCCTTGCGGATCAGCCACGTTTTGATGCCTTGGGTCAGGGCGACATAGCACATCAGCGTCAGGGCCAGAAATGGCCAGAACTGCCAGGGCAGCGGCACGAATCCCAGAAACCGGGCCACCGGCGAAAACGGCAGCCAGGCGCCGAGGCCGATGATGAGGAGGGTCGTCATGGTCAGTTGCCAGCTCGCGCGCGATTGCAGAAACGGAATCAGGTTGGTGCGGATGACGTGGACGATGAGCGTCTGGGTCATCAACGATTCGACGAACCAGCCGGTGCTGAACAGCGCGGCGGCGTAGTTGTGGTCGGCGTCCACCGGATGGAGAAACCGCGCGGCCAGTTCCGGCGTGGGCGGAACGAGGCCCAGGCTGCTGCATTTGAAAAAAAACCACATCAGGCAATACGTTGTGTAGTCGAAGATGGAGCTGATGGGGCCGATGAAAACGATGAATTTCGCGATCTCGCCCATGGCCCAGGGCCGGGGCTTGGCGATTTGCTGCTCGCCGACGTTGTCGGTCGGGATCGGCACCTGGGAGAAATCGTAGAGCAGGTTGTTGGTGAGCACCTGGATGGGCTGCATGGGCAGGAACGGCAGCCAGGCGCTCGCGCCCAGCACGCTGAACATGTTGCCGAAGTTGGAACTGGCGCCCATGCGGATGTATTTCAGGATGTTCACGAACACCTTGCGGCCTTCCAGCACCCCCTCCTCCAGCACCATCAGGCTCTTTTCCAGCAGAATCATGTCCGCGGATTCCTTGGCGATGTCCACGGCATTGTCCACGGAAATGCCCACATCGGCGGCGCGCAGCGCGGGCGCGTCGTTGATGCCGTCGCCCATGAACCCCACGACGTGTCCTTTTTTCTGAAGCGCCTGGACGACGCGCTTCTTGTGCGACGGCGAAAGCCGCGCGAAAACGTCCGTCGTTTCGACTTCCTTCGCGAGTTGTTCGTCGGACCAATTTTCCACCTGGCTTCCAATCAGGATTTTTTCCGCGTGAATACCGACCTCGCTGCACACCTTGCGCGTGACCAGGTCGTTGTCGCCGGTGAGCACCTTGACGGTGACGCCGTGCTGCCGCAACGCCTCGATGGCCTTGGCAGCCGTGTCTTTCGGCGGATCGAGAAACGCCAGGTAGCCGGTCAAAACCAGATCGCGCTCGTCGGCCTTGGAGATCGTGGGGAGCGCACGCGCCTCGCGTGCGGTTGCCGGAGCCTCGCCGGCAACTTCCGGCGCGCCCGATTCGTTTGGCGGGGCGCCAAACGGCGCACGCGGGGCGCGTGCGCTCCCCAGTTTTTTCGTCGCCACCGCCAGCACACGGAAACCGTCCTCGCTCAATTCATTCACCTGCTGGACGAGATCGCCGGTAAGGATCGGCTCCATCGGAAAAATCTCGCCGTCGCTCTCAAAATGCGTGCATCGGGCAAACACCGCCTCCGGCGCGCCCTTGGTCAGCAATTCCCGCTCGCCATCCGGCCGCTGGATGGCCACGGACATCATCCGGCGCGAAAAGTCGAACGGGATTTCGTCCACCATTTTGTATTTCTCGAGACCCATCTCCTTGTGCAGCTCCTTATGGCGCAGCACCGCGCGGTCGAGGAGGTTTTTCAGGCCCGTCTGGAAGTGGCTGATGAGGTAGGCGTCGCGCAGGACGCTCTCACTTTCGTTTTTGAACACGTCGCAGTGCAATTCGAGGATGACGTGGTCAATCGTCAGTGTGCCGGTCTTGTCGGTGCACAGCACGTCCATGGCGCCGAAGTTCTGGATGGAATTGAGCTTCTTGACGATGACCTTTTTCTTCGACATCGCCAGCGCCCCCTTGGACAGGCACACCGACACGATCATTGGCAGCATTTCCGGCGTGAGACCAACGGCGACCGCCAGCGCGAAGAAAAAGGCGTCCTTCCAGTTGTGCTTGAGGAGGCCGTTGAGGAGGAACACCATCGGCACCATCACCAGCATGAAGGTGAGCATCAGCCAGACGAATTTTTGCACGCCGCGATCGAAGGCCGTCTCCATCGGCTGCCCGGCGAGGCTGCGGGCCATTTTCCCAAAGTAAGTCCGCTCGCCGGTGGCGACGATGAGGGCCGTCGCCGCGCCGCTCTCCACGCTGGTGCCCAGGAAACAAATGTTGGTGTGTTCCAGGGACGAGACGTTGGCGCGCGGATCGCGGGCGTCGGTCTTCTCCACCGGCAACGACTCGCCGGTCAGCGTGGCTTGAATGATGAACAGGTCCTTGGCGGAAAGGAGGCGCACGTCGCCGGGAATCATGTCGCCCGCCGACAACTTCACCACGTCGCCGGGCACGAGTTGCTGGAGCGGAATTTCCCGCGGCTGGCCGTCGCGGATGACGGTCGCGGTGACCTTGATCATCGCCTTTAGTTTGGCCGCGGCGTTGTCGGCCCGCGTCTCCTGGATAAAACGCAGCGAGACGCCCAATGCCACCATGACGAGCATGACGATGCCGGCGTAAAATTCGGAAATGTCCCGCTGACCGGGCGGGTTGTCCAGGTAGGTGACAAACGAGGCAATGGCCAGGACCGTCAGCAGGATCACCAGGGGATTGCGGACGGCGACCCAGAGCCGGTGCAACCACGGATTCTTTTTCTCGTGGGCCACCTCGTTGGGGCCGTAGTGCTCCAACCGCGCCGCCGCCTCTTCCTCGGACAGGCCGGCCGGCGAGGTGCCGAGCGATTGCAGGACTTCGGAAACCTCCCGGGTCGCCGCCTCGCGCACCAGGTCGGCTGCGCGCTGATTGTTGGAAGGGTTCGGACCCGGCATAAATTCATTTGCTTGGCGTGTTCAGAATCTGCGCGCCGCCGCCGCGCCGGCAGATACAATTTATCCGAATAGTGTTGCCTGCCGGCCCATGATTCGCAAGCTTTCCCGCCCGTGTCTGACATCGTGCTGTTCATTGCCTCGCGGAACACCCACAAAGCGGGTGAAATCCATGCCATGCTGGGCGGGCAATTTGAGCTGCTCACGCTTGACCATTTCCCCGAGGCGCCGAAGGTTGTGGAGGACGCTTCGACTTTTGCCGGCAACGCGACGAAGAAAGCTGTCGGGCTGGCGCATTGGCTTTCGGCCTCGCGCCACCCGCCACCCGTCGTCCACCGCACATTCGTTCTGGCCGACGATTCAGGATTGGAAGTGGACGCGATCCAAGGCGCGCCCGGCGTCCATTCCGCGCGCTTTGCCGCCCTGGACTCGGGCCGTCCCGGCAATTCGCCCGATGCGGAGAACAACGCCGAGTTGTTGCGCCTGCTCAAGGACGTACCGACCAAAAAACGCACCGCGCGGTTCCATTGCGTCACGGCGCTGGTGCCGGTGTCGTTCGGAAAAGTGGAGGCCGCCTCGCCGGTTTGTTATGACGATGAATTTGAACCGCAGATTTTCGACGGCGTTTGCGAAGGCCGGATCCTGTTCGCGCCGCGCGGGAGCCAGGGGTTCGGCTACGATCCGCTGTTTGTGCCGGCCGGTTTTGAACAGACGTTTGCCGAGTTGGGCGAGGAGGTCAAGAACCGGATCAGCCACCGCGCGCGGGCGCTGGAAAAGGTGAAAAAGTTTCTTGAAGGCCACGAATGCCAGGGGCGGCGCGCTGCGCCGGCCTGACGCCGCGGCGCGGCGTCGCTGCCTTTCATCTCAACAAACTTCCCAGTTGCAGTTTACGTCGCAGTTTTCCGTTGTCGGCGCACATGCGAAAGCGTCCGTCCGGCAGCGGTTTCAGATAAAATTCCCCGCCCGAACACTCCACCATCAGCCCGCCTGCCGCCACGTCCCAGAGATTGATGGTGCGTTCGATGTAAGCGTCGAGCCGGCCGGAGGCCACGTAGGCCAGTTCCAGCGCCGCCGAACCCAGGATGCGGATTTTTTTGGCGCGCCGCGCCAGCCGGTTCAAATGCGGCAGGCTTTTCTCCAAATTTTCCTTGCTCTTGGAAAATCCCATCGCAATCACAGCCTCGCTCAGGCGCGAATGAGTGCTGACCCGGACGACGCGGCCATCGAGCTTCGTTTTGCCGCCGCGCGTCGCCGTCCAAAGCTCGTCGGTGAACGGGTCGTAAATCACACCGAGCAACGTTTCGTGACGGCGGGCGGCGGACGGCGGACGGCGGGCTTGCAATGCAATCGAAACCGCGGCGTGCGGCAGTCCGAAGAAATAATTCACCGTGCCGTCAATCGGGTCCACCACCCAGCGGCGTTCGGCATCCACGTTGCCCGAATCGCCCTCCTCGCCGAGCAGGGGGATTTGCGGAAACGCGGCGCGCAGAACGCTCTCGATGAGCTTCTGACAGCGCACGTCCAGTTCGAGTTTGATGTCGTGGGCGTCGGTGAGCTTGACGCGCTTGGGCAACCGCCAGTTGTCGCGCATGACTTTTCCGGCGGCGCGCGCGGCTCGAATGGCGGCGGCCAGCGCCTGTTTGATTGAAAAAGCCTTCATTCCTGCGAAATTCAATTTTGCAGCGCCGCCAACGCCGATTTCACGTGCGCGAGTTTGCCCAGCCAGTCCAGAAGGCGTTGCCGGTGCTCCGCCAAAACATTCGGCGGGACTTTCCGCGTAAAATTCGGATTGGCCAGCTTCTGCTCGACCTTCGCGATTTCTGCTTCGATTTTATCCAGTTCCTTTTCCAGCCGCGCTGTTTCGGCTTCCACGTCAATCAACCCTTCGAGCGGCAGAAGGAGTTCGCCGAGTTTGTGGCGAGCCGCCAGTACATTTTTCGCGGGCTGAAAATGGGGATTCACCTCGACGGTTTCGGCATTGAGCAGGGACTTCAAAACCCCGAGGTCGCTCGCCGAGGCCCGGCCCTTGGGTTTGAAGATGAATTTCACCTTTTTGTTCGCCGGAATGTTGGCGTTGCGGCGCAGATTGCGGCCTAGTGCAATCAATGCGTTCCGCGCCTCGATGAATTCTTCATCCTGTTCGCTCAAGCCGTAGTGCGCCTTGAAATCGTCGTCCAGCGGCTTCGGCCACGGCGCGAACATGATGGTCCGGCCGCCCTGGTCGTCCGGCATGTTGTCGGCGTAACCCATCCCGTGCCACAATTCCTCGGTGATGAACGGCAGGAACGGATGGAACAGCCGCAACGTGTGCGAGAGCACAAAATCAATCACCGCGAGCGTGTTCGCCGTGCGCACATCAAATTTTTCGGGGAGCGCGACCGTCCCGGTTGTCGCGTCGGGCGTCGCGCCCGATGCTCGTTCTTCAAGGTTATGGTTGTCAGACGAAGATTCCGGCGCGACGCCGGAATCCGCACGCGGGACGCGCGCGTTCCCCAACGCCGCCTTGCTCGCCTCGACATACCAGTCGCAATACTCGCTCCAGAAAAAGCGGTGGAGCGTCGCCGTCGCGTCGCTGAATTTGTATTCGGCGAACGCGGCGTTGATTTCGCGGATGGCGGCGTCGAGCTTGAGCAGAATCCATTTGTCGTCGCTCGTGAGCAGTTGCGGGACGATTTCGCCCTGCACTTCGCCGCCCTGCAGTTGGCGGAAGCGGCAGGCATTCCAGAGCTTGTTGCAGAAATTGCGGCCAAACTCGACGTTTTGTTCGTCGAACAAAATGTCCTGGCCCAGCGGCGCGCTGCGCATCGTGCCGAACCGGAGCGCGTCGGCGCCGTATTTGCCGACGAGGTCGAGCGGGTCGGGCGAATTGCCGAGGCTCTTGGACATCTTGCGCCCCTGCTTGTCGCGGATGATGCCGGTGAAATAGACGTTGCGGAACGGCATCTCACCCATGAACTCGTAGCCGGCCATGATCATGCGCGCGACCCAGAAGAAAATGATGTCCGGCCCGGTGACGAGATCGGTGGTCGGATAAAATTTTTTCAACGTCTCGGTCTGCTCCGGCCAGCCCATCGTGGCAAACGGCCAGAGCCAGGAACTGAACCAGGTGTCGAGCACGTCGGGGTCTTGGACAAAACCTGCGTCGTTCAACGCGTGGGCACCGTGTGCATCATAAGTTAAAGCTGTAACAACTGTCGTGGTCGTCGTGGGTAAATTCAAATGTTCGTTCTCAAAAATAGATTTCTCGAACTTGAAGAAAGTTTGCCCGAACATACTTGCAGAAGATGTTTCCGTGGATCGGATTTCTTTCATGCCTTTCACGATTTGTAGTTTTTCCACGGAATCAAACTGTGCCTTTTGCTCAATTGCGCTTAACGGATTGGAATTCGGAATTCCTCCTCCAAACATTTTCTTCCACACCGGAATCCGGTGTCCCCACCAAAGCTGGCGGCTGATGCACCAGTCCTGCAAACCGCCCATCCAATGGTCATAAACCTTCGCCCAGCGCTGTGGGTGGAAGCGCATTTTATCGGGGAGCGCACGCGTCTCGCGTGCTGCATTGGGCGTCGCGTCCAATGCTTGTTCGGCAACCTTAAATTTGTCTGGCGAAGATTCCGGCGCGACGCCGGAATTGGCAACCGGGACGGTCGCGCTCCCCCAATCCACGCAATTCCTCGCTTTCTCCACGCTCGGATATTTCAAAAACCATTGCTCGCTCAGGCGCGGTTCAATCGGCACGTCGGCGCGCTCGCTGAAGCCGACGTTATTGGTGTATGGCTCCTCCTTTTCGAAAACGCCAAGCTCCGCGAGTTTTTCCAAAGCAACTTTGCGCGCCTTGAACCGGTCCAGCCCGTTCAAATCCTTTCCGGCCAGTTGGTTCATGTGGCCGTTGGGATGCATGATGTCAATCTGCGGCAGATTATGCCGCTGGCCAATTTCAAAGTCCGCCTTGTCGTGCGCCGGCGTCACCTTGAGCACACCGGTGCCGAATTCAAAATCCACGTGCTCGTCGCCGATGACGGGAATCAGCTTTTGCTCGCGCGGTAATTCAGCAGGTAACGGTCGGATGGCGTGTTTGCCGATGAATTTGGCGTAGCGTGGGTCCTTCGGATTCACGGCCAGGGCGGTATCGCCGGGAATTGTCTCCGGCCGCGTCGTGGCGATGGTCAGGAAAATTTTTTCTCCGCGGAGCGGGGGCGTCTCGCCTGCTCCGATTGGCGTCGCGCCAATCGGATCTCCCGCGCGCGAAGAGGATTCTGGCGAGACGCCAGAATCTGCAACCGGGACGGTCGCGCTCCCCATGTCAACAACCTCGACTTTGAAGTAATAGAGCGAGCCTTTCTGCTCCTTCATCACCACTTCCTCGTCGGACAGCGCGGTGAGCGAAGCCGGACACCAGTTGACCATGCGTTTGCCGCGGTAGATGAGGCCCTTTTTGTAAAGCTCCACGAACACCTTCTGCACGCAGCGCGAATACTCCGGGTCCATCGTGAACCGTTCACGTGTCCAATCGCACGACGCGCCGAGCTTTTTCAATTGCTGGATGATGATGCCGCCGTGCTTTTCCTTCCATTGCCAGACGCGTTCGAGGAATTTCTTGCGGCCCAAGTCGTCGCGGTGTTTGATTTCACCCGCCTTCTTCAACGCCTTCTCGACGACGGTCTGGGTGGCGATACCGGCGTGATCGGTGCCGGGCAGCCAGAGGACTTCCTTGCCGTCCATGCGCGCCTTGCGGGCGAGGATGTCCTGGATGGTGTTGTTGAGGACGTGGCCCAGGGTGAGCACGCCGGTGACGTTCGGCGGCGGGATGACGATGGAATAGGCGGGCTTGGGCGATTGCGGATGGGCGACGAAGCATTTCTGGTCGAGCCAAAATTGATACCACTTTTCCTCGACGGACTGCGGTTCGTAGGCTTTGGAGATTTCAGACATGGCAAATTTTTGACGCGAATTACGCGAATTGACGCGAATTAAGAGGAACACACAAACACGAAAAGAGATTCGCGATAATTAGCGTAATCCGCATCGAGGTCTTGTGCTTCATAGGCGAAAATCTTTCGGCAATGGCTGTGGCTTGGATCTGCTTAAGACGACCCGCTTCCATTCCAGTGAATCGGCGCCGAAGTTGACGAGCAAGCCGAGTTCAAGTTTCGAGGCGGCCAGATAATTTAGAACTTGTTTGACGTATGCCTCGGTCAACGTCTCGACAGCCTTGGCTTCAAAAAGGATTTTATTCCACACCACGAAGTCGGCCTGATAATGGTGAGGCAGAATCACACCCTTGTACCTCACTTCATATTTTAGCTCGCGGGCGAAAGGAATTTTGGCGCGCTGCAACTCGACGACAAGGGCGTCCTTGTAAATCACCTCGTCATGGCCTTTGCCCAACTCGCGGTGAATTTCCATGCAGAAACCGATGAGCTTAAACACTTCATCCTTATAAAGCAGTTCACTCATGGTTCCGCTTCAAAAATTCGCGTTAATTCGCGTCAAACCCTTTCATTTCTTCAACAGCGCGAATTCCATCGAATCTACCAGCGCCTGCAGGCTGGCTTCGATGATGTTTTCGTCCACGCCGACGGTCCCCCACTCCCGCTTGCCGTCGCTGGACTGGATGAGCACGCGGGTTTTCGCAGCCGTGCCGGTGGCACTGTCCAGGATGCGCACCTTGTAGTCGGTGAGGGTCACGTTCTGGAGTTGCGGGAAAAATTTCACCAGCGCCAGCCGCAATGCGCCGTCGAGCGCGTTCACCGGGCCGTCGCCTTCGGCCACGGTGTGCGCCGTCTGGCCGCCGACGATGACCTTTACCGTCGCCTCGCAGATGTTTTCCGCGCCGTTGCGCCGCATGGATACATGGTAGGCGTCCACGCGGAAGGGGAGATCGCGGTGCTTCAAGGTCTTGCTGATGAGCAGCGCCAGCGAGCCTTCGGCGGCCTCGTATTCATAGCCCTCGTTTTCCAATTCCTTGACACGCGCGGTGATGGCCTTCAATTCCGGCGTGTCCGGCGTGAGTTTGAAACCCAGTTCGGCCGACTTCATCAGGATGTTCGTGCGTCCCGACATGTCGCTGATGAGCACGCGGCGTGAATTCCCGACCGCCTCGGGCTGGATGTGCTCATAACTGCGGGCGACCCGGTCAATGGCATGCACGTGCATGCCACCCTTGTGCGCGAACGCCGTCGCCCCGACCCACGGCTGGCGCGGGTTGTGGCGCATGTTGGCGATCTCGTCCACGAACTCGGAAAGCTCCTTGAGCTTGGGCAGCGACTGCGCGGGCACGGCGGATCTGTTCATCTTGAAATGCAGCAGCGGGATGATGCTGATCAAATTGCAATTGCCCGTGCGTTCGCCGTAGCCGTTGATGGTGCCCTGCACCTGAGTGGCGCCGGCGTCCACCGCCGCCACCGCGTTGGCCACGCCCACGCCGCAATCGTCGTGCGTGTGGATGCCGATCGGGCAGGTCAATTTGCCCTTGGCGACCGCCGTGATGCGCGCGACTTCACCCGGCAGACAGCCGCCGTTGGTGTCGCACAGCACGACGCAATCGGCGCCGGCCTTTTCGGCGGCCTGCCAGGTGGCCAGCGCGTAGTCCGGCTCGTCCTTGCAGCCGTCGAAGCTGTGCTCGGCGTCGTAAATGACGGTCTTGCCGTGGTCCTTCAGAAAGCGGATGGTGTCGCCGATCATGGCCAGGTTTTCGTCGGGCTTGGCGCGCAGGACTTCGGTGACGTGCAGCAGCCACGTCTTGCCGACGATGGTGACGACGGGCGTGTCCGCCTCCAGAATCTGCCGCATCAATTCATCGGTTTCCACCGCGACACCCTTGCGCCGGGTCATGCTAAAGGCGGCGATTTTGGCGTGCTTCCACTTCCGCCGCGCGGCTTGCTTGAAAAACTCCAGATCCTTGGGATTGCTGCCGGGCCAGCCGCCTTCAATGTACTGAACCCCGAAGGCGTCGAGCCGCTCGGCAATGCGGAGCTTGTCCGCCACCGAGAAATTGACGCCCTCGCCTTGCGACCCGTCGCGCAGAGTCGTGTCGTAGATTTCGATCTGGGGTTTCATAAAATGGCCTGTAAAACGGCCAAACAGTATCTCTGAAACCAGCGCCCGTGGCAAACCGGAATTTGGAAACCGGAATTTGGAAACCTGGTCCTGCCGCAACCTCCGGTTCACAGCGGCGGTTTTTCCCGGTGCCAGGCCGTGTTTTGCTCGAAGGCCCATGCCAGGTTGAGGAGCGTTTCCTCACCGAAGGGCCTGCCAAGAAGCTGCAGCCCGATCGGCAATTTCGGATTCCGGGTGAATCCGCAAGGCACGCTCAGGCCGCAGGTTCCGGCGAGGTTGCACGAAATGGTGAAAATGTCGGACAAGTACATCTGCAGCGGGTCGTCGGATTTTTCGCCGACCTTGAACGCCGCCGTCGGCGTGGTGGGCGTCACGATGGCGTCCACGCTTTCAAAGGCCTTCAGAAAATCGCCGCGAATGAGCGTGCGGACCTTTTGGGCGCGCAGATAATAGGCGTCGTAGTAGCCGCTGCTGAGGACGTAGGCGCCCAGAATGATCCGCCGCTTTACCTCCGCGCCGAACCCCGCGCCGCGCGTCCGGCGGTAGAGTTCGGTCGGATCAACGCTGTCCACGCGCAGGCCGTAGCGGATGCCGTCGAACCGCGCCAGGTTCGCCGAGGCCTCGGCCGTGGCGACAATATAGTAAACCGCCACGGCGTAATCGGTGTGCGGCAGCGAGATTTCCACAACCTCCGCGCCGAGTTCCTGGAATTTTTTCACGGCGGCCTCCACGGCCGCCTTCACTTCGGCGTCCAGACCGCCCACCAGGTATTCGCGCGGCAGGCCGAGCTTGAGTCCCTTGATCTCGCCGGTCAACCGCGCGGCGTAATCGGGCGCGGGCTGCGGCACGCTGGTGGAGTCGCGCGGATCGTGTCCGGCCAGCGCCCCGAGCAGAATCGCCGCGTCGCGGGCGTCCTTGGTGAACGAACCGACCTGGTCCAGGGAACTGGCAAAGGCGACGAGGCCGTAGCGGGAGACGCGACCGTAAGTGGGTTTCAGTCCCACGCAGCCGCACAAGGCCGCCGGCTGGCGGATCGAGCCGCCGGTGTCCGACCCGAGTGCGGCCAGGCATTCGTCGGCCGCGACCGCCGCCGCCGAGCCGCCGGACGAACCGCCCGGAATGCGCGCCAGATCCCACGGATTATGGGTGACGCCGAACGCGGAGTTTTCCGTGGAACTGCCCATCGCAAATTCATCCATGTTCAGCCGGCCAAAGACGATCACGCCGGCCGCCCTGAGTTTTTCAACGACTGTCGCGTCGTAGGGCGAAATGAAATGATCGAGGATTTTCGAGCCGCAGTTCAGCGGCTGGTTTTTGACTGCCAGGACATCTTTGATGGCGATGGGGATTCCCAGCAGCGGGCGGCCGCCGTCGGGGCCGGCGTTCTTGCCGCCCTGCCGGGCGAGCCATTGGTCCGCCGCGTCCGCTTGCGCGAGCGCGTCCTCGGCGTCGTGGCTGATAAAAGCGTGAATCTTACCGTCCACGCGCGCGATCCGCTCCAGACACGATTGCATCGCCTCGCGCGCTGAGACCTCGCGGCGGGCGAGCCGGGCCGAAAGTTCGGAGATGGTGAGTTGATTGAGCATCTGATTCTTCAGCCACGAAACACGCGCGCTACACGAAAAAGGATTGGGCCGCGCGCGGTTCGGCGTGTCTCGTTTTCATTCCACAATTTTGGGGACGATGAACAGGCCGTTGGCCTGCGCGGGCGCGTTGCGCAGCGCGTCGGCGCGCGCCAATGACGGGCCGACTTCGTCAGGGCGCGTGACATTGACCCGCGGGACGGCGTGGGCGGTCGGCTCGACATGCGTCACGTCCAGTTCCTTCAGTTTTTCGATGTAGCCGAGGATGTCGCCCAGTTGCGCGGCAAGTTTTGTTTCTTCGTCGGGAGAGAGGGCGAGCCGCGCGAGATGCGCGACGTATTGGATGTCGAAGTGAACCGCAGCCATGCGCGGAAGGGTAGGGTTTGGCATTCAAACTTCAAGGCTCAAAGTCCGGACGCCCGGCGCCCCGGCCGAAGGTGCGACACGGAAGGGAGCCGGACCGCCATTCCCCGGTTACTCCTCGTCGAACTTCCGCTGGACAAGGGCTTCGAGTTCGGCCAGGGCCTGGTGCGCGTCCCGGCCGGAGGCGTGCAGCCGGACTTTGCTGCCGGGGCCGGCGGCAAGCATCATCAGGCCCATGATGCTCTTGCCGTTGATTTTTTCGCCGTCCTTTTCGACCATGATGTCGCAAGCGAAACGGTTGGCGGTCTTGACGAAGAGTGCGGCCGGCCGGGCATGGATGCCCAGCTTGTTCGTGATGGTCAACTCTTTGTCGAGTGCGGTGTCTGCCGGCATTGTCTTGGCGCTCATCGGTCCAGTCAACATGGACTGTAGATGAACTCGCGTCCTCACGCCAGCGAAATGTTCACCGGCCGGGTTGGCCGCTGGAGGCGTTGAAGGGGGCCGCGTCGAGGATTTACTTGCCGGGGGTGCCGGGGACCATTTTGGCAATGAGCCGCTCGTTCAATTCCTGCGCGGCGTTCTGGCCCGACATTTTCAGCTTGGTCTGGAACGCGGCCACCTCGATCAGCCGGGCCAGGTCGCGGCCGGGCCGCACCGGGATGGTGATGTGCGGGATGTTCACGCCCAGGATGCTGACGAATTCCTGCTCCATGCCCAGACGTTCCATATCGTCGGCTTCGTCCCAGGCTTTGAGGGTGATGACCAGGTCCAGCGTCTTTTCCTTGCGGATGCTCTTGACGCCGAACATGGCCGCGACGTTGACGATGCCGATGCCGCGCACCTCCATGTGGTTGCGCGTCAATTCCGCGCTGGTACACATGACTTCGCGCGCGTCCACCAGCGCGACCTTGACCACGTCGTCGGCCACGAGGCTGTAGCCGCGTTCGATGAGGGCCAGGACGCACTCGCTCTTGCCGATGCCGCTCTCGCCGCGGATGATGACGCCCACGCCCAGGATGTCCACCATGCTGCCCAGTTCCGTCCCGCGCGGCGCGAACATCATTTCCAGCGCGAGGGTGGCGCGGTTGATGAATTTCATCGTCACCAGCGGCGTCTGGAAAATCGGCGTGTTCGCCGCCGCCGCGGCCGCCAGAAACTCCGCATCCGGCTTCAGGCCGCGGCTGAACACAAAGCAGGGGATTTTGAACGCGAACAGGTCCGCGCAATGCTTCTGGCGCTGGGCTGGCGACAGCGAGCGCAGGTAATGGCACTCGGCGTTGCCCATCGCCTGCACGCGCTTGTGGGCGAAGTACTGCGTGAACCCACTCAACGCCAGCCCCGGACGGTTCACGGTCGGCTCGCGAATGATGCGCTCCAGGTGGTCCACGCCGGCCAGCAGGCGCATTTGCAGGGGGCCGGCGTGTTGCTCGTAGAACTGCTGGACGGTCACGGATGGGTGTTGCATATTTTTTCGTCGCCGCGTTGAAGCGTAAAAACGTCGAAGCGAATCACCTGGCCTTAACGCTTCAACCGTTCCACCCTCCAACGAAATTACAAGTTAAACTCCGGTCCCAGGTAAATTTCGCGCGCCTTGGGGTCGTTGGCCAGGAATTCCGACGAGCCCTCCACCAGCACGCGGCCCTTGTGAATGATGTAGCCGCGATCAATCAACTTCAAGGTCTCCCGCACATTGTGGTCGGTGATCAGGATGCCCAGCCCGCGCCCCTTCAGCCGCCGGATGATCTTCTGCACTTCATAGACCGCGATCGGGTCAATGCCGCTGAACGGCTCGTCCAGCAGCATCAGCCTGGGGCTGGTCACCAGCGCGCGGGTGATTTCCAGCCGCCGCTTTTCGCCGCCGCTGATCTGATAGGCCTTGGTCCCGGCAATCGGCGTCAAATCCAGTTCCTCCAGCAGATACTTCAGCCGCGCCGCCCGCTCGTCGCGCGACAGCTTGCACGTCTCCAGGATGGCCAGGATGTTTTCGGCCACGGTCAATTTGCGGAAGACCGACGGCTCCTGCGTCAGGTAACCAATGCCCAGTCGCGCGCGCCGGTGCATCGGCAGCGCGGCGATGTTGCGGTCCTGAAACAGCACCGCGCCCTCGTCCGGCTTGACCACGCCGACGATCATGTTGAAGGTCGTCGTCTTGCCCGCGCCGTTCGGGCCGAGCAACCCCACGATTTCGCCGGCGCCGACGCCCACCGAAACGCCGTCCACCACGCGCCGCCCGCGATAGGCCTTGGCCAACTTTTCAGTGGCGAGGAGCCGTCCGTTGGATTGTGGCTTGGAGGCTTCCATTTGGAATCACTCGTCGTTCGTCCTCGGCGCGGACAAACCATTTGTGCCGGAGGACGCCGGATTGGTTTCTGCGCCCGGCGAATGGGCCGGCAGCACCGCGCCGTTCAAATTCTCGCGATAAACCACTTTGGGTTGGGATGGCACGCTCAACGTATTGCTCGCGCCGTCCCAAACGATGGTTTCTCCGGTCAGCGTGATTTGCGAGTTTTCAGCCGTCGCATGGCCCGTGAGCGTGACCGTTTTGTTCGTCACGCCGTTTTGCACCGCGTAAACATAAACCGCCTTGTCGGCCGTCGCGTGCATCTTTTGACCTTTGTCATCGGTTGCGTCAATCACCACGTTGGTCTCGGCGAGGATGTTGGTCGGCTGGTCGTTGGGCTGCTGTAGAGTGGCGAAGAGCCATTCGCAGCGCAACTTGAGGTCCGGGGCGTCCACGAGCACGTGCTCGCGGTAAAGCACGGTATGATGGGCGAAATCAAAAAAGAAAGGGCCATCCGCCGTAATTACCGTTTTCAGAGGCGGCTTGGCCGGGACGGGCGCGTTCGTGCCGGCCATCGCCGGTGTGCTCGGCGGCGTGGCGGTCTTGATGGCGTTCGTGGTGTCCGCCGCGGCATTGGTGGCGCTCACCGCCGGGGCGCCGGCGTTCGTTTGCGCGCGCAGCGTCCAGTTGTCCGCCAGGGCCGCCAGCAGGATCAGGCAAAAGATTCTCGCAATCCGGCTTTTCATTTCATCGGCTGTTCAATCACCGTTTGCACGTGGTTGGAGATGGTGAGGGACGAGTCGTTCTGCCGCCACAAAAAACCTTCGCCGGCGATGCGGACCTTGCCCTCACCCGTCCGCGCTTGCAACCGCCCCGGCGAACGGGCCACGCCGTTGACCGTGTCGTAGAGGCATTCCGGGGCGTTCACGACGATTTCCGGTTTGCCGTCCACGCCAAACGTTTCGAGTTTGAGGTGTTTAATCAGGAGCAATCCGCCCGGCTGCGGCTGCGCCTCGGCGCCGGACAGCCGCGACTTGACCTGCTGCTGGTGCGGCGGGTCGTAGTATTCGACCGAGGAAAAGCCGGTGGCGCGGCCGGCGGTGTCGGGCTGCGCGTAAACGCCGGTGGCGAAGGCAAAAAATGAAATGACGCCGGCAATGAACAGCCCGGTGACGATGAACACGTGGCGCGTGAGGGAAATTGTCACGCGCCGCGCTTTTGTTCTTTTTGCGTCGCCTGTCACCTGTCACTTTCGGTGATGCGCGATGAGCGCCCGCCATTTTCCCTGCGCCTTCAAAATCAGTTCGGCCACCTCGCGCACCGCGCCGTGACCGCCCGCCGCGCGGGTGACCCAGTGCGCCGCCGCCTTCGCCTCGGCAACCGCGTTGGCGACCGCGACCGCCACGCCCGCGCGTTTCAGCGGCCCCACGTCCACCACGTCGTCGCCGACGAAACAGACCTCCTGCCACTCTATTGTTTCCCGCCCCAGGATTTTTTCAATCGCCGCGGCCTTGCTCGACGAGTCCTTTTGTTGGACCAAAAAATGGATTTTCAGTTCGCGCGCGCGCAGGGCGGTGGCCGCCGAGGGGCGGCTGGAGACCCAGCCGGTCTTGATTCCGGCGCGCCGCAGCAGCACCAGACCGAGGCCGTCGTGGACGTTGAACCGCTTGAACTCGCGCGCGCCGCCGATGAAGATTGTGCCATCCGTCAACACGCCATCCACGTCGCACAGGAAAAGCTTCACCCGCGCGAGGCGCGCCCGGAGTTGCGGCGAAATTTTCGCGGGCATGACCAATCAAGTTCCAAATTCCAATTTCCAACCTCCAAAGAAGCTCCAAATTCCAAGTTCGGAAAATACTTCGGCAAAGGTTTGGAGCTTGGAGCTTGAATTTTCTTTGGAACTTGGAATTTGGAACTTGGAATTTTTCATGTCAGCGCGTTGAAGACTTTCAGCAAGTCCTTCAACAACCCCGGCATTTCGGCGAGCGGGACCATGTTCGGCCCGTCACTCAACGCCTTGTTGGGCTGCGGATGGGTTTCGATGAACAGTCCATTCGCGCCCGCCGCCAGCGCCGCGCGGGCCAGCACCGGCGCAAATTCGCACTGGCCGGAGGACTTGTCGCCGCCGCCGCCCGGCAATTGCACCGAATGCGTCGCGTCGAAAACCACCGGGCAACCGAACCGCTTCATGATCGGGATGGAGCGCAGGTCGGCCACGAGGTTGTTGTAGCCGAAGGTCGTGCCGCGCTCGGTGACCAGGATTTTTTCAGCGCCGGCGCTCCGGGCCTTTTCCACGACCCGCCCCATTTCCGCCGGCGACAGGAACTGGCCCTTCTTGATGTTGACGATCTGGCCGGTCACGGCGGCGGCCTCGATCAAATCCGTCTGGCGGCAGAGGAACGCTGGGATTTGCAGGATGTCCACGACCTCGCCGGCGACGGCGGCGTGCGCCTCGTTGTGGATGTCGGTGAGCACCGGCACCCCGAATTCGGCGCGGACTTTGGCGAGGATTCCCAGCCCGCGTTCGAGGCCGACGCCGCGAAACGATTTGCCGGAGGTGCGGTTGGCCTTGTCGAAGCTGGCCTTGAAGACGTAAAAGATGCCGAGCCGCGCACAGGCCTTGTTCAGCGCGGCGGCGACGCGCAGGCAGAGTTGTTCATTTTCAATCGCGCACGGTCCGGCGATCAGAAACAATTGGCGCGGCGAATTGAGGCGTTTCCAGATGATGGCGTCGTTGAGCACGGGGCAGTTTTAGCAGCCCGGCAAAGAAAAGTAAATCCGCTTGCAACGGAATTGCGCCGTTTCAGCGCCTTCAACCCAAGCCAAGCCGGCATGAAATCCACGGCGCATGCGCTCGCGTGCGAAAAACCCGGGGTATTCGAATTGGAGCCGGACGAACCACTGGATTCAATGGCGTCCGGTCTGCGTCAAGTTGTTCGTTGACTCGACTCAAGTTTTCCATTATATGTAATTTGATGTACAAAGTTACATACACAATTTCCGAGGCGCAGGCGAACCTGCCGAGTTTGTGCCGGTCGGGCAGGCGGTTCGTGATCTCCCGGCGGGACAAGCCGGTTTATGTGGCCATGCCGCTGGAGGATTACGACGCGCTGTTGGAAACGATGGAGTTGTTGAGCGATCCGACCGCGATGAAAACGTTGCGGGCGGCGAAAGCGGGCAAACTGGCTTACAACGAACTGGATTTGGCCGATGAAAATTTCGGCCTCTGACCCGGTGCAACGCTGGCTGGTGGCGCTGCCGCCGGACACCCAAAAGCGCGTGCGCGCCGCGTTGCGCGGATTGCAAAACGGGCGCGGCGACATCAAGGCGCTGCGTGGCGAACTGGAGGGTTTCTGCCGGTTGCGGATTGACGGCCTGCGGATCGTCTATTCGCAGCATCGCGGCCAAATCATCCGGCTGGAATACGCCGACACCCGCGACGTGGTTTACGAAACGTTCCTGAAAGTCTTGAGCGAACGAAAGCCGCAATAATTCAAGCCACGAATTCAAAATCCACGTCCAAAAAGGATTTGATGCGGCGTCGGTCATTCGTCAGGTGCGGAAGACTCAACACCGCGGCTTGGGCGCGGATGAAAAAATCCGGCAGAACCGGATCATCGGAATCTCTGCGGCGATATTGGCGAAGAGCCATTCCCGCGCGCCAGGCGGCACCCGTATCCAGCGGGATCTTTTCAAAATCGCGCAAATCTTCCTCGACCGCTTCGCGCTTGCGTCCGCCCGCGGCCAATTCGCCAAAAGTCACTGAACTCACCGCCAGCCGTTCGCGCAGCGCCCAACGTTCAATCGCCGCCACGGAGGCGCGATGTTGCGGATGATTTTTGTCCAGCCATGCGACAACCACCGAAGTGTCCACCAGAATCACGGGCGGGTCCTCCGCAGCAATTCTTCGCCGGAAATATCGCCATCCCAGGTGCCGGCGCGGGCGCGGATGTGTTCCACGATGGCGTTGCGCGCCGTCTGGTCATCGCGGACGTAATTGGCCGCCGCCCGGCGCAAGACCTCGGTGGGATTGGTCTTGGCGGCGCGCGTCTTGGCGCGAAACTCGCGCGCGAGCGATTTCGGCAATCGAATGGTGAGCGTCTCTGTCATACGCGGACTGTAACACAGGCGCGGCAATTTGCCAAGCCGCGACTGACGCAGCCGCAACTGACGCGGTTTCGTTGTCGCGGAAATTGAGAATGGATTGAATTGAAGCCGGAGGAAGCGCTGAAAAAATGCGCGTGGAAACCATACAAACCGGGGTAAAGGGGTTTTACCGTTGCACTCACGACTAATTCGCCTCCCTCGGCCGTTTGACGGCGACTTCGATTCCGGCCTTGTTTTTGGCGATCATGTTCGCGGGCAGGATGCCGCGCCAGAAGACGTTCGGGTAAATCACCGCGCCGCGGCCTAGGACGCTGCCCGGATTGAGCACGGCGTTGCACCCGACTTCCGCGCCGTCGCCCAGCAGCGCGCCGAACTTGCGCAGGCCGGTGTCAAATGGCGCGCCGTCCCTTTCCACGGTGATGTTGCCCGGGAACAGTTTGAAGTTGGAGATCTTCACGCCCGCCCCGAGGTGCGCCTTGTGGCCGAGGATGGAGTCGCCGACGTAATTGAAGTGCGACGCCTGCGCGCCGTTGGACAGCAGCGAGTTCTTGATTTCGGTGGAGTTGCCCACCACGCAGCCGTCGCCGATGATGACGTTTTCGCGGAGGTAGGCGTTGTGGCGGATTTTGCAGTTCTTGCCGATGAAGGCCGGCCCTTTGATCATCACGCCATCCTCCACCACCGTCCCTTGGCCGATGAAGACCTGCTCGCCGATGAAGGCGACGCCTTGGCAGGTGTTGTGCAGCGCCGGCTTCAGGTTCGCGGCCAGGTAGCCCTCGATTTTTTTCAACGCCTCCCAGGCAAACTCCGCGCCGTCAAAGAGCGCGGCGTGCCCGGTCTGCGCCAAATCGAACAAGTCGGCCGGTTTGAACATGACGGCACAATAGCAGAGGGCGCGCGGCGTTCAACCGTGGAATCGAAGCCGGTCCGGACGACTCACCGCTCCGCCGGTTCAACCACCGCCGCCGCCGCCAGGCGCGTGCCGCAATTGGGGCAGAAATTCGAGCGGGGCGGACAGAGGTGGCCGCAGCCGGGGCATTCGCTGTGCGCGTTCTTGTGGCGGTAGTGAATAATCAGGTTGCGCGTGTAGGGTATCCACGGAAACAGATAGGCGTAGATGAAAACCGAGTCGGTCTGGCGCAGGGCGTAAACCAGCAGCAGCAGCGAGCCGCCTAGGCTCAACCACCAGAAGACCACCGGGATGACCACGCGCCGGTGCTTTTCGGTGGCATACCACTGGACGAGGAAGCGCGAGGAGAACACGGCGTTGCCCATCCAACCGATCACCTTCCAGACGCTCCACTCGATGCCAAGGAACTTGCCGTCGTGCCAGATGACGTCCTGCCAGATGAAATGGGCCAGCCAATCCATAACGACCGCAGTTTAGAGGTTTGCCGGCCGGAGTAGGAGACAAATTTCGAACCGGTCGCCAGGCCGGGCGAAGGACAAAGTGCTCGTTCGCAGGCGCAGATTGTCTCCGGCGCTTCCGGCAGATTTTCCAGTCGTGACAGCCCGCCTGGTTTGAGTTACGGTCAGCCGATGCAGCAAACGACGTTGACGCTGGGCCATTCGCCCGACCCGGATGATGCCTTCATGTTTTACGCATTGGCCAAGGATTTGATCCCGACCGGCGGCTTTCGTTTCCAGCACGTCTTGCAGGACATCCAGACCCTCAACGAGCGCGCCACGCGCGGCGAACTCGACATCACCGCCATCAGCCTCCACGCCTACGCCTACGTCAGCGACCGCTACGCGCTCCTGCCCTGTGGCGCCAGCCTGGGCGACGGCTACGGCCCGCTGCTGGTGGCAAAACAAAAATTTTCGCGCGAACAGATCGCCAACAAAAAGATCGCCGTGCCCGGCGCCATGACCAGCGCGTTTCTGGCGCTGCAACTCTGGCTGGGCCGGAGCGCCGAAGAATTCGATTACGGGGTCGTGCCGTTTGACCGGATTTTCTCGGCCGTGAACAGCGGCCAGGCCGAGATCGGGTTGATCATTCACGAAGGCCAGTTGACGTACCAGAAGGAAGGCCTGGTGGTTTGCGAAGACCTGGGCGCCTGGTGGGGGCGGCACAACGACGGCCTGCCGCTGCCGCTGGGCGGGAACGTCATCCACAAGAAATTTCCGCCGGAGGTTCGCCGGACCCTTTCCGGGATTCTCAAGGCAAGCATCCAATTCAGCCTGGACCACCGCGCCGAGGCGGTGCAACACGCGCTGCAATTCGCCCGCGACATGGGGCGCGACCTGGCCGACCGGTTCGTCGGCATGTATGTCAACCATTGGACGCTCGATTACGGCGCGCGCGGGCGCGAGGCGATCCGGCGCTTTCTGGGCCAGGCCTTCGAGCGCGGCCTGATTCCGCGCCGGCAGGAACTGGAATTTGTGGAATAGCTCCTGCCGCCCGGACGCGGAGAAAAGCCGTCCGCCCGCGGACAGAACGGAAAGGTTTTCAAAGACATTTCGAAGCCGTTGAACACAGCGACTGCAACAAGCATGGAACCGTCGGATTCGGAGCTGGTGCGCCGCGCCCAGGCCGGAGAGCTGGACGCCTTTGAGGTGCTGGCCGCCCGCTACGAACGGCGCGTGTATTCCCTGGCACTGCGCATCTTGCGTCAGGAGCAGGACGCCGAGGACGTCACGCAGCAGACTTTTCTCAGCGCCGTGGAGAATCTGGACGGCTTCCGCGGCCAAGCCAGTTTCGCCACGTGGCTGTTTCGCATCGCCACCCACGCCGCGCTCAAGGTCATCCGCAAACGCAAGGGGCTGAAGACCGTTTCGCTGGAGGCAGCCACCGAAGGCACGGACCCGGGAAGTTCCATTCCGCACCCGGAATTCATCGCGGATTGGCGGCAATCGCCCGAGCAACTAGTGCAGAGCCGTGAAATCCAACGGCTGCTGGACGGGGCGCTGGCCCGGTTGGACGAAAAACACCGGCTGGTGTTCCTGCTGCGCGACGTCGAGGGATTGTCCGTGAAGGAAACCGCCGAGGCCCTGGGGTTGACCGAGGCCAACACCAAGGTGCGCCTCTTGCGCGCGCGCCTGCAACTGCGCGAACAACTGACGCGCGCGCTGGGCGACCCGGACACGCGATTGACCCGAGACCATGACCATGTCCATTGAGCCTCCAGTCAAAATGCCTGTAACTTTTCTTCCTGCGGCGACTCAAGAAAACCGGGAATACACGCCATGAAGTGCGAAGAACTGCTGGCCATGCTGAATGAATACGTGGATGGCACGGTGGATCCGGCCCTCTGCAAGGAATTCGAGCAGCACATGGCCGGCTGCAATCCCTGCCAGGTGGTCGTGGACAATGTCCGCAAGACCATCACGCTCTACAAGGCCGGCCGGCCCTATGAATTGCCGGCGCCGTTCCGCGAACGGCTTCACGAGACCCTGCGCAAACGATGGAGGGAGACGCGCGGTGGAGCGGCGAACCGGCAATGACACCATGGACTGGCATTTCACCCTGATTGTCGGACTGATGGCGGTGGCCGTGCTGGCGTTCCAGCGTCTGGGACTGGTCTCGGCGCAAACAGCCCGGACCCATCTGAAACAGGGGGCGCTGGTGGTGGACGTGCGCAGCGCGGAGGAATTCGAGGCCGGCCACCTCCCCAATGCCGTCAACATTCCGCTGGACGAACTGCGCAGCAGCCTCCCGCGCCGCGTGTCCGATAAAAATCAAGTCCTGCTCCTGCACTGCCGGAGCGGGGCGCGCAGCGAGCTTGCCCAGCGGATGCTCAAAGCCCTGGGCTATTCCTACGTGCTCAATCTCGGCTCCCACGGCCGGGCCAGGCGCCTCGTGGGCCGGTGATCGCTCCCGCCGTTTCGCCTCGGCAAAACCCCGCAACCGACGGCGCGCCGGCTGTAACCTTTTCTACGCTGGCGGCTCAGATTCTAACGCAAAACTTATGAAAGTTGCGGGCACAAAAAGGTTGGTGATCGTGGGCGGCGTGGCCGGCGGCGCCAGCGCGGCCGCCCGCGCGCGCCGGCTGTGTGAAGATTGCGACATCACCATCTTCGAGCGCGGGCCGCATGTCTCCTTCGCCACCTGCGGCCTGCCCTATTTCGCCGGCGGTGAAATCGCCGGGCAAGACCGGCTTTTGGTGCAAACGCCGGAAAGTCTGCGCGAGCGATTCAACCTTGACGTGCGCGTCCGCGCCGAAGTGACGGCCATTGACCGCGCGAACCGGCGGGTCAAAGTCCGGGAACTGGATTCCGGCCGGGCCTGCGAGCAGCCCTATGACGCGCTGGTGCTTTCCCCCGGCGCCGCGCCGCTCAAACCTCCGATTCCAGGCCTTGACCGGCCCGGCCATTTTCCCGTGCGCAACATCCCCGACGTGGAAAAGATCATGGCGTGGATCGCAAATGCCAGCGTCCGCCGCGCCGTCGTCGTGGGCGGCGGTTACGTCGGCCTTGAAATGGCCGAACAACTCCGCCGACGCGGCCTCGCCGTGACGGTGGTCGAGGCGTTGGCGCAGGTGATGACGCCGCTCGACCCGGAAATGGCGGCGTGGCTCCATGCCGAGTTGCGGGCCAACGGCGTCGAACTTTACCTCGGCGACGCCGTGTCCGCCTTTGAAGCGCCGACGGCCGATGAATCGGCCCGCGCCTCGGCGGTCGTGCTCAAGAGCGGCAAACGGTTGCCTGCCGACCTCGTCGTCCTCGGCCTCGGCGTCCGCCCGGAGATCGGGCTGGCGAAATCGGCGGGACTGGAGATTAGCGCGCGGGGCGGCATCCGCGTGAATGAACATTTGCAGACCAGCGATCCCAACATCTGGGCCGTCGGCGACGCCATTGAAGTGCGCGACGCCGTGACCGGGGCCTGGAGTCTGGTGCCGCTGGCCGGGCCGGCCAGCCGCCAGGGCCGCATCGCCGCCGACAACATCCTGGGCCGGCCATCGCGTTACGAAGGGACCTGGGGCACGGCCATTTTGCGCTTGTTTGGACTGACGGCGGGCTGCGCCGGCGCGAATGAAAAATGTCTCCGCAAGGCCGGCATTCCCCATCAGGCCGTTCATTTGCATCCCAATTCCCACGCCGGTTATTATCCGGGCGCGGAACCCATGGCCTTGAAAATTCTGTTCGCGCCCGGCACCGGCAAATTGCTCGGCGCGCAGGCGGTGGGTCGCGAGGGGGTGGACAAACGCCTGGACGTGCTGGCCACCGCGCTCAAGGCTGGCCTGACGGTTCATGATCTGGCGGAGTTGGAGCTGGCCTACGCGCCGCCGTTCGGCTCGGCCAAGGACCCGGTCAACCTGGCGGGCATGGTGGCGCAAAACGTCCTGGCCGGCGACGTTCAAATCGCGCAGTGGCATGAAATCCAACCCGTCCCCCGTCCTTCGGACACCCGCTCCACATCCGAACGGGAGAGCGCCCGGGCGGAGGGCGGCTTTGTTCTCCTCGACGTGCGCAATCCAGACGAGCGCGCCCGGGGTTGCATCCCCGGCTCGATTCACATCCCACTGCCGCAACTGCGGGCGCGCTGCGGCGAGCTGCCGAGGAATCGGGAGATTGTGGTTTACTGCCGGAGCGGGCAGCGGTCGTATTACGCCTGCCGCATCCTGATGCAAAGGGGTTTTCGTGCGCGGAACCTGGCCGGCTCGTATCGCACCTGGCGGATGGCGACGAACGGCGGGGATTTGAATTTGTAACCTCCAGCCGGCTCGCGGCTCAAAAGTGAAATGACCAATGATTGCGCGGGCCATGAAAATGATCCGCCGCCGGGCAGGCGCGGGAACGGGAGATGAAACATGTGGTCGTTGATTTCCTATGCGCTCATCGGCGGCGGCCTCGGGGCGGCGTTCGGCGGCCTGGGCAAATGTTCGTCCCGCGCCTGTCCGCTGGCCTCGACGTGGAGGCGTGGCGCGATCTACGGGGCGGCGGTGGGCGGCTTGTTTTATTTCATCGCCGGCGGCGGAAGCTCCGCTGCGATGAACCAATCCACCCCCAACGTGACGCGAATCGGCGAAAGCCGGTTTGATGCGGACGTCATCCGCTCGCCATCGCCCGTGGTGGTGGATTTTTACGCGACGTGGTGCGGTCCCTGCCGAATCCTTTCGCTCCGACTCGACAGATTGGCCGGCGCATTCACCAACCGGATCCGATTCGTCAAGGTCAACGCGGATGAAGCGCCCGCCTTGTCCCGGCGCTTTGACATTCAGGGCCTTCCCACGCTGTTGTTTTTCAGGAATGGCAAGGTCGTGGACGGCATTATGGGGCTGCCGGAGTCAGGTGAATTGAGGTCCCGTCTGGAAGCGTTCGCCGGACCGGGCGCGTCAACGCAGGTCAAACACGGTGTCAACGGCCCGACGACCGAATGATGCTCGCCTTCGCACTCTTGCTGGCGTTGGTGATCGGCCTTTCGCTGGGATTGCTGGGCAGCGGCGGGTCCATCATCACCCTGCCGGTGCTGGTCTATGTGGCGGGAATTCCGGCGCATGAGGCGGTGGGCGTGTCGCTGGTGGTCGTCGGCGGCACCAGCCTCGTCGGCAGCCTGCTGAACGCCCGACGCGGTTCACTCGACTTGAAGGCGGGCGCGTTTTTTGCCGTCAGCGGCCTGGCGGGAGCCTTTGTCGGCGCGAAATTCACCCGTCTGCTTTCCGCGTCGGCGCTGCTTTTCCTGTTCGGCGGGCTGATGCTGGCGGTGGGCGCGCGCATGTTGCTCAAAAAAGAAACCGACACTCCACCGCAACGGTGCCGTCCATGGCGCTGCCTGGGCGTTGGGCTGACGGTGGGCGTGCTGACGGGATTCCTCGGCGTGGGCGGCGGGTTTCTCATCCTGCCGGCTCTCGTCTTGTTCGCTGGAGTGGAGATGAAACGGGCCATCGGCACGTCGCTGGCCGTCATCGCGGTCAACTGCCTCGGCGGACTCGTCGGCCAGTTGCGTTACGTCCGTTTGGACTGGCTCCTCACGCTGGCCTTTCTGACGGCGGCCCTCGCCGGAATGTTCGCCGGCGCGGCGCTCGCCGGGCGGTTCCCCGGCTCCACGTTGCGCCCCGCTTTCGCATGGTGCGTGCTCGGACTTGGCGCCGTGCTGGTGGCGTGGAACGGGGCGGCGCTGGTCGGAGCGCCTTAACCTGCGCGTGTCCAGCGCCGGCTCTTACACGCCGAACCTCGGCCTGAACACCGTCGCGGGACTGGTGGGCGTGACGTGGTTTTTTTGATTTCAAGAGCTTGATTCATTGTCCGTGGGCGGCAAGGGAGTTTGGATTGAATTAAATTTGCGGGCGTAAAAACGTGATTGCGTTAGAAGTAATTTGCGCCTCGAAAGGCGGCTCATCGGCCAACGCCTGGATATGAAACGAATTCGGATCGTTATCGGAATACTGATCGCCGGCGGCATCGTGGCCGGTCTTTGGTTCTGGCATGATCGGGAGCAAACGGCGTCCGCCAATCAACTGATCCTGTTCGGCAACGTGGACATCCGCCAGGTGCAACTGGCCTTCAACGACAGCGAACGCGTCAGCGCCGTGCTGGTGCAGGAGGGTGACCGCGTCCGGCCGGGCCAGTTGCTGGCGACGCTGGACACGCTGCGCCTGGCGGCGGGCGTCGGCAAGGCCGGGGCCAGGGTGGCGGCGCAACGCCAGGTCGTCGCCCGGCTGGAAGCGGGCAGTCGTCCGCAGGAAATCCGCAAGGCGCGGGCCGACATGGAGGCCGCGCAAGCAGATTTGGAAAACGCGCGGCTCAACTACATGCGGGTGACCAACCTGGTGAGCCAAACTGTGGAGGCTCAGCAGAGTTCGGACGACGCCCGCGCCGCGCTGGACATGGCCCGCGCCCGGCTGGCTGCCGCCAAGGAAACCTACGATTTGATGGTGCTCGGCCCCCGCCAGGAGGACATCGCCGCCGCCAAGGCCATGTTGCAGGCCGACGAAGCGGGACTGGCTCTGGCGCGGCAAAATCTCGCGGACGCCAGTCTTTACGCCCCCACCAACGGCGTCATCGAGGACCGCCTGCTGGAGCCGGGCGACATGGCCTCGCCGCAGAAGCCGGTCTTCACGCTGGCGCTCAACGATCCGGTTTGGGTGCGCGCCTACGTGGCGGAGACCGACCTGGGAAAGATTCACCCGGGCATGAACGCGGTCGTGACCACCGACAGTTTTCCCGGCAAACGTTACGACGGTTGGATTGGCTTCATTTCGCCCACGGCGGAGTTCACGCCGAAAACCGTCGAAACCGCCGAGGTGCGCGCCAAGCTTGTCTATCAATTCCGCGTTTTCGTGCGCAATCCGCAGGACGAGCTGCGCCTGGGCATGCCCGCGGTGGTGACCATTCCGCTCGACCGACTCGACACGCAAACGGACACCGCGTCCGAGGGTGAAAAACTTCCATGATTTCCAAACCGCGCACCACGCATTGGTGCCTTGAAACTGTGGGGCTTCCGCCAGCGCGACGGCGTCTTGGAGTGCGGTGGCCGCGACACCGCTTTGGAGCGGCGGTGCCGTCACCAAGAGATTGGCACACGCCAAAGCCCCGTCACGCTTCGCTTGCCGCCGCACTCCAGGGCCTGGCGGGAGCCTGGACGCTTCACGAAGAGTGAAATGAAATCTGAAGTTTCCGGCCCAGTGGAGCAGACGAACCGCGCGGAGGACGCCGTGCTGGAACTGCGCGGCGTGAGCAAGCGATTCGTCATCGGCCGGCGCACCATCCAGGCGCTGCGCCATGTCAACCTCCGTGTGCTCCGCGGCCAGGTGACCGGGTTGATCGGGCCGGATGGCGCGGGCAAAACCACCCTCATGCGTCTGGCCGTGGGTCTGCTGGCGCCCGACGATGGCCGGATTCACGCGCTGGGTTTCGACGCGACCCGCGATTCGCCGGCGGTACAAGCGCGGGTCGGCTACATGCCGCAACGTTTCGGCCTCTACGAAGACCTTTCGGTCCAGGAAAATCTCGACCTTTACGCGGATTTGCAGGGGTTGCCGCCGGACGCGCGCCCGGCCCGTTACCACGAACTGATGCACATGACCGGGCTGGCGCGATTCACGACGCGGCTGGCCGGTCGGCTGTCGGGCGGCATGAAACAGAAACTCGGCCTGGCCTGCACCCTGGTGCGAGCGCCGGAGTTGTTGTTGCTGGACGAACCGACGGTGGGCGTGGACCCCGTGTCGCGGCGCGAACTCTGGCAGATTGTTTATCGTCTCGTGCGCGAGGAAGGAATGACCGTGCTCCTGAGCACCGCCTATCTGGATGAGGCCGAGCGTTGTCACGAGGTGATTCTGATGCATGAAGGCGAGGTGCTCGGTTGCGGTCCGCCGCAGCAGTTTCGCGAGCAGTCGCGTGGCCGAACCTACCTGGTGAGCGCGCCCGGTGAACGCAAACGCACGGTTCAAGAAAAGCTCGCCGGGGCGGCTTCCGTGGTGGACGCGCTGATTCAAGGCGAGCGAATACGGCTGGTGACGGCCGGTGAAACGCCTCCCGATCCGGCCGAACTTTTGCCAGGGCTTGCCGGCGTTTCCATCCAGCCGGCGCCGCCGCGGCTGGAAGACAGTTTTGTGGCCATGCTGAAACAACGGCGTAAACCCGGTGGGGATGCGCTGCCGCGCGTCCAAGCCGGCCGTCAGGTCGGCCCTGCCAGCCTTTCGAGTGAGAACGGCCCCGGACCGGTCATTGAGATCAAGGACGTGAAGCGGCGCTTCGGCGATTTCTACGCGGTCAAAGGCGTGACCTTTGAAGTGACCCGGGGCGAGGTGTTCGGGTTGCTGGGCGCCAACGGCGCCGGCAAATCCACCACCTTCCGCATGTTGTGCGGGTTGCTGCCGGCCAGCGAAGGCAGCCTGCGCGTGGCCGGGCTGGACCTGCGGCGCGCGGCGGCGGCGGCGCGGGCGCGCATCGGTTACATGTCCCAGAAATTTTCGCTCTACGGCAACCTCAACGTGTGCGAGAACCTCCGCTTCTTCAGCAGCGCCTACGGCTTGACCGGGCAACGCCAGCGGCGGCGGCTGGACTGGGCGCTGGAACAATTTGAACTCGGGACGGTGGCCGACACCGTCAGCCTGGACTTGTCGCTCGGCTACAAACAACGGCTGGCCATGGCCTGCGCGCTGATGCACGAGCCGGAAATCCTCTTTCTCGACGAGCCGACCTCGGGCGTGGACCCGCTGGCGCGGCGGGATTTCTGGGGCCGCATCAATGGCCTGGCCGCGCAGCATGTCACCGTCATGGTCACCACCCATTTCATGGAGGAAGCGGAGTGTTGCGACCGGCTGGCCATCATGGCCGACGGGGAAATCCTCGCGTTGGGCACGCCGCAGGAAATCAAACGACGCCAATGTTCCGCCGGGCAGCCGGAACCGACCATGGAGGACGCATTCATCGCGCTGATTGAAGGGCAGGGCCAAACGAGGGGAGGGGCAAAATGAATTGGAGGGAAAACATCGAACATTCAACATCGAACCTCCCACATCCAATGTACAGGAGCGCGGCACCGTCTTGGAGTGCGGCGGCTGTGACACCGCTTTTCGAGAGTCGCTCACCGGCGCATATTCTTCATCCCTTTGTTCATCCTCGGATTTCCGAAAGCGGCGTCGCGCTTCGCTTGCCGCCGCGCTCCAAGAGCTGGCGGCGCTTCGAGCGCCCCATTGAACCGGCAACCTCTCGTGAACACTGAACCCCAAATCCCAAAACCAAAAAGCCCGCCGGCCCGCGGCGGCGGAGCGATGCGGCTGCGGGGATTGATCCACAAGGAATTTTACCAAATCCTGCGCGATCCGAGCAGCATTGCCATCGCCTTTCTCTTGCCCGTCGTGCTGCTGCTGGTTTTCGGCTACGGCGTTTCGCTGGACGCGGAGCACGTGCCGGTGGCATTGGTCGTGGAACAGCCGGACGCCGACACGGCGGGCTTCACCGGCGGCTTCGAGCAATCGCGCTATTTCCAACCGGTCGTCATGCGGGACATGCATGAAGCGGAACAGGCGCTGATGAGCCGCCGGGTCTCCGCCGTCGTGCATTTGCGGGCGGACTTTGCGCGGCGGTTGCGCCAGCCGGGCGGCGCGCCGGTGCAGGTGATTGTGAACGGCGTGGACGCCAACACGGGCCGGCTCATTCTCGGCTACATCCAAGGCGTCTGGCAGAAATGGCTCGCGCGCCGGGCGCTCGAAACGGGAGAAACTCTTGGCGCGCCGGTGCGGCTCGAATCGCGCGTCTGGTTCAACAGCGAGTTGCGCAGCCGCAATTTCCTCGTGCCCGGATTGATCGCCATCATCATGACCCTGATCGGCGCGTTGCTGACGGCGTTGGTGATGGCGCGGGAATGGGAACGCGGCACGATGGAGGCGTTGATGGTGACGCCGGTCACGATGCGCGAGGTGCTCGTCGGCAAGCTGGTGCCCTATTTCCTCCTGGGCATGGGCGGCATGGCGCTGTCGGTGGCAATGGGCGTCTGGCTGTTTGGCGTGCCGCTGCGCGGCTCGCTCTGGGTGTTGTTCGGCGCCGCGGCGCTGTTTCTGCTGGCGGCGCTGGGCATGGGCCTGCTGATTTCCACGGTGGCGAAAAACCAGTTCGTGGCCGGCCAGGTCGCCATCATCACCACCTTCCTGCCGGCCTTCATCCTGTCGGGCTTCATTTTCGACATCGGCAGCATGCCGCCGGTCGTCCAGTGGCTGACGTACCTCCTCGCCGCGCGCTATTTCGTGGCGATGCTGCAAACGATTTTTCTGGCGGGCGACGTCTGGTCGGTGATCTGGCCCAACGCGCTGGCGCTGGCGGTGATGGCGGCGTTTTTCCTGGGCGTCAGCCGGCGCAAACTGCGGAAACGCCTGGAATAGGGCAACACGATGCAAAATAAAATGGGGAGCGCAACCGTCCCGGTTGCTTCGGTCGGCGTCGCGCCGACTGGCTCGCCGGTGCGGATAACGAATCAACCGGTGAGGATGTTGAACGCGCCATGTGCCCGGCGCGACGCCGGGCACTGCACGCGGGACGGGCGCGCTCCCCAAAATGAATCGATCCGTTCCGGATAAGACAACGATGCTGCCACGAATCCTGGCCCTGATGATCAAGGAATTTCTGGCCCTGCTGAAGGACAAGCGGAGCCGGACGGTGGTCTTCGTCCCGCCGATTCTGCAACTGCTGGTGTTCGGTTACGCGGCTACGTTCGACTTGAACCGCATTCCCTTCGCCGTCTATAACGAGGATCCCGGCCCGGCGTCGCGCGACCTCGTGGCGCGGTTTGCCGGCTCGCCCAATTTTCGGGAGGTGGCCGTGCTCGCGCACCAAAAGCAAATTTCCCCGCTGGTGGACACCAAACGCGTCCTGCTGGTGCTGCACATCGGCCCGACGTTCAGCCGGGACTTGTTTGGGGGCCGTTCCGCGCCGGTGCAGGTGATCCTGGACGGCCGCAACTCCAACACCGCGGCCGTTCTGCTCAGCTACGTCAACACCATCATGACCGGCTTCAATCTGGGCTGGCAGGAACGGGCCGGCGGCGCGACGGCGCAGGCGCGGCTGGAGACGCGGGCGTGGTTCAATCCGAACCTGGTCAGCCGCTGGTTCATCGTGCCCGGCATCGTGGGCTTGCTGACGCTGGTGGTCACCACCCTGGTGACGGCGCTGTCGGTCGCCCGCGAACGCGAACAGGGCACGTTCGATCAGTTGCTGGTGACGCCGTTCCGGCCGGGGGAAATTCTGCTGGGCAAGGCGCTGCCCGGATTCATCATCGGTCTGTTCGAGGCCACGCTGATCATTCTGCTGGCGGTGCTCTGGTTCCAAATCCCGTTGCGCGGCAGTCTGCTGACGCTCTACGCGGGCTTGCTCTGCTTCCTGCTCTCGACTGTCGGGATGGGGCTGATGATTTCGTCCCTGGCCGTCACCCAGCAGCAGGGATTGCTGGGCGCCTTTCTGTTCCTGGTGCCGTGCATCATCCTGTCGGGCTTTGCCACGCCCATCGCCAACATGCCGGATTGGGTGCAACAAATCACCTACCTTGACCCGCTGCGCTATTTCCTGATCATCCTGCGCGGCGTGTTTCTGCAGGGCACGCCGTTCCACCTGCTGGCGGACCAGTTCTGGCCCATGGCCCTCATCGGCGTGGTCAATCTCCTCCTGGCGGGCTATCTGTTCCGGCACCGGTTATATTGACGGCGGTTTGTAACCTTTCCACCCCTGCCGGCTCAGTAACAGGCGGAAACGACAAACTGTCTGAAGCCATGCATAACATCATTGAACTGGACGAATCGAATTTTGAACCGGAAGCGCTGAAAGCCTCCGGCCCGGTGCTGGTGGACTTTTACGCGCCGTGGTGCGGGCCGTGCAAGATGCTCGCGCCCTTCCTCGAACAACTGGCCGTGGACTTCGCCGGCAAAATCCGGTTCGGCAAGCTGAACGTGGACGACGCGCCGGAACTGGCTGGTCGCTATCATGTCACCGGCGTGCCGTCGTTGGTGCTGTTTCGCGATGGAAAAGCCATTGACCAAGTGGTGGGGCTGGCCTCGCCGCGTTCGCTGAAAGCGTGGCTGGAAAAGGCGGCCAATGGCATCCTTCTCGCTTGAGCACATCGGAGGCGTTGAAATGATTCTGCGAATCCTCATCGGCGCGGCGGTCGGAGCCGGTCTGGGCTTTGGCTGGTATAGATTCGTCGGCTGTTCCACCGGAACCTGCCCGTTGACAAGCCATCCCGTCATCAGCACGCTTTACGGCGCGGTCGTCGGCGCCTTGATCGCCGGCAGTTTTCACTGACCCAAAACCCAACACACCATGAAAATGCACCTGCTCATCCGCCGGTTTGCCGGCGCGTTCATCCTCGTCAGCCTGTTGCTGGTTCATTACCACGGCGCCTACTGGCTCTGGTTCACGGCGTTCGTCGGCTTCAACCTGCTGCAATCGTCGTTCACCAACTTCTGTCCGCTGGAACTCGTGCTCAAGAGGCTCGGCGCGGGACGGGACAATCCCGCATCGGGAGGCTGCTGCGCGGCCAAGCCGGATTGAAATTCGGGCCGGCTGGCCGGAAAATTCTGGGGAAACATGAAGGGACTCACCTGGACCGCGGTCGGGCTGCTGCTTGCGGTCCTGCTGGCGTCCGCCGGTTGCGGCCGCAAAAACGGGAGGGCCGGCGGCGAATCCCTGCCGGCAGTCGCGGTGCGGACACAGGTTGCGGAAATGAAAAGCCGCGTCGCCACGGAGGCGGACGCGGGCACGGTGCGTGCCCGGTTGCGCGCGGTCATCGAGGCCAAGGTCAGCGGCAAGATTGAGCAAATGCTCGTTGCGCCCGGCCAGCAGGTGACCCGCGGCGAATTGCTGGCGACGATTGACGCCCGCGAGATTCAGGCGCAATACGAACGGACGCTCGCCGTCCGCCAGCAGGCGGAAAGCGACTTGAAACGCGCCACCGATTTGTTCCGGCAACACGTCTTTTCGCAGTCCGAATTCGACAACGCGCAATCGAAATGCCGCGTGGCCGATGCGGCGGCGGTTGAGGCGAAAACGCTGCTGGATTACACCCAGGTCACCGCGCCGTTCGCCGGCGTCATCACGCGCAAGGATGCCGACGTGGGCGACCTGGCGGTGCCCGGCAAACCGTTGCTGGAAATGGAAGACCCGCGCCTTCTCCGCCTCGAAGCCGACGTGCCGGAGGCGCTCGTGGACAAAATCAAACTTGGCGACAAGCTGCCGGTGCGCATCGGCGCCCTGGAAACCAACTTCACCGGCATCGTCAGTGAAATCGCCCCGTCGGCCGATCCGAACAGCCGCACCTTTGTCGTGAAATTGGATTTGCCGTCCCTGCCCGGCCTGCGCGCCGGACAGTTTGGCCGCGTGGCCGTTCCGACCGGCAAGGTTTCCGCGCTGCGCGTGCCGGCGTCGGCGGTGTTGCAACGCGGCCAGATGGAACTGGTCTTTGTCGCGGCGGACGGCCGCGCCCATCTGCGCATCGTCAAAACCGGCGCGCGGGTCGGCCACGAGGTGGAAGTCGTTTCCGGCCTGGACTCCGGCGAGGCGGTGGTCATCTCCGGCGCGGACAATTTGCTGGACGGTCAACCCGTTCACGTTCAGCCGTGACAAGCGGGACCGACAACCCTTCCGTAGCGCCGCACGGGTTCGCCGGAGGCGTCGCGCGGAGGTTCATTGATTCCAAGCTCACGCCGCTCATCATCATCGCGTCCGTGCTGCTCGGCGTGTTCGCGGTGCTGATGCTGCCGCGCGAGGAGGAGCCGCAAATCAAGGTGCCGATGGTGGACGTGCTGGTGACCATGCCCGGCGCCGGCGCCAAGGAAGTCGAACAGCGCGTCACCCGCCCGATGGAAAAGCTGCTCTGGGAAATTCCCGGCGTCGAATACATCTATTCCACTTCCAGCGAAGGCCAGTCGCTCGTCATCGTGCGGTTCAAGGTCGGCGAAGACATGGACAGCAGCCTCGTCAAGCTGAACCAGAAGCTGCAGTCCAACTACGACAAAATTCCGCACGGCGTTTCCAAGCCGCTCATCAAGGCGTGGTCCATTGACGACGTGCCGATTCTCTGCCTGACGTTTCACAGCGCGCGCTACGATCATTTGACGCTGCGCCGGCTCGTGGCGCAGGTGGACGACTCGGTGAAGCAGGTTCACAATGTTGCCGGGACCACCATCATCGGCGGCGCGCACCGGCAACTCCGCGTGCTGCTCGACCCGGCGAAACTGGCCTCGCGCAATTTGAGTCCGGTCGGTTTGATCCCCATGCTGCAACAGGCCGACCGCCAGTACGTCGCCGGCGGCCTGACCGGCGACAACAAGGAAGTCGTGCTGGAAACCGGCGCGTTTCTGAAAAACGCCGAAGACGTAGGCAACGTCGTCGTGGGCGTCTTCGGCGGCAAACCGGTTTATCTCCGCGACGTGGCCGCCATCGTGGACGGCGCGGAAGAGCCGACGCAATATGTTCTGTTTGGATACGGGAGCGCGCGCGTCTCGCGTGCAGCGTCCGGCGTCGCGCCGGACGCATCGTGGCGCGACGCCGCGATGAACCCGCCGGAGGCGGGTGCTCCCCAATTCCAAGAGCAGCCCGCCGTCACGCTGGCCATCGCCAAACGCCCGGGCGCCAACGCCACCACCGTCGCCAACGAAGTTCTGAGGAAGATTGACACGCTCAAAGGCCGCATCATTCCCGCCGACGTGCAGGTGACGGTCACGCGAAATTACGGCGCGACGGCGGAGGAAAAATCCAACGAACTGCTGTTTCACATGCTGCTGGCGGTCGTCGGCGTGTCGCTGCTGATCCTGCTGGCGCTGGGCTGGCGCGAGTCGCTCATCGTCGCCGTCGCCATCCCGACCACCCTGGCGCTCACGCTGCTGGTGTTTTACCTCTACGGCTTCACGCTGAACCGCATCACGCTCTTCGCGCTGATCTTTTCCATCGGCATTCTGGTGGACGACGCCATCGTCGTGGTGGAGAACATCGTCCGCCATTTTCATCTGCCTGAAAACAAGGGCCGGAAGTGGAGCGCCATCGCCGTCGAAGCCGTGAACGAAGTCGGCAACCCGACGATTCTGGCCACCTTTGCGGTGATCGCCGCCGTGCTGCCGATGGCGTTCGTCGGCGGCTTGATGGGGCCTTACATGCGGCCGATTCCGATCGGCTCCAGCGCGGCGATGTTTTTCTCGCTGGCCATCGCCTTCATCGTGACGCCGTGGACAAGCATCCGCATTTTGCGTTGGGGCCGGAAATACTCCTGCCTGACCGAAGGCGCGGCTTGCGTGACCGAAGCGGAAAAACCGCCGCTGCATTCCGCGCCCGTGGAGAATTTTTTCACGCGGCTCTATTGCCGTTTCATGGTGCCGCTGGTGAAGCGCCGCCGCCGCCGCTACGTCTTTCTCGGCGGACTGGCGGTGTTGCTGCTCGTTTCCGTGACGCTCGTCGGCCTCGGTCTGGTGAAGGTGAAGATGCTGCCCTTCGACAACAAGAGCGAGTTTCAAATCATCCTCAACATGCCCGAAGGCAGTTCGCTGGAGCGCACCACGGAAGCGGCGCGCGAAATCGCCGCCGCCGTGCGCGCCGAGCCGGAGGTGACGGATTACCAGATCTACGCGGGCGTCGCCGCGCCGTTCAATTTCAACGGCCTGGTGCGCCATTACTTCATGCGGCGCGGCGCGAACGTGGCGGACATTCAGGTCAACCTATTGCCGAAAAGCGAGCGCCGGGCGTTGAGCCATGAAATTGCCGAACGGGTGCGGCCGCGCGTCGCCGCCATTGCCGCCAAATATGGCGCGCGCGTGGCGGTGGCGGAGGTGCCGCCCGGCCCGCCGGTGCTGCAAACCTTGGTGGCCGAAATTTACGGGCCGACCGAAAAGGACCGGCTCGCGCTGGCGCGGAAAGTCATTCACATTTTTCACACCACGCCCGGCGTGGTGGACACGGATTGGTATATCGAGGCCGACCAGCCGAAGGCGCTCTTCGTCGTTGACAAGGAAAAGGCCGCGCTCCACGGCATCAGCGCCGAGACGATTTCGCAGACGCTCAAGATTGCCGTCGGCGGCGAGTCGGTGGACCTGCTCCACGTCCCGCACGAGAAGGAGGACGTGAACATCGTCCTGCAACTGCCGCTGGCCGACCGGAGCAACCCCGATGACCTGCTGGCGCTGCGCGTGCGCTCCGGCGACGCCAACGCGCTGCCCGAACCGGGTTCAACCGCCGGCGCCCCGCCGCTGGTGCCGCTGCGCGAACTGGTGACCGTCGTTCACACCAACATTGACAAGAGCATTTACCACAAGAATCTCATGCCCGTGACCTACGTCATCGGCGACGTGGCGGGCATGGTGGAGAGTCCGGTGTATGCGATTTTAAAAATGAACCGGGCGCTGCGGAAGCTCGACACGCGCCGGTTCGGCGGCGACGGCTCGCCGTTGAAGATTTACAACTACCACGTGCCGTTCACCGACTTCCGGCCGGCGCTCAAGTGGGACGGCGAATGGCACATCACGATTGAAGTTTTCCGCGACCTCGGCGTGGCGTTCGCGGCGGTGCTGGTGCTGATTTACATTTTGATGGTCGGCTGGTTCCGCTCGTTCCTCACGCCGCTGATTGTGATGACGGTGATTCCATTCTCGCTGGTCGGCATCCTCCCGGCGCACGGCCTGCTTGGGGCGTTTTTCACGGCGACTTCGATGATTGGCTTCATGGCCGGCGCGGGCATCGTGGTGCGCAATTCGATCATCCTGGTGGACTTCATCGAACTGCGGCTGGCAGAGGGCCGGCCGCTGGCCGAGGCGGTGGTGGAGGCGGGCATGATCCGGTTCCGGCCCATCCTGCTCACGGCGCTGGCGGTGGTGGTCGGCGCCACGGTGATTCTGTTCGACCCCATTTTCCAGGGGCTGGCGATTTCGCTGATGGCCGGCAGCCTGGTTTCGATGATGATCGCGCCGTTGGTCGTGCCGCTGCTCTACTTCATGGCCAATGAACGGAAGAGGAAGGCCTGACAAATGCAACCTGGAGTGCGCGGACATGTCCGCGCGTCGAGGTAAGCGGCGACACGTCGCCGCACTTCATGTCAATACACCAGCACCAGCACCGCCGCATCCTGCGCCAATTTCACCACGTCCTCAAACTTCTCCTCCTTCGTGTTCGGCGATTTCAGCTTGGCCGAAACATCCGGCACCGATTCCAGGAAACTCAACAGAAAACTGCTCTTGACCGCGTAATTGACATTCTCCGGCAACGCCCCGCTCGCCGCCAGCGCCGCCGCATTGCTGGCCGTGCGCAAGCACCTTGGCCGACACGACGCCCACCACGTTCCCCTCCGCATCCACGAGCGCCCCGCCCGAATTGCCCGGCTGCCTGGTGGCCGTCTGCAAGGACCGCGCTGATCTGGAAATATCGCGCGTCATCCCCCGCGCCGCTCAACGCCACGATTTCCCCCTTGGCCAGCTTGGGCGCGAACCCTTGCAGGCCGGGATCGGGAAAACCGACCGTCGCCACCGTGCCGCCCAATTTCACGGCCCGGCTGGAGATGACGGGCAGCGGCGCAAATGCCCCGTCCGCCTTCAACAAAGCCAGATCATCCGCCGCATCCACCTGCACGACTTTGGCGGAAATCGTTCCGGCGCTCGTGACCAGCCGAATCTTGGCCGACGACCTGCGAGTTGAGCAGGGGATGGCGCACCGGCGCGCGCTGGCCCAGCAACATCGTGTCCCGGTAACAGCCCGCGCCGGTGATCCGGTAGAGGCGTTCGGCGACGTTCAGCCGCCGGAGCTTGAGCGTCGC
>JAGWMQ010000046.1 GCA_028873125.1 Verrucomicrobiota bacterium | reverse complement strand
CAGACGTGCCTGCCAGTCGTCCACCAGCCGGTCAAACGTCTCGTAACTGCTGTCGGATTGAGGAACCGATTTCAAACAGCAGTTGTTCATGTGCCGTTGATATCAAAGCCCGGCTCGATTGACCCCTATATTTTTTGATATGCGCCCTTAGTGCCCTGCACGGCAAATTCCGTCTTGTCATCCGGCGCGAGGCTGATACCATGTCATTCTTTTATGAAGACGGACATTCATCCGAAATACGTGGACGCGGAAATCCGGTGCGCCTGCGGCAACGTGATCAAGACCCGCTCCACCCGCCCCGTGATCATCGTGGGCATCTGCAACGTCTGCCATCCCTTTTACACCGGGCAGCAGAAGTTCGTGGACACCGCCGGCCGCGTGGACAAGTTCCAGCAGCGCCTGGCGAAGACCCAGGCCGCGCAGGAAGCCGCCGCCAGCCGCAAGAGAAAGAAGTAGCTTTTCAGCCTTTCCCCGCCTGTGCTCTGCTCCGGCAGAATACAGGCGGTTTCTTTTTCAAAATCGTTGCCCGCAAAATTTATGACATGCGCTTTGCGATGGACGCGGCTGGCGCCAGCCCGCTTGTAAATCGCATGTCGCAAATCGCAAATGAATTTAGGTCCGCACATTGAAAAATTCCGCGCGCGCTTCGCCGAACTCGAGACGGCGTTGAGCGACCCGAAGGTTTTCGGCAATCCGCAGCGGGCGCAGGAATTGTCCCGCGAATACGCGCGGCTGAAGGAATTGACCGCGTGCGGAGAGCGTTACTTGAAAACGCTGGCGCACCTGGACGAAAACCGGGCATTGCTCAAAGCCGAGCCGCCCGGTTCGGAGATGGGGCAATTGACGCGCGAGGAGATCGTCCACCTCGAAGCCGAGGAACAGGACCTGACGCGGCAGATCCAGGCCGGCCTGGTGCCGCCCCACCCGGCCGACTCGCGCAACACCATCATCGAGATCCGCGCCGGCGCCGGCGGACAGGAGGCGGCGCTGTTCGCCGCCGACTTGTATCGCATGTTCATGCGCTACGCCGAGGCCCGTGGCTGGAAGGTCGAGGCGATGGACTCCAGCCCGTCCGATCTGGGCGGATTCAAGGAAATCATTTTCGGCGTCGCCGGCACGGACGTGTTCAAGCGGCTCAAATATGAAAGCGGCGTCCACCGTGTCCAGCGCGTCCCGGCCACGGAGGCGCAGGGACGCATCCACACCAGCACCTGCACGGTGGCCGTGCTGCCCGAGGCGGAGGAGGTGGACGTGGAAATCAAGCCCGAGGACCTGGAGATCAACGTCTGCCGCGCCTCGGGCCACGGCGGCCAGGGCGTCAACACCACCGACTCGGCGGTGCGGATTCTTCACAAGCCGACCGGCGTCGAAGTCCGCTGTCAGGACGAACGTTCACAGCTCAAAAACAAGGCCAAGGCCCTGGCGGTGTTGCGCGCGCGGCTGCTGGACCGCAAGACCGCCGAGGAAAACGCCAAATACGCCGCGCAACGCAAGGCGCAGGTCGGCACCGGCGAGCGCAACGAACGCATCCGCACCTACAATTTCCCGCAAAACCGGGTGACCGACCACCGCATCGAGCTGACGTTGTACAACCTGCCGGCGGTGATGGACGGACGGTTGGACGACCTCATCGAGCCGCTCGTGGCGCGGGATTTGGAGGAAAAACTGGCGGCGTTGAAAAGATAATTGCGTTCTGACAAAAACCTATTAGGTTGCTTTCATGAAAACAACGACGCTGCAACTGCCGGAACCGCTGCTGCAAAAGGCGATCGCCAAAGCGAAGCGGCTGGGCGTCTCGCAATCCAAAGTGTTGCGCGACGCGATTGAAAAGGATTTGGCGGGTGAAAAAAACGGGCGAACCATGTTCGATGTCATGGCGGACCTGTGCGGCTGCATCCAAGGCGGGCCGCCGGATGTTTCGCAACGGCACAAGGAGCATTATCGGCAGGCCCTGTTAAAAAAACATGGCAAAAATCATCGTTGATGCCGGGCCGCTGATTGCCTTTTTCCGGGCGAATGACAAACATCATTAATGGGCGGTGGAAACCTTCAAAACGGTCCGCCCGCCCCTCTTCACCACCGAATCGGCGGTCACGGAGGCGGCCCACTTTTTAACCATCGCCGGCGCGCCCGCCCGCCGGCTGCTGCATTGGATCGAAAGCGGCGACTTGAAAACTCCCTTTCAACTGAGCGAGCAGGCGGGCGCGGTCGCCGCGTTGATGGATAAATATGGAGGCCGCATGGATTTGGCGGACGCGACGCTCGTTCGCCTGTCAGAACTGCTCGGCGACTCCCGGGTGCTGACGACCGATTACAAGGATTTTTCGATTTATCGCCGACGCGGACGGCAGGTAATCCCGCTGTTGACCCCTCCGGCTTGAAATTTTTGCGCGACGAAAAGAGGTTCCAACCCCTTCCCTGTTCTTCGCGCGGCACAAAAGATGAAAGACATCAAAGGACTCATTTTCGACTGCGACGGCACCCTGGCCGACACCATGCCGCTGCACTGGCACGCCTGGCAAATCGTCACCGAGCGCCACGGCCTGCATTTTCCCGAAGACCGCTTTTACGCCTTCGGCGGCGTGCCCTCGCGCGACATTTTGAAACAACTGGCGCAGGAGCAGGGCCGCTCGCTGGACCACGTCGCCGTGGCGCACGAAAAAGAGGAGACCTATCTGCCGTTGATGCTGGCGCGCGTCCAGCCGGTCCGCGCCGTGCTCGAAATCGCCCGGGCCAACCGCGGCAAAATTCCCATGGCCGTCGCCTCCGGCGGCACGGAAAAAATCATCAACCTGGTGCTGGACCGTCTGCAAATCCGGAGCTGGTTCGGCGCCGTGGTGACCAGCGAGATGGTGAAAAACCAAAAGCCGGCCCCGGACATTTTTCTGGAAGCCGCGCGGCGCATCGGCGTGGAGCCGAAATTTTGCCGCGCCTACGAGGACACCGACCTGGGCCTTCAGGCCATCCGCGCCGCGGGCATGGAGGCGGTGGACGTGCGGACGTTGCCGGCGTCGCCCAGTTAAACTTCAGGGCCGGCCGGCTTCCCGGTCCTTTTCCAAAGGTAGCGGAAGAGAATGACCCTCAGCGCCGCCGCCAGCGGGATGGCCAGGATGCCCCCCAGCAGGCCGCCCAGCAGCGTCGTGCCCGTCATCAGGGCGATGATGATGGCCAGCGGATGCAGCCCCACGCGGTCGCCCATGATCTTGGGCGAGATGAACAGGCCTTCCAGAGTCTGCACCCCGCCAAACAGGGCCAGCACCAGCAGAGGATGAAGCCAGTCGCCGTATTGCACCAGCGTCAAGGTCAGCGCGGTGACGCAAAGGATGATGGCGCCGAGGAAGGGAATCATCAGGAGCAGCATCCCCGCAAAGCCGAGGAGAAAGGCGTAGTTCAGCCCCAGACTCAGGAAGCCGATGGTGTACAGGACGCTGTCGCAGAAGGCCACCAGCACCTGGCCGCGAAAGAAGGCGATCAGATACTGTTTGATGGCGCTGAGAACAAAAACCAGTTCCTCCTTGAACCGGGAATCGCGCACCGGCAGATAATCCGTCCAACGGTCCCGGAAGCCGCGCTCTTCGAGCAGAAAGTAAAAGGTGTAAACGGGGACCAGCGCCAGTCCAAGCAGCAAGCCGAAGCCGGAAGCCACCCGGCCGGCCTGGTCCAGCAGCCACCGGCCGATGTTGGGCAGACTCTGCGCCAGCCAGTTCGTCGCGGAGGAAATCGTCTCCTGATTGACTTGAACCGGGGCGTTGGTTCCGGCGCCCTGCGGTTGCCGGGATAAAATGTGACGCAGCAAATCGGGCGGTTGGGCCAGCAAGCCGCTGAGGTGCTGTTGCAGGCGTTTGCTGTAGTCGGGAATCCGGACCACGAGTTGCCGGGTTTCGTCCACCACCCGCGGAATCACGCTCGCCAACAACCCCGTGGCCAGGGCCAGCGCGAACACAAACACCAGTGCGATGGCGCCGACGCGCCGCACGTTGCGCCGTTCCAGCCAGTCCACGACCGGGCTCAGGACACAGGCGACAACCGCCGCGACTGCCAGCGGCCAAAGCACCGGGTTGAGCACGGCCAGCAACTTTCCCAGCCCCCAGACCAGCGCGACGAGGAGCGCCACGATGGCGGCCACCGCCAGCCCGGTGAGCGCACCCCAGAGGAGGCGCGTCTGTCGTTCGGTTGGGGGTGGAAAGTTCATGGCACGATGTCAAAAAGCCGAAATGGGCGGACCAAGAACAATGGCCTGCGCGGCATCATCTCCCAACGCCGACCTGTCGTCCCGATTTTCATCGCCCCAGCCGTTTGGATTTTTCCGTCGCGGCGCGAACGGCGTTCATCACGATTCCGCGCAACTGTCCCTTTTCCAATTCGTGCAGTCCTTCGATGGTCGTGCCGCCGGGGCTGGTCACCTGGTCTTTGAGCGCCCCGGGGTGCTGGCCCGTTTCCAACACCATTTTCGCCGCGCCCAACACGGTTTGCGCGGCCAGCGTCGTGGCCAGTTCCCGCGGCAGACCGGCGGCCACCCCGCCGTCGCTCAACGCCTCAATAAATTGATAGACGTAAGCCGGTCCGCTGCCGCTCAAGCCCGTCACGGCGTCCAGCAGGCCTTCCTTGACTTGAACCGCCAGACCGACGGCGGACAACAGTTTTTTGGCCAGTTCGGCGTCCGCCGCCGTGGCCGCCCTGCCCGGCGCGAAGGCGGAGGCCGCCGCGCCGACCAGCGCCGGCGTGTTGGGCATGACGCGCACGACGCGCGCGCCGGCGGGCAGGGCTCCCTCCAGTTTCGCCAACGGAACGCTGGCGGCGATGGAAACGAGCAAATGATTTCTGGTGAAGCCATCGTGAATTTCGGCGAGGACGGCGGACGCCTGGTCGGGCTTGGTCGCCAGCAGTAAAACATTCGCCGATTGTGTCACCTCCATGTTGGACGCGGTGATTTTGGCGCCGAGTTCGGCGGCGAAGGCGTTTCGCGCCGTTTCCTGCGGGTCGCCTGCGATGATGTCCTTGGGGGTGACCAGTTCGGCGCGAACGAACCCTTTGGCCAGGGCGGTGGCCATTTTGCCGGCGCCGAAGAAACCGATTTTCAGTGGCGTTGCCATGCGCGCGGTATAGCAGACCGCAAATAAAAGGGAAATGTCTAATGACGGCGCCGCGGCGCGGCCCTTGCGGAGAATTCACCGCTTGAAATCGCGCGGGTTGAATCTATTTTAATGGCGGCGCGGAAGGTGAAAGCAGGCCGGCGCGCCATCGGCTGCCATGTCAAACAACCGCCGCACGTGGGAAACGTTCGAGGCAATGCGGCAGGCCGCCCAGGAGGGCGACCCGCAGGCGCAATGCTATCTGGGCGTCTGTTTCCAGACCGGCCAGGGCGTGCCGCCGGACGGCCAGGAGGCGGTCAAATGGTTCCGGCGCGCGGCCGAGCAAGGCGATCCGGTGGCGCAGTGTTACCTCGGCGTGTGCTACCTCAACGGCACGGGCGTGCCGCAGGAACTCGGCGAGGCCGTCAAGTGGCTGCGCGAAGCGGCGGAACAAAACGACCCCGCCGCCCAGTTCAATCTCGGCCTGCTTTACGAGACCGGCCAGGGTGTGGCGCAGAATTACGCCGAGGCCTTCAAGTGGTATCGCGAGGCGGCCCGGCGCGGCTACCCGGCCGCCCAGTTCAACCTCGGCGTCTTTTACGAAACCGGGCAGATCGTCCCGCAGGATTTCGAGGAGGCCGTCAAATGCTATCGCGCCGCCGCCGAACAGGAATGCGCCCCGGCCCAGTGCAACCTCGGTCTCTGTTATCAAACCGGCCGGGGCGTGGCGCGAAGCCAGCAGGAAGCCGTCAAATGGTTCATCAAAGCCGCCCGCCAGGGCGACAAAACCGCCCAACACAACCTGGGACTTTATTACGCCTCGCTGGGCCTGACCGAAGAGCAAGCCGCCGAGGCCGTCCAAAACTCGCCGCAGTGACCGCGGCGGGAGATTCGTTTTTTTCTTCCCCTTTTCCCGCTGGCATTCATCTTGACGGCGTGAAACCGTCCGCTGCCGAAATCCGCCAGGCTGTCCGCCGCGCCTTGGCCGAGGATCTTGGCCGCGGTGACGCCACGACCCTGGCGACCATTTCCAGAACCGCCGCAGCCAGGGCCGTCCTCCGCGCGCGCGAGCCCATCGTCGTCGCCGGGATCCGGTTCGCCGAAGCCGCGTTCTGCGCGCTTTCAAAAAAAATCAGGATTGAAAAGGCGGCCCGCGACGGGCAGCGCGCCGGCGCCGGGAGCATTCTGCTGGGCCTTTCCGGTCCGGCGCGGGCCATCCTGAGCGCCGAACGCGTCGCGCTGAATTTTCTCCAGCGGCTGTCCGGCGTCGCCACCTTGACCGCGCAATTTGTCGCGGCCCGGCGCGGCGCCCGCGCGCAAATCCTCGACACGCGCAAGACCACGCCTGGCTGGAGACGATTTGAAAAATACGCGGTCGCCTGCGGCGGCGGAAAAAACCACCGCCTCGGCCTGGACGACATGATTCTCATCAAGGACAACCACCTGGCCGCGCTGCGGCATGAAAAACCAAATGCCATCGCCGCCGCCGTTGCCCGCGCGCGGAGGAAATTTCCGAAATTGCAAATCGAGGTTGAGGCCGACACCCTGGAACAGCTCCATCAGGCGCTGGAAGCCGGCGCGGAGATAATCCTGCTCGACAACATGGATTTGAAAACGCTGCGGCAGGCGGTGAAAATTGCCCGCGGCCGGGCCAAGACCGAGGCCAGCGGCGGCGTGAATTTGAGAACCGTCGGCGCCATCGCCCGGACCGGCGTGGATTTCATCTCCGTCGGCGCGCTCACCCACTCGGCCCCTGCGGTGGACATCGGACTGGACTTCGAAAAATGACCTGGACCGCGGATGAAACACCGATGTCAGAACAAGCATTCCCCCGCGACCCTCCGCGCGCCCCGGCGCCTGTAGAAGCATGACCACGGACGCCAAAATTCTCTCCGCCTTGCGGGCCAACCCCGGGGGCGTGTCCGGCGCCGAACTGGCCGGGCAACTGCGAATCAGCCGGGCGGCGGTCTGGTCACACATCGAGGATCTGCGCCGGCTCGGTTACGACATCGAGGCCGGCCCGCATGTAGGTTACCGGCTCGCCGGCGAACCCGACGCGCTCATCGCCGACGACCTGCTGGCCCGTCTGAACGGCACCCGGGTCATCGGCCGCGACATCCGGGTCTTCGAGCAGACGGCTTCCACCAACGACGTGGTCGAAAAACTCGCGCGCGACGGCGCCGGAGAAGGGGCGGTCGTTTTCGCCGAATCCCAGACCCGGGGCCGCGGCCGGCTCGGGCGCCAGTGGCTTTCGCCCGCACGCAAGGGGCTTTGGTTCTCCGTCCTGCTGCGGCCGGAGCTGCATCCGCAGGAAACGACGCGCCTGACGGTCGCCTCGGCGACGGCGCTCTGTCGCGCCATCCAATCGCAGACTGCTCTGGCGCCGGAAATCAAATGGCCGAACGACATTTTGATTTCCGGAAGGAAGGTCGCCGGCATTCTGACCGAACTGAGCGCCGAACTGGACCGGGTCCGGCACGTCATCCTGGGCGTCGGCGTGGACGTCAATTGGAGCGCGGGCGAATTGCCGGCCGGACTGCGCAAAACCGCCACCTCACTGAGAATCGAAGCCGGCGAACCGGTGTCGCGCCCGGCACTGGCGACCGCCATCCTGCGCGAACTGGACGCGGATTATTCGCGCGTTTGCGCCGGGAAATTCGGCGAAGTGGCCAACGAATGGGAGGCGCGTTGCACGACCATCGGACGCCGAGTGACGATCCGGATCGGCGCGCGCCAACTCAGCGGGCGCGCCGAATCGCTGGACGAGGGCGGCGCGCTGCTGCTGCGCACCGAACACGGCCATCTGGAACGCGTCACGGGCGGCGACGTGACCCTGGAAAAATGAAAACAAATGCGGCCGGCGAAAACGCGGTAAGCCGAAAAACCGCCCGCGCTCACGGTCGGCGCTTTTTCGCCCTCCGTTGTCCGCTTTCTCCACAATGATTCTGCTCTTCGACATCGGCAACACGCACACGCACGTCGGGCTGGCGGACGACGCGCGCGTCCTGAAACAGACGAGTCTTCCGACACGCGAATGGTCCGGCGGAGCCGCCAGGGTGCGCGTGGCAAAATGGGCCGCCAAGACTGAAATCGCCGGCGCGGTCTTGTGCAGCGTCGTGCCGCGAGTGACGCCGCGGGTCCGCCGGGCCGCGGGGGCGATTTGGGAGTTGAAAGCCCTGGAACTGACGGCGAAAACGGTGCGCGGCGTGGGCATTGATTACCCCCGGCCGGATTCCATCGGCCCGGACCGTCTGGCGAACGCTGTGGCGGCCAAGGTTCATTTTGGAGCGCCAGTGGTGGTCGTGGATTTTGGGACGGCGGTCACGTTTGACGTGGTCAATGCCGCCGGCAATTATGCCGGGGGCATCATCGCGCCGGGCCTGGCGGCGATGACGGATTACCTCCACGAGAAGACCGCCTTGCTGCCGAAAATCCAAATCCGTGAAACGGCCGACGTCATCGGCAAGAGCACTGAGCAGGCGATGCTCATCGGCGCGGTGCATGGCTATCGCGGCCTGGTGCGGGAGCTGATCGGCGAATTGAAACGCGAATTGAAGACGCGGCGTTTGCCGGTGGTGGCGACGGGCGGGTATGCGGAATTGATGGCGGCGCGGCTGCCGGAAATTTCCGCCGTCGAGCCGGACTTGACGCTGGAGGGACTGCGACTGACGTGGCAGGCACGGGCGGAATCCGTTGCGCCGTCGAAGTGCCGACCGGCGCCGCTCCGGTGATTCAACCGGCCGCCCAGCCGGGTTAGACCCATTTGACGGATGGAAACAGGTGGGCGAATAATATCCATGAGCTTGTCATCCAGGATCCACCCGTGGGTAAGCGTCGCGGTCTTTGAGGACGAGGACGCGGGAAAGGCTTTGGAAGCCTTTCTGCGGGAGCACGGCGTCGAGGCGCGGACGTTCAACGATCGGCTGCTCCAGCTATTTTTGTTTTTGTGTCCGCCGCGGGCGACGTTCCGCGTCCAGGTGCGGAAGCACGCCTTCAAAAACGCCACCGCGCTGTTGGAGGCCGCCCCGCCCGACGTCCTGCGGAAGGCGATCCAATGCCCGTCCTGCCGCTCCTTGCAGATCAATTACCCGCAGATGACGCGGAAATTCCTCCTGCCGACGCTGTTGCTCCACCTGGGGATCATCTTTCGCGTGATTGACCACGAGTGCTACTGCGAGGCTTGCCATCACATCTGGAACCTGGCGGGGAGCCGCACCGCGGTGCCCAAGGTCCGCATCGTCAAGACCTTTCCGTTCAATGACGCCCGGTGAGGAGCCCTTCACGGGCAGCAACACCCGGGATTTGACCATCACGAAGGGCGCGCGATAATCCTTGGTGCATCGCCTCGGGCGTGACGAAAGCCGCGCCGTTCGCGGCGCAGCCGTGGGCACGACACACAATCCAAGCGGGTTGATGAGGTGCGCAGGGCGGTTGACGATTCGCGCTTCGCACCGGTTGGCGGGAAATTTCGCGACCGGCAGAGGCGCATTTTCCGCGTGCGTTTTCCGGCGGATGGTTTTTATTATCCGGCATGACGATTTGGATTCTGGCGTTGGTGCTGCTGGCGTCACTGGCGGGGCTGGGCTACCGGCAGGGCGCGACCCGGGCGGCGTTTTCGTTCGTCGGCGTCGTCCTGGCCGCCTGCCTGGCGCCGCCGCTGGGCCGGCTGCTGTTCAAACCGCTGCTGCCGCACGTGGGCGTGCATAGCCAGTGGATCATCTGGCTGACGGCGCCGCTGGAAGCCTTTGCCGTCGTCCTGGTCCTGTTCAAGGTGGCGGGCTTCGTGGTGCATCGAAAAGTGAGCCTTTACTACAAATACAAGGCGGGCGATTTGCGTCTGGCGTTGTGGCAGCGCCTCCATCACCGGCTCGGCCTGTGCGTTGGCCTGCTCAACGGCGCGGTCTGGCTCGTCCTCCTCTCTTTCGTCATTTACAACTTCAGCTATTGGACGACGCAAATCGCCCCTTCCGACAGCGAGACCCGGACGACCCGGTTCATCAACCGCCTTGGACAGGACCTGCAAAGCACCGGTCTGGACAAGGCGGCCCGCGCGGCCGCGGCCATGCCCGACCTGTATTACAAGCTGGCCGACCTGGCCGGGTTGCTCGTGCAAAATCCGGCTCTGAGCGGCCGGCTGGGAAGCTATCCGGCTTTCCTTTCCCTGGAGGAACGCAGTGATCTGCAGCAACTGGCGCAGGACGGCGCGTTCATCAGCGCCTGGAAAAATCACGCGCCGGCCGGGCAACTGGCCGACGACCCGCAGTTCAAGGCGATCCTGGAAAACGACGGGCTGATTGACACGGTCTGGGACATTCTGCAAGCCAATCTGGACGATCTGGTCACCTATCTCAAAACGGGGCACTCGCCCAAATATGGCTCCGAAAAAATCCTGGGACGCTGGGATTTCAACGTGAGCGTGACCGCCGCCATGCTGCTCCAGAGGCAGCCGACGATTACGGCGGCCCAGATGCGCGCCGCGCGCGCCTGGATGTCGCAAGCCTACGACCAGACGAGCTTTGTGGCCGGCGCCGACGGCCAGGCCTTTTTGAAGAACATGCCCCAAATCAAGACCCAGCCCGGCCAGCCGCCCGCCACGGAAATGGTCACCTGGCAGGGACAATGGAAGGCCGCCGGCACCCATTACGACCTGTCGCTCTCCGCCAATGGCCAGAGCAAATCGTGGACGGCGCAAACCGACGGCCTGCGGTTGCGGCTCAAATCGCCCCAGGAAACACTGGTCTTCGATCGGGAGGAGTAGGGGCAGTCCGGGTTGATTCTGCGGGAGAAATGGTCGGAGCGGTGAGATTCGAAGTCACGACCGCTTGCACCACAAGCAAGTGCGCTAGCCGGGCTACGCTACGCCACGAACCATTAAATTACTGGTAAATTGATGGATTTTGGAAGATTCAATTTGACAATCTGATACCGCAATCTGATACTGTTTGCATGAATACGAAGCAAACCGCGCCCGCCAAGGCGTCAGAGTCGGAATCGGAATGGCAGAAAACGCCATACTCAAATTTAATCCGTTACGTTCCATCGGGGACATATTTTGCCCGCATAAAGGTAAAGGGCAAGTTGATTCGTCGCAGTCTCAAAACAAAAACGCTTTCAGTGGCTAAACTGCGCCTGTCCGATCTTGAAAAAGATGAGCGGAAAAAAGCCACCCGTTCATCGGCGCTTCTTCAAGGCAAAATGACGTTTGGGGATGCCGTGGCCGCTTACAAACGACAACGTAAGAATGACCCCAACATCAAGCCCGGAACTGTCGAATATGATGATTATCGTATCAAAGCCCTGCTGGAATCGTGGCCAGAACTTGAAAAAATGGATGTCAGCAAAATCACCGATTCAGATTGCAAGTCTTGGAGCGAAAAGAACGCCAAAAAAGTCAGTTCGTCTTCGCATAACCATACCGTAGGCATTTTGCGCCGCGTATTCAAAATCGCCATTGAAGCTGGTGCGCGATATGACAACCCGGCGTTGGCGGCATTATGGGTCAAGGAGCATACCAACAAACAAATCAAGCTGCCTGAACCCGGCCAGTTTGAAATGCTTGTAAAAGAAATCGAAAGTTCAGGCAGCGGTTTTGCCGAGTCTTCCGCCGAACTCGTGCAATTTTTGGCCTATGGTGGTTTTCGCAAAAGTGAAGCAGCCAACATTACTTGGGCCGACTGCGATTTTAAGCGCGGGAAAATAATTTTACGAGGCGATCCTGTCACCGGCTTGAAACGTCGGCGCGCCGGTGAATTTCGGGAAGTGCCGATGATTCCTGAAATGCGAAAATTGCTTGAACAAATTCAAGTGAAACGGCCAGATGAGCCACAGACCGAGAAAGTGATGCGGGTTTCTGAATGCAAGAAATCCATCGCCACGGCTTGCAAGAAACTGGAGATTCCCCGTTTTACTCACCACGATTTACGCCACTTGTTTGCGACGCGGTGCATTGAAAGCGGCGTGGATATTCCGACCGTCTCGCGCTGGCTCGGCCACAAAGACGGCGGCGCGCTGGCGATGAAAACCTACGGTCATTTACGTGACGAACATTCGACAACAATGGCGCAAAAAGTTGTTTTCTCGGAAAACCCGTCGAATGTTATTTCCCTTCCGCCTCCGGCGATTGTTCAAAATGGCTCCGCGTCGCCGGACAAAAAGGGCATTGCCCAAGCGAAGGCAAAATATAACTTTCCGTGGTGGGTGTCGAAAAATCCAATGGAAGTTTTTTGGGGGCAACTCAACGAGGAAACGCAGATTGTGCCTCTGGAAAAACTGCTTGATTACGCCAAGCAAGCGATGAGCCGCGAGGTTTTTCCCGAAGAATTTGACGACAAGGATTCGTTGAAAGAGGAATTCATTGAACGGATTTCACAGGCTGCATTTGTCGCACTGACTGGCAAGATCCAAAAGAAGCAAGCCGACGCCGTTCTCAAGGTGAACTAAAGCATTTGCGATAGCTTCACTTGGGCGGCTCTGGCGGCGGAAACGGACAAGGCCAATGCTGCGGGTCTTTTTGATGACGCTCCAATTTTCTCAAATAATCAAAACCGTCCGTCGAATAAACTTCCGAAATATCTTTTCTCCAAGTTGGAGTTTGGGGCGGCCTTTGGTCAAACGAAACCATGTTCCGACGAAGACCGCGCGACTTCGGCAGGTTTGCCACAATCCAGATGGCAACCGCCGTTCCAATTCCCATTATGGTGAGAAATTCCATAAGTTTTTTCTTCTCGCTACTCCCGAATCTCCACCAGTTGAATGACAAAATCAAGCATCAGAATTGCGACTTTTATCAAGCAGCCCACTGACGGTTTTATCACCTGCCGGATCATCCGGCGGGAAACTTGGTGGCCGGTCTTGCGCTGATTTATCGCCCTGCTCCCGTGCCCGGCTGTTCATTTGCGCGAGCGAGCCGAGCAATGAACTTCCTCCATATCCCTCATTCATGGAGGATGTCGCCAACGATTCCGTTGCGGCGGCTGTCGCCATTGCTCCGGCAGCAATGGCGCTTTTGATTCCGGTTACGCCGCCATCGGCAAGTGTAGTCGCACCAGTTGTTGCCGCTGCGCGACCTGACAAAAATCCTCCCTTAAATAAATCCGAGCCAACGGAATTTCCCGTTGCGATGGCTCTCTGAATGATTATTGGCGCGGCGATGGTGCTGAAAATAATCCAGATGCCCAGGAACGCGAGTCCCATCAGATTTTGCAGCGAGTAAAGCGCGGTTCCACTGGCCGAAGATGAACTCAAAAAACTCTGGTCCGTCATAAAATCAATCATGCCCTGCGTGATGAGTCCAGCCACGCCCCAGCCCAATGGCCAGATCATTATACCCAGCAAGTTAAGAAGATAGTTGCGTCCCGTCTGGTGCAACGACGGAAATGCCAGCATCCCTATGAAAATGGGAGACAAGGCGTAGCCGATGAACAAAATGGCCGTTTGCAAAATGTATGCCCACCATTCAATCGCGCTGGCAAGCCAGCCCAAAATCAGAAAGGCCGCCGACATCAACGCCTCCATGATTGATGAGAAACTGAAAAGTTTTTCCCACCAACTCGTATTCCCATCGCTCGATTTCTTCAACTGGAGCGCCGCCTGATACTGGTCGTGGATTTTGGCCGGATCAACTTTCAGAACATTTGTCACTGTGTCGCTCACGATGGACACGATTTGATTTCCCCACGTTGGCAGAAAGGCAATCAGCATGATGAGGACAATCATCTTGCCAACGGCCTGAATCGGCGCGCTGCCGTGGTGCTGATGGGCGATAGTCGAGGCAATCAGGCCGCCGGTGATGAGGACAAAAGCGATGGGCGTGAGCAGAGATTTGAGCGACAAACATTGTGCCAGAAAATTGGGGAACATGGAGTTGAAGTCGCCCATACCAGTGGCTCACATCCGAATTTTTACGCTTCTGGCCGGTTTCTCTTTTTCCGTTTCGGCTGGCGCTTGATTTTCGCAACGCGCCGAAATTGCCCTCACCACCCGGCTGTGATTTTGTCCCGGAAACCGTTCCGAAAGATTTTCCTCAACGGTGGCCTCAATGTCCTTGCGAAACAATTGAAGGACGCCGCGTTCGCTTTCCACATAGTTTTGCAGCAACACAAAGACGTTGTTGCCGGTCATCTGCAAATCCGTTTCACCATGAACACGCGCGTAGGGCGAATTGGGGTCGAATTTTTCAACGACGCCGAATTGCTTTTTCTCGCCGATGTCACGCGAGCAAAGCAGGACTTCACTCCGTGGTGACTTGAACAGGGTCTGGTTGACGTGCCAGGTGCCTTCCGGCATTCCCCTGGCTGTAATCGCCAGAGACGGCAGGCCGTGCGGCGATTGGGACGCGACTTGTTCGGCGATTTTGGCGCTTTGGTTTTCAATCTCCATCAGCGTTTTGGCCCGTTCATTGAACAAACGCACCGGCTCGGCCACGATGGGGACGGCCACGTTGTATGCCTTTAATTCGCTGATTCCACGAATGGCGTTGCTCAACGCGGCGGAGCGCGTCTGTTATTGCCCGCTGAAAAATCCGCAGCCCCGGCGCACCATCGCAATCATCTGGCATAGCCGAAATCCGCTTAAAAAACCGGCACAAGCATTTTTCAATCATCTTCGTGAGGCGGGAAAAACTTTCAAGCCGCCCACGGCAAATCATCGTTCATTCAATTCAAAATCAAAGGCTTGATGTTTCGCTTGGTGAATTCCTAACCAGCCGCAGATTGCGGCGCGAGCCTTGGCAAGGCAGGAACGGAATGGCTGCGGATAAACCGCAGCAGCACCGCCTGACCAATTGTTCCGCGAATGGCGACGATGAACGCCGCCATCATGGTTTTGGAATGGCTCAAGACCATGCAACGCGCCTAAAAAGATCGCAGCGGGAATGAAAAGCCAGCCTTGGCCATGTGAAAGATAATCTTGAAATGTTTGCACATGGACATATACCCATACCCGGTATATGCGGTCAATCGCATTCATGTTGGCGAGTGCAGCGCAGCGTGATATAAACCGCGCATGAAACACGCTCACAATCCGAAAGAAAGAACGGCGTTGGTCGTGCGGCTACGCAAAATCCGAGGTCAGCTTCAAGCAATTGAAAAAATGGTCGAGGCTGACACGGACTGCTCCAAGGTGTTGATGCAAGTTGTGGCCGCCCGCAGCGCCCTGAAATCATTTGGCGACAAACTTATCCAGTCGCACCTGCATGATTGCATTGAACACGCGGAAACAGAGGCCGAATCCCGTAAGAATCTGCGCGCCTTCCTGACGGTGTTGGAGCGTTACGCTGCCTGATAGCCGCCGGCATCACTTGCTTGGGATCATGATTCTCAACACGGGGCTTCCGTGGAAATTCTTTAAGGGGAAATAAACTTTGTGCGTCTCGGAGTCCACCGCAACGGTGTGGCAGTTTGGGCCAACACTTTGGTCGGCCAGCTTGGTCAGCTTCCCGCCGCATTTGAAAATTGAGACGACACCAGATTCGCAGGCAACGTATAAGAGATTCAGTTTCTTGTCGTAGGCCAGAACATCGGGGGAATCGCCGACCTCTAATACCTGCTTTTCAGTGTGTGAACTCAAATCGAAGACAATCAATTTGGCGTCGCCTTCGCACGAGATGTAAGCCTGATTGTGCCGGCGGTCCACATAGAAGCCGTGTGGGTGGTCGCCGCCTTTCAAATCGTATCTCGCAACAATCGTCATCTTTTCCGGGTCAATCGCCACGAATTGATTGCGGGTCTGGACGCAGGCATAAATCAAATGGGAAGTCGGATCGTATTGGGTGTTGCCGACTTCGCCGCCCATTTCAATCGTGGCGATTTTCTCATCGGTCAAGGCATCAATCACCGTTTCAACGCCGCCCGATTCATCCGACACAAAAATCCGGTGAGTCTCCGGCGAATACGCCAGCCCATCAGGAAATCTGCCATCGGGAATCCGTTTAAGCACGGCCAGTGTTTTCGTATTCACAACGGCCACTTCGTGATTCCTCGTGACGCTGCCATAGACTTTTTTCAACGAAGGAACGGCCAGAACTCCGGTGATTACGGGGAAGCCCGGCAGGTTCGTAACGACGACATCAGTTTTGGTGTCAAAGACGACCAGATCGCCATCGCCCATGTGCGAGAAGTAAAGCCTGCCGCGCTGCTCATCGAGACTGGCGTAGTCAAAGCGGGTTGGCCTTCCCGGCAAAGCCACATCTTTTAGCTGCCGCAAAAAATTCCCGGCTGGCTGCGCCTTCAGTGTTGGCAGTGCTGCCAGAAGGATGATCCAAGCGATGGATTTCATTATTGTTTTGTTTGGGCGAGCGCCGCCTTGAGTGTTTTTGCCAAATCTGTCACGCTTCCCCTGCCCCAATAGTGCAGGAAAATCATGCGCGGCGTTTCGCTCGTCATGTGATTGTGAATCGCCACGATGTTGATGCCGCCTTTGCGCAAAGCCTTCAGCACATTTTGCAATTCATCCTCATGGACGACGAAATCACCGTCCACTACCGCGTTGTCGTTGCCGCCAGCAAATGCGGCCCAGGTATTCACGCCCATGTCCTTGCCGACTTCCATGCCGGACATCTTTGCCGTGCGCCCGATGACGACTTTGAACATGCCGTTGTTCGCCTGTCCCTTCACGCCAAGAATTTCTTCAATCCGCTTTCCAGTGATTGAACTCTTTGCCGGAATCTTCGCGTCGCCAAACGTCGTGGCCGGCTTCGGATTCGCCGCGCGGATTTCCTTTATTTTGTTCCAGACATTTTTAACCGCCGTGGCGAGGTTTTCCGCCGAGCCTTCGCCGCTGATGTGCATGAAATAAACCTTCGGCTCGTCATAGAAAAAATGGTTGTGCAGCGCAGTGACGGCAAGGCCATTGTCCAGCGCGGCACTCATCACAGAATTCACCTCGTCCTGAAATAAAACCGTGTCGCCCATGACCATTGTTTCATTCATGTCCGGCGTGAACGCCGCCCACGAACCAAGCCCCATAAACGGCGGCATCGTCCAACCGTCCACGGAAACTTTCACGTCGGTGCGCGGCACGGCGATTTTGAAAACATTTTCGTTCGTGTTGAGCGAGCCTTTGATGCCAATAATTTGTTCAATCTTGGCGGTGTCGAGTTGTTCCGCACTGACGTTCATGGCTAGAACGACGGTGGACATTGTAATTAACCAATGGTTTGCTTTCATTTTGTATTCTCTTTTTTTTGAGCCTTTCGGCGTTTTGTGTTTGAACTGAATTACCGTTGAGCAAGCAGTTGATGGACTGGTTGACGGATTCGCAGACATTATTTGCTCCTATTTGGAAGGGATGGTTTCGGTCTGGTTTTCGTTGGGATTCAAAGTTCCACCAATGGCCCGACTCAAGCCATATTCCGCCTTGTCATATTCGGCGACGATATTCAGATAATCCGCCCGCGCCCGCGCCAACTCCTGCTGCGCCTGAATATTTTCCAGCACCACGCCGACTCCGAACTCCTTCCGCTGCTGCGTCAGGCGCAAGGTTTCATCGGCCGTCGCCAAATTGGTCTGCGCGGTTGCAAGCTGGTCGAGCAAAGAATCCGCGCGGGTCCGGGCTTCGACCACCTCGCGCAAAATCTGGTCGTGAATTTTCTCCTCCTCCGCGCGCGCCGCATCCAGTCGCGCCCGGCTCGAATGAATTTTGCCGAAGTCAAACAACCCGCCCGGCCCGATGCGCCAGCTCACTCCGGCAAACAGGTCGGATTCGGGGCCGAGGTTGTCCGACCCGCTGTCCGGCCCGCCGCCAAGTGCGCCGCCGAAGTATTGCGCGCCGATGGTTGGAACCAACGGCCCGTAAGTCGCGCCGTTTTTCGCGTCGCGCGCGGCCAGCGTCAGCGCGCGGCCCTGTTGCAATTCGGGCCGGTTACGCAACGCCTGACGGGCGAGCGTGTCCAGCGCGGCGTTGGTTTCGACGAGCGCCAGCGGCGCCAGATCGGATTCCTTCGGCACCAGTTCCACCGTCGCGTCAAGATGAAGGATTTGCGCGAGCCGCGCGGCGGCGACGCGCTGTTGTTCGGCGGCGCGCCGGAGCAGAAGTTGATCGTGTTCGGTTTCGGTTTGCGCGCGAAGTTCATCGCCTTTGAATGCAATGCCTGCGGCGACAGCCTCTTGCAGTTGGTTTTGATAATTCTGCGCAATCCGCAATGTTTCGCCCGCCGCGCCGACGAGCGCCTTTGCCTTCGCCAAGTCGAAATAGCCCTGCGCGGCAGCGAGCACGGCGTCCTGCCGCTGCGCGTCGAAGGAGTGGCTGGCGGCGGCGGCAAGCTGCCTGGCCGCGAGCGATGTGTAAATCGCGTCGCCCAAATCCACTTGCGCCGTGACGGTCGCGCCCGGCGCGTAGGATTGAAAACGCGCGTCGGAAATCGTGCCCGCTGGAACCGCCTGGGCGACGCCATCGCGCCGGTGATAAGCAACGCCGGGGGCGAGCCACGGGAAAAAATTTTCGAGCGCGCTGGCACGATTGGCTTGGGCTTCCTTGAGTTGGTCGCGCGCGATGCGCACATCGAGACTTTGCGCGCCAGCCAAGCGCAATGCCGTCGGCAGGTCAATCGGAAGCGTATCGGCATTGGTCGGCTGCGCCGGCGCAATCGAAATTCCCGCCGCAAGCGTCAACGCACCGCAAATCGCAAATCGCAAATTGTAAAACGTGAATTTCATCTGGTCGTGACCGGCTGGCCGTTGTTCAAGGTTTGATTGCCCAGGAGAACCACGGCTTCTTCGGGTTTGACGCCGCTGATGATTTCGACGTTGGTGCCGTCGCTAAACCCGGTTTGGACCGGCACTTTCTTCGCCTCGCCATCTGCCACCGTAAAAACCGACGAACCGATTTTTTCCACAAGGACCGCGCCGACCGGCGCGAGCAGCGCATCGGTTTTCCGTTCCACACCGAGTTTGACGGTGACATACATGCCAGGGCGCAGCGCGCGGTCGGGGTTCGTGATTTCAATTTCGGCAATCATCGTTTTGGTGACTTGATCCAGCGCGTATTCAGACCGCGTCACGTTTCCGGTGAACTCGCGTCCGGGCAATTCCTCCACCGTGATGGTCGCGGGCGTCGCGGTGGTGACGAAGGGCACTTCATTTTCCGGCACCGCCACGTCCACGCGCACGCGGCTGAAATCCATCACCGTAACCACCGCCGCCGGGTTGGCTGCACTGCCGGAGGTGGCCGCTGGAATGAACGCGCCGGGATCCACCCAGCGGTGCGTGACGATGCCATCGAACGGCGCGATGATTTGGGAGTAGGCGAGAAGATCGTTGATGCGTTTCACATTCGCCCGTGCCACGTCGCGCTGGCCGCGGGCGTCGTCCACGGTTTCGGGCATGACGAGGTCGGGTGCCTTTCGCGCCGCCGCCTGGATGCGCGCGTAATTGGTTTCAGCCACTTCCAGCTCTGCTTCGTATTTGGGTTGCTCGGCGAGCAACTCTGGGTCTTCGATTTCGGCCAAAACCTCGCCTTGCGTCACCGCGTCGCCTTTATCCACGGCAATCGTCTTGAGGTAGCCGGGAATTTTCGCGTAAAGGGTCGCGGACTGCAAAGCGAAGATGGCGCCGGGCAGCGCGATGCTCCGCGTGATTTCGCCACGATGGAGACGAACGGTGGAAACAGGGATTGGCTCCGGCGGCTTGGCGGAATTCTCGCTGGTCTGGCGTCTGCAACCGCAGAGGAGGACACCGAGCAATGCGGCGTGCAATGGAAGTTGGAGCAGTTTGATTCTCATTTTCTTTTTTATTGGGAGGAAGAATAAATTGAACTCGCCGGATCGTCGGGGTCAAGCGACGCCGAACGCCGATGACTGCGCGCTTGCACGATGGCAAAAACCGCCGGCAGCACTAGCAAAGTTGCCAGCGTGGCCATTGCCAGCCCGCCAACCACCGCCCGCCCCAGCGGCGCGGTTTGCTGACCGCTCTCGCCCAAGCCCAAGGTCATCGGCATCATTCCGGCGATCATTGCCGCGCTGGTCATCAAAATGGGACGCAATCGGCTTCGCGCGCCCTCGACCGCCGCCGCGTCCGCGCCCGCTCCTCCGATGCGGCTGCGTTCCGCAAAAGTGACCAGGAGAATCGCATTCGCAACCGCCACCCCAACGGCCATGATTGCGCCCATGAAAGATTGAATGTTCAGCGTCGTTTCGGTCAACCAGAGCGCAAGCACGACACCCGCGATGACGGCGGGAACGGTTGATACAACGATAAACGACAACTTTAGCGACTGGAAGTTGGCCGCCAGCAACAAAAAAATCACAACCACAGCCAATAAAAGCCCGGTGCGCAGACCATCCAACATCTGCTGCATCGGCACCACTTGTCCACGCACAGCGACGTTCACCTTCGGCGGCGGCTTGCCAATTTCCTTGAGTGCGCGCGCGACCTGACTCGCGGCACTGCCCAAATCAGCGCCCGGCGCGAGGTTGGCGGTCACCGTGATCATGCGTTGCATGTTGTAGCGGTCGTATTCGCCAACCATAGTGCCTTCGTTCACACTGGCAATGTTGCGAAGCAAAATCACTTTGCCATCGCGTTGGATAACGGGAATGTTTTTGACCTCTTCCACTGAATTCAGGTAACTCTGCGGAACCTGCACCTGAATCTGGTAGCCAACGCCGCTGTTTGGATCGGCCCAATAGTTTGGCACGACAAATCGGCTCGAAGCAGTCGCCGGCACCAGCGACCGCGAGACGTCCGCCATTGTCACTCCCATCAGGCCGGCCCGTTCGCGGTTCACGGCAACGTCCACCGTCGGGTAATCCAGCGCCTGCCCGAACTGCACGTCGCGCAAGGCGGGAATTTTTTGCAGCTTTTCTTTAACGCTTTCCGCGAATTGGCGATCCGCCACCAAGTTTGGACCGCTGACCGCCACTTCAATTGGCGTGGGTGCGCCCAGGCTCATCACGCGACTGACGATGTCGCCCGGCTCGAATGAGAAACTCACGTCCGGCAGTTTCCCGGCGAAGATTTTTCGGAGACGTTCCTTTAGTTGTTCGACGCGGATTGGCGTTCCGGGTTTCAATTGCACTTGCACGACCGCTTCTTGCGGGCCGCCGTTCCAGAGATAGATCAAATTGATGGGATAAGTCGGCGGGGGAACTCCAACGAAACCGAGAGTGATTTCGACATTGGAAGGGCCAACTTCATTCTTGATGATGTCCAATGCCTGTAATGCGATGCGTTCGGTGCCCTGAATGTCCGTTCCGGCTGGAGCGCGGAGGCGCAACTGAAGCTGGCCTGCTTCCACCTTGGGAAAAATATCTGTGCCAAGCCTTGGGCCGAACAGACCTATGACCAAACCCGCAACTACCACATACACGCCGACGACCAGCCAACGCCTGCGCACCACTTTTTGTGTCACGTCCGCATAACGTTTTTGAAATCGGGCAAACAAGGTTTCTTTTGGTTGACCCTCGGCAGCTTGACCATGTCCTCGCAGAACCCAAACCGACATAATAGGCAGGAGCGTGTTCGACAACAGGTAAGAGGTGGCCATTGAAAAGCCAACGGCGAGTGAGAGTGGCAGGAACATGGCCTTGGCGGCCCCGACCATGAAGAACGAGGGAACGAACACCGCCAGCACACACAGCATTGCGATGAGCAGCGGCAGCGCGACTTCGCGGACGGAATCCACGACGGAGCGGGCAACCGCCTTGCCGCGCGCCAAATGCGTGTGGATGTTCTCAACGACCACCGTGGACATATCAACGAGGATGCCGATGGCCAGCGCCAGGCCGCCGAGCGTCATGATGTTGACGGTTTCTCTGGTAATCCAGAGCGCCAACACCGCGCCCATCAACGCAAGGGGAATGTTGATGACGACAATCAAGGCGCTGCGCCAATCGCGTAAAAACAAAAAAACCATCAAGCCGGTCAGCAGAGCGCCGAGCGCGCCTTCCAAAGTCAGTCCCGCAATGGCGCGGGTCACATAAGGCGATTGGTCAAATTCATAGCTGACCTTCACATCAGCCGGCAAGACGCTCTGGAACTTCGGAAGATTTTTCTTCACAAGATTGACGACGGAAAGCGTGGAAGCATCGGCGCGTTTGGTGACCGGGATGTAAACGGTCCGGCGTCCGTTCACCAAAGCATAGCCGGTGATAATATCCGAGCCGTCCACCACGTCGGCGACATCCCTCAAAAACACCGTCGGATAAGTGCCGGTGCGAATCGGCACATCCTCCAAATCTTTGATGTTCCGCACCACCGAATTGAGCGGCACCATCGGATACTTTCCCTGGATCGTCATATTGCCAGACGGGCTGATGACGTTCGCCGAGCTGATCGCCGCGACGATTTCGTCGGGCGACATATTGTAGGCGCGCAAACGGTCCGGTTTGATATTGATCACAATCGTGCGCTGGCTGCCGCCGAAAGGAGGCGGGGCTGACACACCCGGCAGCGTGGCAAAGAGCGGGCGCACCAGGTTCAGCGCTTCGTCCTGTATTTCGCCAACCGAACGGGTCTTGCTCGAAAACACCAAATCGCCCACCGGCACGCTGCCCGCATCGAAGCGCATGACGAACGGCGGCACCGTGCCCGGCGGCATGAAGGCGTGGGCGCGATTGACGTAAGATACTGTCTCCGATATCGCCCGGGCCATGTCCGTGCCGGGATAGAATTGCAGCTTCATAAGCGCGGCGCCCTGTATGGATTTCGACTCCACGTGCTCAATGCCGGTGATGAAGAGGAAATGAAACTCGTAGTAGTAGGTGAGATAACCTTCCATTTGCGCCGGGTCCATCCCGCCATAAGGTTGCGCGACGTAAATGGTCGGAATGCCCAGGGTCGGAAAAACATCGCGCGGCATTTGCCGCAACGCTACGATGGCTCCCAGCGCGACAGCGATGACGATGACCAACACCGTCAGCGGCCGGCGCATGGCGGACGTGACCAGACTCATGTTTCGCTTTTCGTTGAATTGAAATTGATGTTGTAATAACTATTACACGATAGTAACATTGTCAACAAGCATGAAAACCGATTCCTGGTTGCTGCTCCTTTACGGTCTGCCTACCAAACGAAATGCCGAGCGGGTCAGCTTATGGCGCAAGCTGAAAAAATTTGGCGCGGTCCAACTGAAAAGCTCGGCTTACGTCCTGCCGGATAACCCCGCCAATTACGAGCGATTCCAGTGGCTCTCCAAACAGATTCAGGATGGTGGCGGTGAAGCCACGCTCATCCGTGTCGCGCAAATCGAAGGGATGCCGAATGAGCAGATCGTGCAGATGTTCATTGAGGCGCGGGCTGCGGAATATAAGGAATTGGTTGCCACCGGGCGGGAAATGCTCGCACGATCCAAAAAACGCAAGCCGCAGAAGCTGACGGTGGAATTGGAAAAGCTTCAGCGGCGATTTGATGAAATCCGCGAGGTTGATTACTTTAACTCCCCCTCGGCGCACGACGCGCAAATGCTCCTGCAACAAATCGCAAAACACCTGGCCCCCAAAAATGCGGCTGGAGTTCTTCCCAAATTGGATGTGACCGAATTCAAGGGCAAAACCTGGCTCACGCGTCCACGTCCCGGCATTGATCGGGCGGGTTCCGCGTGGCTCATCCAAAAGTTCATAGACCCAAAGGCCCGCTTTGTCTTTGGCCCAGCGGCGTCCAAACATCCCGACGCGCTTCCGTTTGACATGATGGATGCCGAGTTCTCGCATCAGGGCGACGATTGCACGTTTGAAACCCTGGTCAAGCGCTTTGGAATTGCGGATCCAGCCGTATCACAAATGGCAGAAATGATCCATGACGCCGATTTGGAGGACGGCAAGTTCCGGCGATATGAATGTCTCGGAATTAACAGTGTTTTAAGCGGCTGGGCCAAGTCCGACATGAGCGATGCCGAACTTCTGACCAAGGGTGTGGAGTGTTTTGAGGGGCTTTACAAGTCGTTGCGAAAATAAACGCTGCAACATGAAATGGATTACCCGCGAAAAAGTGAAAGTTGACCGCGTGGCCTGCCCGTGGCTCATCAAAATGTTTGTTGACCCGGAGGCTGAATTCATTTTTGTCCCGGCAAATCAGGTCGAATCCAAAGCCAAAGAACTTGCTGCCATACCCTTTGACATCAAGGGCTGCGAACTCGGTCATCACAACGAGGATGTGTCATTCAATTCCATTTTAAAAAAATACAAACTGACTGACCCCGCGCTGCAACTGCTCGGCGAAATCATTCGCGCGGCGGATTCGCATCCTGCCAAGCCGCATCCAGCGGGTGAAGGATTGCGCTGGGTGGCATCCGGTTTCAGCGCGCTCGGCTTGAGCGACTATGAAATTCTTGAACGTGAATTGATTGTTTATGACGCGCTTTACGCCGAGTGCAAACGTCAGGTCTCCTCTCGCTTCCAGGCGTGAACCGCTGGCGCAACATCGGTGAATTTCTCGCGCTGCGGCGAAACACGTCGCTGCTGCTGGTCGCGCTCGTGCTGGCGGGCACGGGTGAAAGACTCTGGCTCGGCTTCGCGCCCAAATACATCGAAACACTTGGCGGCAGCGTCCTCGTTATTGGTTTGTTCGACGCGCTGCAAACTTTTCTTGGCGCGATTTACGCATATCTGGGCGGCTGGCTCACCGATCATTGGGGACAACGCAAATCGCTGCTACTCTTCAGCGCGATTTCCATTGCCGGTTACGTTCTTGTTTTAGTTTGGCAAAACTGGCTCGCATTGCTGCTTGGTTCATTTTTATTTCTTGCCTGGAGCGCACTGTCGCTGCCGGCAACATTTTCCGTCGTCGCCACGTCGCTCAAAAAGCGCCGGCACACGATGGGCGTTGGCGTGCAATCCATGATCCGCCGCGTGCCGATGATGGTCGGCCCGCTCCTCGGCGGCTGGCTGATTTATCATTTCAAATGGACGGACGGCGTGCGTTACACGCTGCTCCTGTGCATCGCGATGAGTCTGCTGACGCTGGCATTTCAATGGTTCATGTTCGAGCCGGATGGAAAAACTCCATCGGCCTTTTCCCCAGCACCGATAAAATTTTTTGGCATTGTAAAATCTTTTTCGCCCGCGCTGTGTGAACTTTTGGTTAGCGATATTTTAATCCGCTTCTGCGAACGAATTCCGTATGCGTTCGTGATTTTGTGGGCGATGGATTTCGGCGGCGTCACGGCGCAGCAATTCGGGTATCTCATCGCGTTTGAAATGGTGACGGCGATGCTCTGCTACATTCCCGTCGCGCATCTCGCGGACAAATACGGACGCCTCCCGTTCGTGCTGATGACATTTGTTTTCTTCACGCTGTTTCCGATTTCACTTTTCTTCGCACACAATTTCACATGGCTGGCGCTGGCGTTTGTTGTGCGCGGGCTTAAAGAGTTCGGCGAGCCGGCGCGCAAGGCGCTCATCATCGGCGAGGCCGCGCCGGAACTCCGCGCGCGAACTTACGGCGCGTATTATCTCATACTGCTGGACGATGCTGATGTTCCACGCATTGAATTTTCGCAACTGCGCGTAACTTTCCTTCACAATTTCCTCGCCGCCCGGCACGTCCAGAAAACGGGCAACTTCCTCATAGACGTTCCGCTTTCGCAACGCGCGCGGCAGGGTG
>JAGWMQ010000179.1 GCA_028873125.1 Verrucomicrobiota bacterium | reverse complement strand
TCACTCCCTGAAATGACTTTACGCAAGCCAGTCTGGATCAAAAACTGATTTTGAAAACACGCCCGCACAGTTTCATGGAAATCAACTGGGCCGAAATCATCCGTTAAACCGAGGCAGAAGGCTATCTCCCGCGCTTTGCGCAGCGATTCCGTCGCTTTGTTCAGCGGTTGGTTCGCGCGATCAAAGTCTTTTTTGCCGCTTTTTAACAAGGAGGCGGGAGCCGGCCCCGGTCGTCGAACATGCCTCAAATGGCTGGAGAACCGCCCTGGCGCAACAGATTCTCAAACTCGGCCCCGAGACGCAACCGCACCACCGCGTAAGCTCCCAGATCCTTGACGGTAACCGTGAGCCCGCGATCCACCAAGGCGCAACTCACTAGGCTCTCCCCCGGCCAATCCGGCGAGACCGCATCTGCCGATTCGGGCAGGGAGGCCAGCGGCAGGCGCACAGTAAAATTCGAACGCGGGGAGATTCGGTCGTTGTCCGCTTCACGGTTGACGACGTGAATCGCCAGTTCACGCGGTCGCCCCGTGGTCCAAACTGCCAGACTTAGATTAGGCGCCGTCGTGTGTGCCAACTCCTTGTCGAGAAATTGGCCCTCCGAATACAGTCGGCGATGCGTTTGGTAATAGCGGGTCTGCCGCGCGATTGTCTCCAACGTGCCGTCACGCGCAGCGTCACAACCGAACGGTCCCAGCACGGGAAAGGCGAAAAAGCCGCCCGCCGCGTAAATTTCCGCCCCGCGGATGCGCATCCAGAGCTTCCGCTGGCTGGGGGCGACCGCCAGCCAGGGGAACGGCGGTTTGCCCATGCCCCAGTCGTGGAAGAACACGACCGGCACCCGTTTGCCGGCCAGGGCGTGGCCTTGAAGGACCCATTTGCGCCAGTCCGGCAGTTGGCTCCGGCTCAAATCCACCTGCCCCTCTTTGACCCGCCACCGGTTCCACACGCCCAACACTTGCAGGTCCACGTAGCGCACCAGTCCATTGGCGCTGATAAAAACTCGACGGTCTTTCCCGGCGGCGTAGGCCCGAATGCGATCCGTCAGCCCCTTCCAGGCGCGGTCATCCCGCCAGACGCGGAATTGTCGCCAAGCTGCCGCCAAGGGATTGTCGCGGCCTTGGGGGTTGGCCAGCAACCCGCGCTCCCGAAGGTAGGCTCGATAGCTGAATGACCGCATGTCCCCGTCCGGGCAGATTTTCGAATTCGTCAACTCAATCTTAAACCTCGTTTGCCAGCGTGCGTCGTTTGGAGCCCAATCCTGCGTCGCGGAGAAGTGGCGGAGCAAGTAGAGGCGGAAGTCGTCCAGAGAATGGTCGTCATAACCCTCGTTGGGCCGGAGCGCGGCGGTGTTCTCGTCCATGAACAGGTGGTCTGCTCCCGCATCCATTTGCTCGCGGCACCATCGGAACAGATAGTCCAGATGCGCCGGGCTGGAGAGCGAGCCGTGCCGGAGGCCCGGTTGCCCCCAAGCGTCCACCAATTGTCCATCCGGAGCGCGTGTGGCCATGTCCAGCAACTGCGCGTGTGTGATGCCATTCTCCTTGTCATACAAGGCGCTGCAGGTGATCCCGCCGCCGAACAGCGCGCCCTGTTGATGGATGCGGGGCGGTATCCACCGCCACTGTTGCACCGTCGGCGCCTCATCCCATTTGAACCAGCCGCGGATCAGCACGTCCGATCCGATGCACCGGCTCAAATCCACGCCATATTCGGATATGGTGGGCTGGTTGACCGTGAAAACGACGGCTTGGTTCAGGTCTTCAACCGGGACCGGCCGCCGCAGGTTCGCCGGAAATTCCCCGGGCAACGGGGGCAAATCCGTCCGCGAGGGTGGCGCCGCGGTCAAGGCACGGAATGACAGGCCGTCGGCCAGCACCAACCCGCCGGCGGCGATGAGGCCGCGATGAATGGCTTGGCGCCGGCTGATGCCGCCAGACAAATTTGATTTTCTATCTTCGCTCACTGCGCGTTTGCTTTCCTGTGCCGGCAAATAAATCCGTCGCCGCCCGCCTGCGCACGCCGGCGGAAGACAAGGCGGTCAAAACTGCAGGTGACGGTTACGGCGACGCGCTGCGTTTTGGCAAGTTTGTCTTTTTCCGACTGAAATGCAAATTGCCAACAAAGGGTGCGACTGGTTTCCCGGGAGCCGACGGTCAGACGCGGACTCTCTTGGGGCAAATGCCAGACCGTCAGTTTCGCACTGCCATGCGTTCAAAATTGAACGGCCAACTCGCGCGGCCGGGCTTCGTTGGCGAAATGGACCCAGAGCAGCCGCTCCTGCGAGGAGTATTCAAATGTGTCCAGACTTTTGCCGGCCAGCGTCACGCCGCGCGGTCGCCGGGGCGATCCCAAAAGCACAATCGCCGGCGTTTTTCCAACGCCTTCCACAAAAAAGCTGATTTGGCGGCGGGTTTGTGCCTTCAACAGCGCCTTGCACGCCGACGCGAGCAGGTGCGGTCTGCCGGTGCGCGCCGCGTTGAGGTCGAGCAAAAACCAACGCGAGCCGGGAGTGATGACAATGTTCGTTTGCACCCGCAATTGGGAATCGAAAAGGTAGACGAAAGCGCCGTGCAACTCATGCGGCGTTGCGGCAATGGATTCATCCAAACCGGAGGCGATGATATACGGGCCGCGCCGAAGCAGGAGAAAATTGGTCTCGCGCCACTTCAACCCGATTTTTTGGGCGGCCAGCCGGGCCATATCCACGATTTGCGACGCGCCTTGCGCGCTGGCGGAAAATGCGGCGGGCCGTTCGCGCAGCCAAATCAAACCGCCCATTCCAATCTGGATGAACTGGTTCGTCGCCACCGATTTTCCGAGTCCCAGCAACTCGAACAGTTCTTGCCGCGGCGTGGCGTAATGATTTCCACCGCTGTTCCACCATTCATGAACCTTGAGGTAGGGGTCCGCGTCTTGGTCGCAAAACACCAGAACACCGCCGCGTTTCACCCAGGCCGCCAGCGGCGGATGAACGGCGGGCGAAAGCGGTTTTTGTCCGTCGTAACTCAAAAACAAAATATGAAAACCCTCCAGATAATGCGGCAGGGTGACATTTTCCAATTGTACCGGCGTGACCGGCAGTCCGCGCATGAGCAGCGGCATGGCCAGACCATAGACGTTTCCCAGAAGCGGGTCGCTTGACCCGGGCTGGCCGCGCTCGAACATGAGTGAATCGCTGACCAGCACGCCGATGCCCGTCGTTCCACAATCCCATTTCACGCGGGGTTGGTTCATGTGGTTGAGCGCGTTGAACACCGTTTGCAATTCGGTGGCGTAGGCCGGTGGAATCGGTTTGCCGTCCTCAGGACTGGCCGAACGCGGGTAGCGTCCGCCAAAGACCCGCTCCGGCCACGGGGCGACTTCATACTTGGAAATCTCCGGCTGGAACAGCGACGCCGTCAGCGTCGATTCCCAATTGCTGCGGTAGTCGCTCCAACCGTGGTCGGGATTGTCTTCCACCGGATCGTTCAGCAGCCAGACGGAACGGCCGGTGTCGCGGACCAGGTTCTGCATCACGCCATATTCCAGGAACGCGGTCTCGAAGGTTCGCGAACGCACCTCGCCGCCATAACAATTTGGCGTGCGCGAAGTCCCGGTCCAGACCTGGGCAATGTAGCCGTTGCAACCCTTGAGTTGGGCCAGGCTGGATTCGGGGCTGACGATGCGCCATTGCGCGTAGTTGAGCAAGCTATGAGTCGCCACGTAACAGCGGACGTGGCGGCCGGTGCGGCGATTGTAAGCCTGCACGTAATCGAACACCTGTTGCAACGCGCGGCGGTAGAGAAAGTATTTCAATTTTGACGAGCGCCAATGAGCGTCCACTGAGCTGTCCGGCGGCTGCCAGTTGTCGTGGTAGAACTCGCGCCATTGGCGCTTGAAACCCTCCGAGTATCCGGCGCGGTCCCAGAATTCCGGCTCTTCCAGATCCATCGCCTTGGCGCCCGCGTCGAGCGCGCGCTGGACGCCGACGCAAAGAAATGTGCCGTAATTCCCGCCGGGACACATGTAATACACATCGCCGCCGTGACTGATCTTCCGGCCATTGCGGTCGGTCTGCGCTTCGTCCTCGTGATTGGTTCCGTCGAAGCGGCCGTAGAGGTAATCCTGGTAACGGCCCCAGGCAACGCCCGTCATCACGTGGATGCGATAGCCGTGCGCGCGCCAAGTTTCAATGCGCGCCGGCAGGTTGGTGTCAATGCCATAAACGATGGCGACATCCGACCGCAAATTTGCCAGCGGACTCCACGCCTTGCCCGTTTGGAAGCTGGTCCGTTCGAGAACTTGATTCGGTTCCGTCTGAAACGGAGACGGATTTTCCCCGGCGGCGGCCAGGGAGGTTCCCGCCAGGATGAAGACCAGGACGGCGCTTGTCGGGCGAGGGAAATTCAGATGCATGAAGAGATTTATCATTGGCCAATTATTTCGCCGAACCTTACCAAGAAGTTCTCCGGAAATCCAAGCGCCGAATCCGACGCGGACCATTCCCCAAAGCCGTTCATTTGCGGATCGAGAGGAGGATCGACCCGAAAAATGTTTCTGGACCGTTCCCTGGCGTTCGATCAGGGGACTGGAAAACCGGTTGAGGTTCCCTTTGAACTCTGGCCGGCTCGATGGAGTCCCAATAGGTGTTTAGCCGGATGCTCCGCATCCGCGCTGCAAACCGAAATTAAGTCGGAGTTC
>JAGWMQ010000045.1 GCA_028873125.1 Verrucomicrobiota bacterium | reverse complement strand
GGCGTCGAGGGTCGTGTCGCTTTCCGTCCGCTTCCAGGCGGGCAAGAGTGCCGACGACGGCTGGCCGTCGTAGGTGAATGAGAAAGGAGGAAGATGGTTGGTGGACAGAAGATGCTGCCGCACCCAGGCGTCCTGCTGGACCATTTCCCCAGGGGAAACCGTAACCGCGGCCGGCGCAGACGCCGCCATCCATCCAACCAGGAAAATTGTGGCTTTGGCAGCGCGCATGGTTAATGACTTGTATGACTTTTTCGGGAGCGGCTTCAAGCGGGAATCGGCGCCAGAGTGAAAAGAGTCGCACTTTTGGCGAATTTGACCAATGGTGTCGGTCTCGACGAGTCTCACAATCCCCTTTTGGTTTAAAGATTGCGGCGCGAATCAGGCAAAGAATCCGACGCTTTCAGTGTTCATTTAAGGCGAGCGCATATCTCCTCTCAAGAAGCGGCCGTGGTCAAAAACCGGCTGCATTATTCATCTCGGCCGAACCATTTCCGGCGCCAAAAACGTCGTAAAGTCGGCGAAAAGGAAATGCGTTCCAGTCCAGAGACTTTAGCATGACCTGAACAGGTGAATGAATTGATTTCATGAGCACGCCGAAGCCCAGAGTGGTGGTGACCGATTACGCCTTTTCCGATCTGAGCATCGAACAGCGGCTCCTGTCGGACGGCGGTTGCGAGTTGATCGCCCGGCAGTGCATGAGCGAACCCGACCTTATTGAGCTGTGCAAAGACGCAGATGCCGTCATTACTCAATTTGCGCGCGTGAACGCCAGGGTCATCAATGCGATGAGCCGCGCCCGGGGCATCGTCCGATATGGGATAGGGGTGGATAATGTGGATCTCGATGCCGCCCGCGCCCGCGGCATTCCGGTGTGCAACATTCCCGGCTATTGCATTGAAGAAGTGGCCGACCACACCCTGGCCTTCATGCTCGGTCTGACGCGCCAGGTGGTCACTCATACCATCCACCTGCGCGCGGGCAAGTGGGGCCTGGCCGTGCCCATGGAGAAAATGAAGGCGTTGCGCGACCTGACGGTTGGCGTGGTCGGATTCGGACGGATCGGGCGGGAGGTGGTCAAGCGCCTGATGCCTTTCAAGTGTTTCATCCTGGTTTCCGATCCGGCGGTCTCCCCGCTGGAAATCGCCAAGCGCGGCGGTCGCGGCGTGCCTTTGGACGACCTTTTGCGGAAGTCCGACCTGATCACGTTGCACTGCCCGTCCACGCCCGAAACGCGCCAACTCATCAACCGCCGGTCATTGGCCAGCTTGAAACCCGGTGCCATTCTCATCAATGTCGGTCGCGGCGACCTGGTGGACCTGGCCGCGCTGACGGCGGCGCTGGAAAGCGGTCAGGTTGGCGCCGCGGCGCTGGACGTGTTTGACCCCGAACCCATCCCGCCGGACCATCCCATTTTGAAAATGTCCAACCTGATCGTCGCCCCGCACATTGCCTCCGCCAGTCCGACCGCGGTCCGCAAACTCCGTGAAACCGCCGCCCAACTCGCCCTGAAGGCGGTCCGTGGCGAACCCCTCCCCACCGTGGTCAACGGCGTTCAGCGCCGGATGACTCAGGTGCCAATTCCGAAAAATTGACCCGCCGTGCGCGACGTGATTCAGACGAAAACGCCAGCGACATCGGTGAGCCACGACCGGCGCGCAAGCTATGCCGGCTTGAAACATTTTACCGCGACGGCGTTGGAGCGCGTGGGGCTTTCGCACACCGATGCGCAAACGGCGGCGGACATCCTGGCCACGACCGACGCTTGGGGCACTTTCACGCATGGCACCAAGCTCTTGTACGGCTACTTGCGGCGGTTGAAGGCGGGCGGGCTGCGCCCGCGGGGTTGCCCGCATCTGGCCGCCGAAGCTCCTGCCTGGGCCATCGTGGACGGCGACTCGGCGCTGGGGTTGATCACTTCGGCCTTTGCCATGCGAACCGCTATTGCCAAAGCCCGGACTTGCGGTGTCGCCTACGTGGGGGTTCGAAATAGCTGCCATTTTGGAGCGGCGGCTTACTATTCATGGCTGGCCGCGCAGGAAGGACTTTTGGGAATCAGCATGGCCAACGATATTCCGTCGGTGGCCGCCCCAGGCTCCCGCGGCCCCGTCATCGGCAGCAATCCCATCTCCTATGCGGTTCCGGCCGGTCGGTATCGGGCCATTCTCTTGGACATGTCGGTCGCCACGGTGGCCGGCGGCAAGGTCTATGCCGCGCGGATGCGGGGCGAATCCATCCCGAACACGTGGCTGGTCGGGGCGGATGGGAAGCCGACCACCGATCCGTGCGGTTTCCCGGAAGTGGGGGCGCTCCAACCGGCCGCCGGCCACAAGGGGTATGGGATCGCGTTGTTGATCGAAACGCTGGCGGGAATCGTCACCGGCGCCGCGACCACTTGCAGCGTGGGCAACTGGATGTGGGACGACGGCACGAAACCGACCCGGCATGGCGCGGCGTTTCTCGCCATGGATCTCAACGCCATGATGCCCGCCGGCCAGTTCACCCGGCGCGTCGAGGCGTTGGTAGAGGAAATTCACAATGCTCCGCGCGCCGACGATGCCGCCCGGCTATACGTGCCGGGGGAGATGGAATGGGACCGCTACGACCGCGCGTTGAAGGAAGGCATCCCCCTGCCGTCCGATGTCCAAGCGAGCCTGGAGAAAGCGGCAGCCGTCGTCGGCCTGGATCGGAACACCATGCTCGAATAAGGCGTGCCTTTGCGGCAGCCGTTCGTTATGAAGGGATTATGAAAATCATTCGATACCGGGACCAACATGGCGCCATCCGCTACGGTGCGCAGCAGGCGGACGGAATGGCACGGCAAATTATCGGCGACATTTTTGGCGCCTTTGAGGTCTCCCAAGAAAAGGCCGACGTGAAAAAATTGCTGGCGCCGGTGGTCCCGCCGAGCTTGTTTTGCATCGGTTTGAACTACCGGCGGCACGCGGAGGAGAGCCGCGCCAAAATACCCGAGTTTCCGGTCGTGTTCCTGAAGGCAGTCACAGCGGTGCAGAACCCGGGCGATCCAATCGTGTTGCCGCGCCACCTCCGCAGCGACGAGGTGGACTACGAAGCGGAACTGGCCGTCATCATTGGCAAACGGTGCAAGAACGTCTCCAAAGACGAGGCGTTGGATTGCGTGTTGGGTTACACCTGCGCCAACGACGTGAGCGCGCGGGACTGGCAGGGCAAGTGGGGCGGGTCGCAGTGGTGCCGGGGCAAAACGTTCGACACTTTCGCGCCGCTGGGGCCTTGCCTGGTGTCGAAGGACGAGATCCCCGATCCGGCGGCATTGAAAATCCGCGCGCTCTTGAATGGCCAGGTGCTCCAGGATTGGCGTTGCGATGACATGATTTTTGACGTGCCGTCCGTGATCGCGTTTCTGAGCGGGAGCACGACGCTGTTGCCGGGCACGGTGATTCTGACCGGAACGCCGCATGGCGTTGGGTTTGCGCGCAAACCTCCCGTCTGGCTCAAGCCGGGAGACGCCATCACCATCGAAATTGATCGGATTGGCGCGTTGGCCAACCCGGTGGTGGAGGAGGGTTGAAGCTCCGCGGCAAGGGCATGCGCTACCTCGGCGTTGATCTGGGATCGTCCTTCATCAAGGGCGCGGTGCTGGATCTCGACGAACTGGCCCTTGGCCGAAGGGAACGAATTCCGTTTCCGGAACCCATCGCCGGGCAAAACACCATGTTCCGCGAGTACGATCCGCGACAGGTGGTGGCGGCCACACGCGCCTTGCTGGAAAAACTGCTGCAGCAGGCGCCGGACGCTGGCGGAGTCGTCATGTGCAGCCAGTTGCATGGCTTGGTGTTTACAAGCGCGCAGGGACAGGAAATGTCCAACTTCATCAGTTGGCAGGATCAACGGGCGCTCTTGCCCCTCGAGGGCGCGGCCGGGACCTACTTCGACGAAATCAATCGTCGCATCACGGCGCAGGAAAGGGCGCAGTTGGGCAATGAACCTCGGCCGGGGCTTCCGCTGTGTTTCCTGTTCTGGCTGGAGCAAAATCATGCGCTGCCCCGCGAACCGGCGGTGCCGGCGCCATTGGCCAATTATGTCATCGCCAATTTGTGCCGGAGCAAGCCCGGTGCCGACCTGACCAATGCCTTCGCCCACGGCGCCTTGAATCTTGTGACCCGGGATTGGCATTGGGAGGTGATTGAAAAACTCGGTTTGAAAACCGTCTGCTGGCCTGAAATCGTCCCGCAAGGCGCGGCGGTGGGTGAAGGGGACATTGGCGGCCGGCGGCTCACCTTTTATGCGCCGGTGGGAGATTACCAGTGTTCCCAAGCCGGAGTTTTTCTTGAAGAAGTGGAAATGTCCATCAACATTTCCACCGGGTCGGCGGTCATCCAACTTGCCCAAGGCCTGGAATTCGGCGATTTCCAGACGCGGCCGTTTTTCGACGGCCGGTTTCTGCGCACCATCACGCATCTCCCCGCCGGACGGGCGCTCAACGTTCTCATCCGCCTGCTCAGTGAACTGGCCGAGGCGCAGGGACTCCTGCTTCGCGACCCTTGGGACTACATTCTCCGCCAGGCCGACCGGGCGGGCGACACCGATCTGCGCGTCAATCCGGCGTTCTATTTCAGCGCCATGGGCAATCAGGGCGAAATCACCAACGCCACGGAAGACAATCTGACCGTCGGCCATTTGTTTCGCGCGGCGTTCACGGGCATGGCGGAGAATTACGTCCAATGCGCCCGCCGGATTGCGCCCACGCGGGAGTGGTTGCGAATCGTCTTCTCAGGCGGGGTGGCGCTGAAGATCGAATTGCTTCGCCGGCTTATCTGCGAACGGCTCGGCAAAGAAAGCCGGCTGGCCGCCTGCGAGGAAGACACGCTTCTGGGATTGCTCGTGCTGGCGCTGGCGTTCAGCGGTCAAAGGGCGTCGGTCGCCGATGCCATGGCTTTCGCGCGGAAAAATTATCAACCTGAATCTTCGTATGGCTCGCTTCTCCCGGCTTGAAGTCTTGAACCGGATCGTGGCCACCGGTTTGATGCCGGTCTTTTACCATCCCGACGCCGAAACGGCGTGCCAGGTGGCAACGGCCTGCGCCGCCGGCGGGGCAACGACCTTTGAGTTCACCAACCGGGGTGATGAGGCGCCTGAGGTATTCCGGTTGCTCGTGCAACATTGCCGAAAATATGCGCCAACCCTCATTCTGGGTGCAGGCACAATCTTTGACGAAGCCACCGCGGCGTTGTTCGTGGCCCACGGAGCGAATTTTATCGTCGGGCCATCCTTCAACCCGGGCGTGGCGCGTTTCTGCAATCGCCGCAAAATCCCTTACATGCCCGGGTGCCTGACGCCCACGGAAATTGCCGACGCGGAGGAAGCCGGTGTGGAAATCGTCAAAGTCTTTCCCTGTGAATCGGCCGGCGGCCCGGAGTTCGTCAAGGCCATATTGGGTCCATCGCCCTGGACCCGGATCATGCCCACCGGGATCCACAACCTCTGTCAGCACAGCCTCATGGAATGGTTCAACGCGGGCGTTACGGCAGTGGGCGTCGGTGGCGAACTGATGAAGACGGAATTTCTGGAGCAAAGGGACTATCCCGCCATGACGCGCCATGCGGAGGAAATGCTGGGATGGGTGCGCGCGGCGCGCCTGACGCGCGCTTAGTGGCCGTGCCACGAACGGCCGATGTCTTCCAAAGTCCGCGCCTTGGTTTCGGGCATCATCTTCCATCCAAACAGCGCGGAGCAGAGGCAGACGAGGGTGAAGAGCCAAAAGGCGCCGCCCGGCGAACCGATGCTTCGTTTGGACCAGTCCAGCAGCATGGGGAATAGTTGGGCGCAGGCGTAAATCACCAGCCAGAGAAAAGTGGTCGTCACCGCCACCGCCTTGGCGCGAATCCGGTTGGGAAAAAGTTCGGACATCATCAACCACGGCAGTCCGCCCAGCGCCAGTCCGTGGGGCACGGTGCAAAGGACGATCACCAGCAACACCGGCCAACCATGCACGTGCAGATGAAACACCAGGCCCGTCGCCGCCGTGATGCCGGCCATGAAAATGGACGCGAAGATCCAGAGCGGTCGCCGCCCCACGCGGTCAATGAGCCACATCGAGGCCACGGTCATCAGTGCCATGGCCAGGTAGGTGAAGGAGAACTGGAGGATCGCCACCGTTTGTTGTTGGACCCCGGCCATTTCAAACAGCATCGGGATGTATCCGCCCATCGCCGACCAACCCGTCCAATTGTTGAAGAACGCCAGTAGAAAGCCGATCAATAGGGCATACCGGATTCCACGCTGCCACAACTCCGCGAACCCGCCGGTTTCCTCCTCGATGGCTTCCTTGATTTCGCGCAATTCACCGGAGGCTTCGGCTTCGCCATGAATCCGGCGCAAGACCCGGGAGGCCTCTTCAAAACGACCTTTTTGGGCCAGCCATCTCGGACTCGGGGGAAGCAGAAACAGGAGCGCCGCAAACAGAACCACCACGACCATCTGCGAGGCAAACATCCACCGCCAGGAGACCGCGTCCGGAAAAATGCGAACCAAAACGTACGCGATGAGCGGCGCCACGGTGGAACCCACCACGATGGCCAGTTGGTACATGATGCCGAGCTTTCCGCGCATCTTATGCGGCGCCATTTCGGTGATGTACATCGGCGACGCGACCGAACAGAGTCCGACCCCAACGCCGCCCAGGATTCGGAACGTGTTGAACAGCACGATGCTCCCGGCCAGAGCCGTCATCATCGCTCCCGCCGCCAGCAACAGGGCTGCGACAATCATGGTCCGTTCACGTCCGAGGGCGTCGCACAACCAGCCGCCGAGAAAAGGCCCGAACACGCACCCGAGCGCCGCGCTGGCGGTGGTGAAACCCAGCGTCTCGGCATCCAGGTGGAACTGCGCCTTCAGAAAAATGTTGGCGGCGCCGATCAGGGACAGGTCGTAACCGAAGAGAAATCCGCCCACCGCGGCCGTGAAAGCCAGGGCAAAAACATACCGCGTCCGCCGGCGGGACTGGCGGACTGAATCTTCCATCATTTTGCCCAGCCCGGTTTCAGCAACTTGATTGGCGTTGGGGGACGGCAACGTATCGCGCTATTTTATTCGAATCCGACGAACGCTCCATCACGCACCAACAGCGCCGGCTGCTGGATCAAGTCCACCATTCGTCCCAACGCCGCCGCCGCCGGCGCGCCGTCCATCACGCGATGATCCACGGCCAGGCAAAGTCGGAGGGTCGTGCGTACCGCGAGTTTTCCGCCGACAACAAACGGACGCGGAGCGGCAGATCCCGCGGCCAGCATGCTGCTTTGCGGGCAGGCGATGACCGGAGAGAATTCATCCACCGCGCTCGCGCCGAGGTTGGAGAGGCTCATCGCGCCGCCCTCGGTGGCCTCGGCGGAGATCTGGCCGGCCCGGGCGGCGGCCACCAGATCGGAACGCCGCTTGACCACCTGGGCCAGAGTGAGCTGGTCCACATTGCGCAGGATGGGAATCAGCAGACCATCCGGCAATCCCACGACGACGCCGATGTCCACCGTCGGAAGGGTTACGATACAGTCGTTTTGCCAGATGGAATTGACAGTTGGAAATTCCGCCAAGGCCCGGCCCATGGCCCGCAGCAGGAAATCCGTGAGCGTCGGCTTCGCTCCCGTTTCGCGCTCGACGACGGAAACGAGTTGCTGCCGGAATTCTATCAACGGAGTGGCGTCAACCTCGGTCCGCAGATAGAAATGCGGCACGGTTGAAAAGCTCAGGGCCGTCTTTTCGGCGATGGCGCGACGCATAACCGAGATGCCCGCACCTGTTCGCGGCGCAGCGGCGGGCTTGGGTGTTTTCCCTGCGGCGGATTTCATCCCGGAACGCGCCGCACCTTGGGTCGCCGCAGGTGGGGCCCCAACTGCCTTTACATCGGCCTCCACAATCCGACCGCCGGGTCCACTGCCGCGCACAGAATTCGGATCCACCTGAAATTGACGCATCGTGCGGCGCGCGCGCGGCGAGGCAACGACTCGACCGGGCCGGCGCGACGAGTTGGAATGGAGGTTGGACATGGCGATCAGGAGACGGGTTGAATCATCCCCAACGGCTGGCCCATTTGGATGGTTGTCCCTTCGCCCGCCTGAATTTTTGCCAGCAAGCCGTCGCTGGGCGCTTCCACCGGGACCACCGCCTTGGCCGTTTCCACTTCCACGATCACTTCGTTGAATTTGACCGGTTCTCCCAGTTTCTTTACCCATCGAACCACGGTACCCTCGGTCACCGTGAGGTCCTGGTTGGGCATCATGATGGGAATGCCGGAGGCCATGGATTCCATCCTTTTGTCGGTGTTGCCGGCCGCCGGGAGCGCCGCGGTGTGGCTGGAGGCGGACTCGGTCACTGGCGGGTGCTGAACGTGGTCCGATACGACGCGACTCCCTTCAGGAAAGGCCCGATATTGACGCACCAGGGGCGCGTTCCCCGCAACCACACCCCTTGCGGCAGCGATGATTTTCTCGACCGAAACCACTATTTCATTTTCCAAGGAGGGGCTGAAGGGTTGCGTGACCGGATCCGGATGCAACCGGCCGATCGGCGCGTCCAGCTCGTCAAATGCCTCGGCGGCGACCCGGGCCGCGATTTCGCCACCGATCCCGCACATCGGATGGGCTTCATCCACAATCAACAGGCGCCCGGTTTTCGCGACGCTGGCAAGGATGGTCCACGTATCCAGCGGCACAATGGTGCGGAGATCGATGACTTCGCAGGAGAGGTTGTCTTTTTGGAGTTGATTGGCGGCTGCGACACAGCGATTGACGTAGTCACCGCAACTCACGATGGTCAAATCCGCGCCTTGACGGAGCACGTTCGCCTTTCCGAAAGGGATAAAGTATTCGTGTGCGGGAACCGGTCCCTTGACCCCGAAGAGCAACTTGTGCTCCAGGAAAAGAACCGGGTCCGAGCAGTGCAGGGCGGTCTTCATCAACCCCTTGGCGTCCGCCGGATTGGATGGAACCACGACGATAATCCCCGGGCAATGCGCATACACCGGGTAATAGCAACCGCTGTGGTGCGGACCGGCGTTTTTTATCGCTCCCATGCTGGCGCGAATGACGACCGGGGCGGAGATCTGGCCATTGCTCATGTAGCGCCACTTGGCGGCCTGAATGATGACTTGGGACGCGGCATCGAACAGGAAGTCCACGAACATCAGGTCCGCCACCGCGCGACAACCGGTGGCCGAAGCCCCCGCGGCGGCACCCGTGAACGCCAGTTCCGAAATCGGAGTGTCAATCACCCGCGCGCCCGTGAACTCCTTCCACAATGCCTTGGTGTGCGCAAAACTGCCGCCGCGCTCGCCGATGCCTTCACCGAGGTAAATAAGGTGGGGGTTGCGGCGCATTTCCTCCGCAACCCCGTCCCGGACTGCATCCAGATAGTTGGTTTCGACGTTTCTGCCGTCGGGGGAAGATTGAGGAGCCAGCGCGACCTGGGGATTGATCGGATTGGCCAACACGTGGGCGTTGGCCGTGGTCGCGGCCGGCATTGGCGAGGATTCGGCAAACGCCACGGCTTCTTCGATCTCGCGCCCAATCCGACGGTCAATAGTGTCGAGTTCCGCCTCATCGGCCAGCCCCTCGGAGACGAGCCATGATCGAAACGAGCGGACGGGGCAGCGTTCCTTCCACCTGTCCAGTTCGTCCTGGTCCCGATAGGTGCCGACCACCGGATCCCCCTCATGGTGACCCACCGTCCGGTAGGTTTTGCACTCAAGCAATGTGGGTCCTTTGCCAGCTCGCGCGCGGGCGGCCGCCTTTCGCATCGCCTCCCAAACAGCCAGAACGTCGTTGCCGTCCACTTCGACTCCGGGCAGGCCGTAGGCCGCCGCGCGATTGGCCACCAGCGTATTCTTGGTGGCCGCAGTAAATGGCGTCGCCGTGGCGTAAAGGTTGTTTTCACAAACGAAAACGACCGGAGCCTGCTGAACCGCGGCGAAATTGAGACCCTCGTGAAAGGCGCCATGGTTGACGGCGCCATCGCCGAAGAAGGCAACGGCAATGCTGTCCGTGCCCCGAACCTTGGCGCTGATCCCGGCGCCCACGGCGGCCGGTATGCCACCGGCGACGAAACCGTTTGTCCCGAAGAGTCCAACCCTTGGATCAAACAGATGCATGCTCCCGCCGCGGCCGCCGCAACAACCGGTGGCGCGGCCGTACAACTCCGCCATGACCGCCTTCGATGCAACGCCTTTTGCCAAGGCATGACCATGCCCGCGATGAGTGCTGGTGATCCAGTCATCATCTCGCAAATGCGCGCAGACGCCCGCCGCGCAGGCCTCTTCGCCGACATATAGGTGAATAAATCCCGGCATCCGGCCGGCCTTGTAGTTTTTCTGGGCTGTGAGTTCAAACTGGCGGATCCGAACCATTTGCTCATATAAAGTGACGCAGGTTTCCCGATCGGGAATGCTCCCGCGTACTTTCGCTCTTGAAATTGCCTTCATTCAGGTAATGAAAATAGCGTCAATATAAAGTCGTTTTGATACAATTGGATGACATGGCATGAGGACGTTTTCCTTGCCTGTCAAAGGCCGCCTGTATGCGAGGTCATATCCGACAGTCTCGATTATAATCACGCTGACCGCTTTTGTTTTTCGCCGAGTTTTGAATGGTTTTTGGTCGGATTCAAGGGCGTATCAATGAAAAACAGCCTGGAATTCGCTGAAAAAGAATGTGGCTCCCGTGTAACCTGTGGTAGCCTTGCTCCAGTGAAAGTGGACCTGACAGGCAAAGTCGCGGTCGTTACCGGGGCTGCCCGCGGCATCGGACAATCCATTGCCCATGCGCTTTCGCAAAACGGCGCCCAGGTCATCTACGCCGACGTTGATTTCGACACCGCCCGACAGGCCGCCGCCAGCGCCCCCAATTCCATCGCCCTGCGTCTGGATGTCTCCCAAGAAGGCGAGGTGAGGGCGGCGCTGGATAAGGTGCTGCGCGACTACGGCCATCTCGATATTCTGGTGAACAACGCTGGCGTGAATACTCTGACGCACCGCGTGAATATTGACCAGTTCCCAACCGCGGAGTGGGAGCGGATCCTCCGGGTGGACCTTACAGGACTGTTTTTCGTCAGTCGCGCCGCCGCCGGCCCAATGGTTGCCCGAAGGTCCGGCCGCATCATCAATATTTCTTCCGTGCTCGGATTGGCGCCAGCGCGGTTGCAGTCTCCATTCATCGCGGCCAAAGCCGGAGTGATCAATCTCACCAAATCCATGGCGCTGGAACTCGGAGAAAATGGAGTGCTGGTAAATTGTGTGGCCCCGGGATCCATCATGACCCAAGGAACCAAGAAGCTTTTCTACGGTGAGGATGGAAAATTCAACGATCGGGTGCAGGCCATGCTGGCCCACATACCGTTGGGCAGGCCCGGAACGCCTGAAGAAATCGCCCACGCCGTGCTGTTCCTGGCCGCTCCGGAAAGCTCCTACATCAACGGGGCGGTGTTGACGGTGGACGGTGGTTGGCTTGCTGGATACATACGCGAGTTTTGAAGCATCCCAAGTCATGACCTCGTGTTCGATCACTTCCATCAAGGCGCACCAGACGCCACCCGGAGCCATTACCCTGTGGTGGCTGGGACAGGCGGGGTTCATCCTTGGAAGTCCCTCCGGGAAAACGGTGGTGCTGGACCCGTACCTGACAAATTCATGCAAGGCAATTGGAGTTGCAGCCGGCTTCGACATGGACCGCTTGGCGCCGCCGCCGTTGGCGCCTTCGGAATTGGCGGGGATGGACGCGTATCTGCTCACCCATAGCCATCAAGACCACCTCGACCCGGAGACATTGTCCGGATACCGCTCCGCCGGAGGTCATGGTCCTTTTTTTGCCCCGGCGGAAACGGTCGCAAGACTCCAGGCCTTGGGCGTGCCAGCGGATCAGGTGAACCTGATTTGGCCAAACAAAACCTTCACCATCGGCGACCTGTCCATTCGCGTCACCTTTGCCATCCCCTTCGCGGGTGATGATTTGACGCACGTCGGTTATCTGGTTTCGGTCAAGGCGGGTCCGACGGTTTACTTTACCGGCGACACGGATTACAACCCGGTACTGGCCTTGGCTGCGGCTCCCCACAAACCGGACGTTCTGGTCACGGTCATCAATGGCGCCTTTCGCAACTTGGGCCCCGCGGAATCGGCCCTGTTGGCAAAACAGTTGGACGTGAAACGCGTCATTCCCTGTCACCATGACCTGTTTCATGACAACTGCATGCCTCCGCAAATGCTGCACACCCATCTCAAATTGCAGGGAATTGGCGAACGTTATTGCCAGGTTCAAAGGGGAGTGGCGTTTGTTTACGTCAAACCTCCGGAATAATCGCCCTGCTCCGCGTGGTGGAGCAGGGCTTTTCCTTTCCCAAATTTGAGCAGGTGAGGTTTTCAATTTGACGTTTGCCTGCGCCCGCAACAGCATCGGTTAGTATTTATGCGCCCTTCTGTCAAACGCCCGGGCAACCCTCCGGAACTGGCTTGGCTTCTGGATGTGACCGAATCCCGCCAGCCATTGAGCGAATCCAGCCCCATTTGGGTCCGTCACGGCAGCATCGAGCAAGGGCCGCCAACTCCGTATCCTGAACGCCACCCTTATTGCGAGATCAGCATTATTCTTGAGGGACAAGGCACGTCGTTTGTGGAAGGTGAACAGATTGTACGAAAGGCCGGGGAACTAATGCTCCTCGGCCCCGGCTTGCCTCATTGGGGACGCATTCAGCAGTATCCACTGCGTTTCATCACCGCCTATTTCCTGCCCTCGGTCTTGATCGAAATGGGACCCAAGAGTGATGGAGTGCGAATCCTGCGACGGTTCACCGCCCGACAGTCTGCGGCCAGTCGGTTGGTGCATCCGCCGCCTAAACTGTTGACCCACCTCAAGAACCTGTTCGAGGAGATGATTGAGGAGTTCGAAAGTGATCGTTTTGGGCGCGAGGTGAAGCTGCGGACACTGCTTCTGGAACAACTGGTTTTGCTCCTGCGTTGGGAGCAATCGGAGGGTCGCAACATCGGCAGTGAGGAATTGGAATTGGACTGGCGCGCCATCATGAAGACGTTGCAGCATCTGCGCGAGCACTACTCGGAGCCGGTGTATTCCCGGGATCTGACACGGGCCGCCGGAATCAGCGAATCCAGACTCAAGGTGTTGTTTCACGAGGCGCTTGGTCTTTCCTGGGTGAAATACCTGCAAGGTTATCGCATCTACCGGGCTGCAGCCTTGCTGAATGAAGGAACACACAATGTGACCGAAGCGGCCTTGGCGGTCGGCTTCGATAGCTTCGCCCATTTCAACAAGACGTTTCGTTCCTTCATGGGCGTGTCTCCAAAGCAGTACAAGCACATCGTGTTCCAGAAATCCTAATTTTTCGCCGTCCCAGACCGGAAGCAATGCAGGCGCATATCTTCAAGAATGGATTTTTGGGGCGGCCGCTGCGGGCCAAGGGATTTGAACATCGAGAAGCGGCGGTCGGTTGGCAGGTGCTGACGCACAACCTCTGGGTGCCGGCGCGGCTGGAACAGAAAGCGGCGCTGGCGCAGGCGGCCTGAGCCCGGAAAGACACCCATCGGAGAGAACAAGGGAAGCGGTGTCTCTGCCGCCGGCTAAAAAACAACAAAAACTCCCCCTGACGAAAAAAATGCGAGAGACCAGCCGCTGAGAATGACAGACCAGCGAAAAAGCAAAAGGCCCGCCTTGCCAACCTGGACGATTTTCCGTTTTAAATCCCCACATCCTAATACCGTATTCCAAGTTATTCATCGCCGACCGGAGGCGGCCCCGAAAGCCGGCCACAGGGAGGCGGTGAATAACTTGGCCGCCACAGTTCCGGCGATTCCCGGCAAGACTGTGGGCGGCAGCTTTGCCGCGGCGTCGCCACGGTCGTCTCCACATCACCCTGCGAGGGTTGAGTCAAGAAAACCGACGACGCCGACGGCTCGTGTTCAGAAGTCTGAGAGAACTTCGCCCCGCGAGGGCCACCGTATTAGGTTGACTATGAACCGGGTCATCCCGACCAGTGCTGCCGCAACCAAAAGAAAGGAATCACAGCAGATGAAAACGTGGAATGACATCACGCACTTCGCCGGGTTTGACTGGGCCAAGGACCATCACGACCTGCTCTTGTTGGATAACACCGGAAAAATCGTCACCGAGTTTCGGTTCGACCACACATCGGCCGGCTGGAAACTTTGCCAGGAGAAACTGGCGCAGTTTCCGCAACCGGCCATCGCCGTTGAAGCCGGCCATAGCGTCGCCATCGAGCGGCTGGTGGCTCTGGGCTATTGTGTTTATCCGGTGCATCCGCGCAGTTCCAAATCGTATCGCACGCGCAAGCTGCCCAGCGGCACGAAGACCGACCGCGCCGATTGCTGGGCGCTGGCCGATGCGTTGCGGCTGGAATGGGAAAGCTGGCGTAGGTTGAGCGCACCCGAACCATTGGTGCAACAACTGCGGTTGTTGTGCCGCGATGAAGTGGCGTTCATTGAGCAACGCACGGCGCTGGTCAACCAGCTTCAGCAGGCGCTCTACGAGTATTATCCCGCCGCGCTGGAAGCGTTTGACAACTGGTGCCTGCCGTCAGCTTGGGCGTTTGTGGAACGGTTCCCCACGCCACAAGCCTTGGTGCAGGCCGGAAAACGCAAGTGGCAAAACTTCCTGCACGCGCAAAAATTATTTCACCCGGAGTGGAACCAAAAGCGCATGGAAATTTTTGCCAGCGCCGATCAGTTTTGCGGGACGGAGGCGGTCATCGCCGCCAAAAGCGCGTTGGCCGTGGCCACCGTTAAATTGTTGCAGACTTTGGAAGCACAGTTGAGCCGCTATCGCGCGCTCATCACCGAGTGTTTCAAACAACATCCCGACCACGCCATTTTTGCGTCATTGCCCGGCGCAGGCCCGAAGCTGGCCCCGCGATTATTGGGCGAACTCATCGCGCTCAAGCCGCTGGCCGACGTGCCGCAAGCCCTGCAATGTCTGGCGGGCATGGCTCCGGTCAGTTATCAATCCGGCAAAGTGTCCGTGGTTTACCTGCGCTATCAATGCAACCGCTTCTTGCGCGCCACCATTCATCTGTGGACAGATTTGAGCCGCCACTATTGCGACTGGGCGCGCATCTATTACGAGGCGCATCGTAAGAAAGGCCAGAGCCACGCATGCGCATTGCGCTGCCTGGGGATGCGTTGGCTCAAAATCCTCGCCGCGATGATCCGGAACCAGACGCCGTATGACGCGGCTATCCACACGCGCAACCAACTCCAACACGGCTCATGGGTGATGCAGTTGCAACCAGTTCAAATCTCCAAAGGCAAGGCCGATGACTAGACGCACACCGGAAAAATACAGCGGCGGGCGGCTGGTGCTGTGCAAGGCGTTCCTCGCTATCGCTGCGGTCTGCCTTGACAGCGCCGCCCGCCGCTGCGATGGGCCTTTGGGATTTTGCTTTCGCGAAAACGTGCCCGGTTTGGGCACAAAATCAAACGCGAACAGTTGTGAACAACCATTATGAAAAAACCCTTGCAAGCACAGAGAACATCTTGACTTCTAGTTGGGTTCCCACGACAATCTTGCGCGGTGGTCGGGGTCGTAGCTCAATTTGGCAGAGCGTCGCGTTCGCAATGCGAAGGTTAGGGGTTCAAGTCCCCTCGGCTCCACCAGTTTACCTGTGGAGAAAAGTCAAAAAGTGCGATTTTTCACGCTTGGAACTGTTCATTCGCACTGAGAAGGTCGCAGGTTCGAATCCTGTCGGCTCCACTCCACCGCCAGACGGATTTTCCACCAGGAAGAACCACGGCTCGATGCAGAGAGCACGCGATTTTTGTCGTCGGGGATCAGGTCGGGCCGGAGGATTTCCGGATCACAAGGAGCGTCCTGAAGCGCGCGAGCACCGCCAAAAAATCATGGCCCCTTGTGCCGTTTGAATCGCTCATCCCACTGCATCCAAACGCTTGCACTTTGGTGTTGCTGTGAAGAGTCCGTGAATAGTTTGTCAATGGCGGTGAGCAAGAATTCAAACAAATTCTCGCAGTAAATTACCCGCTTATTAAACTCAATGAAATTATGTGGGTTTGCGAGTGCCATCGGACCTCAGCCGGTGGAGGTTGGCATAAGCCTTCCGGGAAGGAGTTATTCTATGATTGATTCAATTTCAGGTGAAGCTGGCTCCGCGGTCGATTTGAAAAAGACCCGCCGCCAACGCCAGCCCTCGGTGGCCAACCGGCAGCCGTCGGTGGACCGGCTGCCGCCGCACGCGGTGGAGGCCGAGCAAGGGGTGCTGGGCTGCGCCCTGCTCGCGCCCAACGAGAGCCTCGGGTTGTGCCTCGAAAAATTCGCCAAGTCGGGCCAGGACGTGTTCTACGACCTGCGGCACCAGACGATTTTCGACGCGCTGGTGGAGATGTATGACCACCGCGAGCCGGTTGACCTGATCACGTTGCAACAGCGGCTCAAGGACCGGCAATTGCTGGAGCAGATCGGCGGGATCGCCTATCTGGCGCAGATCCAGGACGCGGTGCCCAGCGCGGCCAACCTGGGCTATTATCTCGACATCGTCCGCGAAAAGTTCCTCCTGCGCAAAATGATTGCCACCTGCACCGGGGTGGTCGGGCGCGTCTATGACTACGAGGGCGACGTGGACGCGCTGCTGGACGAGGTGGAGCGCGACGTGCTGCGGATCAACGAGGAGCGCGAGGAGGGCCGGGCCCGGGCGATCAAGCAGGTCGTCGGCGAGGCGGTGAACACCATCGAGAATTATTTCAACCGCAAGGGCGTCCTGGGCGGGGTGGGCACGGGCTTCAGCGATCTGGACCGGATGACCGACGGTTTGCACAAGGGGGAGATGATCGTCGTCGCGGCGCGGCCCAGCATGGGCAAGACCTCGCTGGCGATGAACATTGTCGAGCACGCCGTCCTGGAGCAGAAGCTGCCGGTGGCCGTGTTCAGCCTGGAAATGACCGCCGAGTCGCTGGCACTGCGCCTGTTGTGCTCCATCGCCCGCGTCAATCTGCGCAGCATCCGGGAAGGGTTCATGAGCGAGTCGGACTTTCCCAAGCTGCGGTTCGCCACAGACCGCCTGGCGTCGGCGCCCTTGTTCATTGACGACACGGCGGGGCTTTCGATTTTGCAGGTGCGGGCGCGGGCGCGGCGGCTGGCGCAGCAGCACGGCGTCAAGCTTTTGGTGGTTGACTATTTGCAACTGCTCCATTCTACTACGCGCCGCGCGCAGGAAAACCGGCAGCAGGAGATCAGCGAGATTTCCAGCGGCCTCAAGGCGCTGGCCAAGGAATTGCAGGTGCCGGTGCTGGTTTTAAGCCAGTTGAACCGCGAACTGGAGCGGGACAAGAGCCGCAAGCCGCGACTGTCGGATTTGCGCGAGTCGGGCGCCATCGAGCAGGACGCCGACGTGGTGGGGTTGCTGTACAAACCCAGCGCCGGCGAGGATGACGAACCGGGAGGCGAAGAGGCCGACGGCGCGCCGGTCAACCTGCTGATCGCCAAGCAGCGCAACGGCCCCACGGGCGACGTGAATTTGACCTTTTTGAAATCTTACACGCGGTTTGAGAATGCAGCCAAAGTCAGCGATGAAGATCTGCCGCCGGACCGATAGACGATGAAATGCCTTCTTCGCCTCTTGGGACTATGGCTCCTGCTGGTCGCGCCGGCGGCGTGGGCGCAGATGACCGGCCCGAAAATTGACCGCGTGGACATCAAATATGTCGGCCCGGCCACGGTCAGCGAGCAATTCGTCCGCGCCAACATCCGCGCCAAGGCCGGCGGGAACTACACGCCCGAACTCACCGACGCGGACGTCAAATCGCTTTACGCGACCGGCCAGTTTTACAACATTCGCGTTGGCCTGGAGTCGGCGTCCGACGGCGGTGTGATTCTGACCTACATCGTCCAGCCCCTGCCGCGGCTGACGGACATCAAGATCCAGGGCAACAAGAAGGTCAAGACGTCCAAGATCCGCAAAAAGATCACCGCCAAGGTGGGGGAACCGCTGGACGAGCAGAAACTGTTCACCGACACGCAGGCGATCCAAAAGCTCTACGAGAAATACGGCTACCCCGGCACCAAGGTCAAATACGTCCTGGACATTGACCAGGCCGCCGGGCGCGGCACCGCCACCTTTGAGATCACCGAAAGCCCCAAGGAAAAAATCATTGATGTCCGATTTCCCGGCGCCAAGGCCTTTTCCCAGCGGGTGCTGCGCAAACAGCTCAAGACCCGGCGGCGCTGGCTGTTTTCCTGGCTGACGGGCAGCGACCTGTTCAAAGCGGACCAGTATGAGGACGACAAGGAGCGGCTTACGGAGTTTTACCGCAACCACGGCTACCTGGATTTTCAAATCAAGGACGTGAAATTCGAGCACCCGACGCCGGGCAAGATGGTCATCGTGTTCGAGGATTATGAAGGGCGGCAATACAAGGTCGGCTCCGTCAAATTTGTCGGCAACCACATCTTCAACGACCGGCAAATCCAGCAGGGACTGAAATATGTCCACGATTTCGAGCGTCAGAAGGGCCCGCTCGGTTCGCACGGGCTGCCGATGGACACCGGCGACGTGTTCACACCCGACGGGCTGGGCAAGGACCGGAAGGCCATGGAGGATTTTTACGGCAGCAAAGGCTACATCGCCCTGTCGGACAATCCCATGGAGGGCTTTTCCCTCCAGATCGTCCGCATCCCGAACGTGGACACCGGCACGATGGACCTGGAATTTCACGTCAACGAGGGCCGGAAGTATTACGTCGAAAAAATCAACATCCACGGCAACACCAAGACCAAGGACAAGGTCATCCGGCGCGAACTGGCCATTTCGCCCGGCGAGGTGTTCGACATGACGCGGGTGGAACTCAGCAAGCAGCGGCTCGAAAATCTGCAGTATTTTGACAAGGTGGAAATGCAGCCCGAGCCGACCGAGCCGCCCATCGCCGGACGCGAAAATCTGGACGTGGCGGTCGAGGAACAAAACACCGGGAACCTGACGCTGGGCGCGGGCTTCAGTTCGGTGGACGCGCTGGTGGGCTTCGCGGAAGTCACCCAGGGCAATTTCGATCTCTTTCATCCGCCCACCTTCACCGGCGGCGGCGAAAAATTCCGGCTCTTTGTGCAACTGGGCACCCAGCGACAGGACTACGAACTGGAATTCATCCAGCCCTGGCTCTTCAACCGCAAGCTGGCCCTGGACGTGGACCTCTTCCGCCACGAATGGGACTTTGAAAGCCCCAACGACATCTTCACCGAGTTCCGCACCGGCGCGCGCGTGTCCCTGACGCGCGCCCTCCTGGGCAGCGACTTCCTGCGGGGCACCGTCAGCTACACAATTGAAGACGTGGGGATTGACCTGAACGGCGGTTGGCATGATTGGGAAACCGGCCCCATCAATCCCAACAGCAATCCGTCCATCCCGGTTCCCATCAGCCCCAATGTCCCCAACGCCATCCTCGACCAAAACGGCGACCATTTGTTCCATCGCTTCGGCGCGGTGCTGGCCTACGACACCCGAAACAGCGTGGAACTGCCCAACGGCGGGCAACGCACCGAACTGGACTCGGAGCTGACCACCGGCGACGACACCTTTTACAAGCTGGAGCTGAAGACCGACTGGTTCTTCCGCGGTCTCTTCAAGGGTCACGTCCTGGAAGCGGTCGGCGCTGCGGGCATCGCCGGCAACATCGGTTCCGGCAGCGTGCCCTTTTACGACCGTTATTACCTGGGCGGCGCCTACACCCTGCGCGGTTTCAAATACCGGAACGTGGCCCCGCGCGAGCCGGGATTCGTGGGCGTGGACGAGCCGATTGGCGGCGACAGCTACCTGTTCGGCTCCCTGGAATACAGCATCCCGATCCTGGAAAAGGAAAACGGGGTGGGCATCCGGTTTGCCCTGTTTTACGACGTCGGCGCCGTCGGCGCGGGAACGACCTCGTTCTCGGGGAACTTTGACGATGACTGGGGCGTTGGCCTGCGCCTGACCATCCCGCACCTCGGACCGTTGCGGCTGGACTACGGCATCCCGATTTCCCATGACCAATTCAACGGCACCGCCGGCAAGTTCCAGTTCCGGGCCGGCTACACCCGCGGCTTTTAACATGACTTGGCGCTTGAAAATCATTCTGCCCGCGCTGGCGCTGGCGGCCCTGACCGCGGCGGGGCGCCCGGCAGCGACGCCGTTGGCCGGGACGCCGCTTTGTTTTGAACCCAGTTCTTGCAAGCAAGGGCAGGATGGCGGCGGCCCTGCCTTCATCGCTCGCGGCCCCGCCTACGGGTTTTTAATCGCGCCTGCCAGGGCGCAACTGGCGCTGCGCCGGGCCGGCAGCGAATCCCATCAAAATCGGACGGCGCCTCGATTCCGCCTCCTTGACCCGCCCCCGTTGTCCGCCAACGGCAAGGTCGCAGTCCTGCAGATGCAATTCATCGGCGCCAATCCGCAGGCCCACATTCTGGGCGAGAATGAATTGCCCGCGAAGATCAACTATCTCATCGGCAATGACCCGGTGCGCTGGCGCGCGGGCGTGCCGGTCTTTTCCAAAGTCCGTGTCGCGCAGCTTTATCCGGGCGTCAATCTGACTTACTACGGCAATGGGCAACAACTTGAATACGATTTCACCCTCGCGCCCAAAGCGGATCCCGGGAGAATCAGGATTCGTTTCAGCGGGGCGGACCAAGTCTTCATCGGCCGACGGGGCGAATTGGTCCTGAAACTGGGCGGCGCTGAAATCCGCCAGCCGCCGCCGGTCGTTTATCAGCCGGCCGGCGGCGGGCGCCGGGCCATCGCCGGCGGCTACAAATTGCTGGACGCGCGCACGGTGACGGTTTCGATTGGAACATACGACCGCGATCTGCCGCTGGTGATTGATCCGATCTTGAGTTTCTCGACGTATTTCGGCGGCAATTCGGCCGACACGGGGTGGGCCATCGCCGTGGACACCAACGGGTTCATCTACGTAGCGGGCAACACGCTTTCGACGCAGTTTTCCAACGCGCCCGGCGGCTTCCAGACCAACTTTCAGGGCGGCGCCTCCAGCGGCGACGCCTTCGTGGCCAAATTCGACAACGCCGGAACGAACCTGATTTACCTGACCTACCTGGGCGGCAGCGGCGACGACCTGGCATCCGGCGTGGCGGTGGATGGCACGGGGCGGGCTTATGTGACCGGCTACACCGATTCGACGAATTTTCCGACGACAACCAACGCACTTTCCAAGACGATTCACGGGACCCTGATCCCGAAGCTCAACACCTACCCGGTGGATGCCTTCGTCGCCGAACTGGATTCGGGCGGGTCCAACCTGGTGTATTCGACTTATCTGGGCGGCGCGGGAACCGACGCCGGGACGGGGATTGCCGTGGATTCGTCGGACAACGCCTACGTCACCGGGGTCACGAGTTCAACCAATTTTCCGTACACGACCAACGCCTGGCAGAAGCAACTGGCCTGCGCCGGCTCCGCCTTCAACGGCAACGCGTTTGTGAGCGAAATCGCCTCCAACGGCGCGCTGGTCTATTCCACCTACCTGGGCGGCACCAATTTTGACGAGGGCGAAGGCATTGCCGTGGATGCCGCCGGTTATATTTATGCGACCGGCTTCACCGATTCGACCAATTTCCCGACCACCAACGCGCTGATGGCTTCGCTCGACGGGTTGACGAACAATTTCAATTTTGCCTACGACGCCTTTGCCGCCAAATTTGCGCCCGCCGGCGCGACCCCGGTCTATGTTACTTACTTGGGCGGCGCGAGCGATGACGCCGGCTATGCCATCGCCGCCGATGCCGGCGGGAGCGCCTACGTCGCGGGATTCACCGATTCGACGAATTTTCCCGATACGGTAACCAACGTGCCCGGGCTTCATTCCTTTGTGGCCACCAACCTTCAGGGTTTCCGGGTCACCAACGCCTTTTTGACCAGGATCAGTCCCGACGGCTCGGCGATGGACTACTCGAGCGTTTTTGGCGGCAACGTCCGGGATGTGGCTTACGGTCTGGCCGTGGATCCTTCCGGCAACGCCTTTGTGATCGGCGCCACCGCCTCCACCAATTTTCCCGTTTACAACGCCGCCGGCCTCCTCCGGGCGACCAACTCCGGCGGGAGCGACGTCTTTGTCACGGCGTTCAACACCAATGCCTCGGCCCTGCTTTACTCGGCGTATCTGGGCGGCGCGGGCGCCGATTTCGGTTACGGCATCGCCCTTGATCCGTTGGACAACGCCTACCTCGTCGGCCAGACCGGTTCGACCGATTTCCCGACGCGCAACGCCCGGCAAGGCGCTCTCTCCGGCTCCAGCGACGCCTTCCTGGCCAAAATCCTGCTGAATGTGCCCTCGCCGATGCTGGCGATTGCGCCGTCCGGAACCAACGAGGAGGTTGTGTCCTGGCCTGCCTACCTTCCCTACGAAGAGGAGTTGGGCCAACTGTTCGTTTTGCAGTACAATCCGGATCTCGCTTCGCCCAGCAATTGGTTCCAAACGGGACTGTCCCCCGTTTTGACGAATGGATTTTACACCTACTCGTTGAATGTTCCAAATTTGATTTCCTACTACAACCTGACCAACCTGTTCTTCCGCCTGCGCGCCCAGCCTTGAAATTTGAGTTGGCGCGGCGGCCCGATTCTGTTTTCCTGTTTGCATGAAGTTTTTATCGAGAACGATGCCCCTGGCGTTTCTTTTGCTGGCGTGGTTGGTCACTCCGGCCCTGGCGGAGCAAAAGATCGGCACGGTGAATCTGCGCACGCTGTTTGACAACTACTGGAAAACCAAGACGGCGCAGGCGGCCCTCAACGACCGCAAGGCCGAACTGTCCAAGGAGGACCGCGGTTTCCTGGACGATTTGAAAAAGGCCAAGGACGAATACCAAAAATTGCTCGAGGCCGCCAACGACCAGGCCGTTTCCGGCGAGGAGCGCGCCAAGCGCCAACGCGCGGCTGAAGACAAGCTCAAGCAAATCCAGGATTCGGAGCAGACCATCGCCCAGTTTGAGCGCCAGGCGCAGGCCACCCTTGCCGACCAGAGCCAGCGGATGCGCTCGGACATTCTCAAGGAGATCCGCGGCGCCGTGGATGACAAGGCGCGGGCCGGAGGCTACACCCTGGTCTTCGACATCGCCGCAGAGACCGCCAACCAAACGCCATTCCTGCTCTATACCTCGACCAATGACAATGACTTGACCGCCGCCGTTCTGGCCCAACTCAACGCCGGCGCGCCCATCAACGTCAACACGACCAGCACGACCACCAATTCTTCCTCGCCCCTGCTCGCGCCCATTCCTTCCGGGACCACCAACACCGGCGCGGGCGGCTTTTAGAGGCGCCCGACAAGACAAGGCCGCGAAAGGCCCTGTCCATTCCATCGCCGTGATTCGCGGGGCGAATTTCCCCCGAATTGGAATCCGAACAGCATCAGATTTCAGCCACTAGATCGCGAACGCGCACCCCCAGGGCTTTGGCGACCCGGCGAAGTGCTGATAACGATATATATTCTTCGCCCCGTTCAACCCGCCCAAGAAAATTTGGATGGAGATCGGCTTTTTCCGCCAGCATTTCCAAGGTGAAATCGGCGTGCTTCCGGTGTTTGCGAATCGTTGCTCCGAGGAACACGCGGTAGTCTTTAGCCGATGACACAGCCAAGAAAGACAGCGGATTTCGCTTCCGAACTCTACACCGCTAAATGGATGATTTTTTTCTTGCATCCTTGCCGGCAATCATTCAAAATGCACTTATGCAGATGATGGATTTCCCAAAACCCGGCCAAACCACTGGCCAATTGCTGAAGGGACTCGATGAAAACGAAAACTTGGATGATACTCGAATTGATGGCCCTGACCCTGAACCTGCCTGCGCAAACGCCCATCCTCCCGGACTCCGTGCCGGTCAATGCGACCTTTTTCCTGCTGTCTGAAGCGGGAACCAACGGGGTGTCCGGCCCGCCCTGGCCGTTCAATCCTTACGCTGGCTGGTCGGGTGTGGACATTTATTCGCTCGACAGCAACGTGTTTGCCGTGGACGACCGCCAGGTGGTGGCGGCCAAGGCCGCGTTAACAACCATGTCCACTGCGGACACGACCAGCCCACCCGACCCCAGCGACACCAACAACTGGACCACCAATTCCGGCGGCATCAGCGCGCCGCAGATCAAAATGTTCAATACCAACGACCTTTGGATTTCCATTTCCAACGACCCGTACAACTCCTATATTACCGCCTACAACACCACCGATTCATGGAATTATCAGTTGTTGTTCAAGACAAACCTGTCTCTGCCGGGCTGGACGCTGGGGCAGGTGATGCCCGGGGATAATTTCGGCAACCCGAAGTCGTTTTATGCGGTGTCGCTGGGCGACGATCCGATCCGGTTCTTTTGGGCGCAACGGGGCGGGCCGATTGTTGGCGTCTCGAGCGTGCAGAACGCCATCAAACCGGATTCGGCCGACAACGACCCTGGACAGCCGGGAATTTTTCAGCTTGGCTACGGACTTTACAATTATCAACTCAGCCAGGGTGTGACGATTTATTACCAACTGACCGGCACGGCCAGCAACGGGGTGGATTATCAGTTTTTGAGCGGCGCGATCACCTTTGCGGCGGGTGCCAATCAGACCAACCTGGACCTCGTTCCGCTGCAAGACAACCGGCCCGATGGCTTGGAAACGGTGATTGTGACGCTGGTTCCGGCCAATGGCTATGACGTGGACACCAACAACGCCACGGCAACCAATACCATCGTGGACTCCTCCACCACGGTGAGTATTTCCCATGGAGATAATGTGATCGAGCCGCGACCGGGCACCAATTCTCCCGGCCAGACTGGTTCCTTCCATGTATCTCGTTCAGATACGCGACAGATCTATAGCAATCTGACCGTGCATTACTCGATCTCCAGCTTGGCCAGCAACGGAGTGGATTTTGGCCCTTTGAGCGGCGACATCACCTTTGCCGCGGGGGACACCGAGACAAACCTTTATGTGCCGCCGCTCACAAATAACCACCTTGTCGGCACTGCCACACTGACCCTCACGTTGATTCCAGACCCGACCCACGGAAACAGTTACATGATTTATACCAATTACCATTTGGCGACGATTTTGGTTGAAGGTGGCGTTCCGACCAATTTCTTTACCGTGGTGACAAACCTCAGCGCGGAGCCGGTCGGGATTGACTATAATCCGGTGGTCACAAATATCGTCGTTTCCATTTCCGGCGGCGACCCGGACTTTCAGTCCGACGATTTTCTGCGTTTAGGGACGAACAGTTTGGGCAATTTAACGTTGGCCAACTGGTCGGCTATTCAAGGCTTGGTGGATGAAATCAAATTAGTTGTCGTTAAAACCAATGTCGATGACTTTGTGAAAGGGGGCATGTATTTTGGAAGTAACACCAACATTGGATGGCTTTCAGCGGATGGAACTCAATCAAATTTGAACTGGTGCATTTTGACAAATGAGGTGGTGACCAATTCCCAATGGCTGCGCGGCGGCTTGTGCGCCGATGAGACCGGCATATTCAGCAATGATTTGGTGGCCGTGACAAGCGATAGCCAATATAACATGGACAACAAAGGCGTCTGGTTGGTTAATTCGCTAGGACAGCCGAGATTACTGGCGAACATTCTCACAGAACATTTGGAAGGAGTGATCACCCTGCCAAACGATACAAACCAATGGGGGCCATGGGCGGGTAAGATACTGACAGGTGATGAGCGCGAAAACCTTCTTTACACCATTGACATCAATGGTGCCGTTACATCCAATGACACGACAGGATGGTCCACCGGCCCTATTGGTTCGGAAGATTTCGACCTGATTCCCACTAATCAAGACCTCTACTGCGCAGACGAGAGTCACCATCAACTGCAAAAAGTCTCAAGCACATTCTGGTCGCCCTATGTCGGCGACTTGCTGATTACTCAGTCGGGAGATGGTCAACCTTATGGAACGACACCAACATTGTTTCTCGTTCGTTGGGATAATCTCGTAGCCAACTTCGTCACTGTTGCGATTA
>JAGWMQ010000044.1 GCA_028873125.1 Verrucomicrobiota bacterium | reverse complement strand
GCGGGTGAAATCGCAGTTTCCGGTTCGCTTCAAGAGAAGCGGGTTCTCGCCCTCGAAGTCTTCGGCTCGAACCTGGTTCTCGACCGCAAAAAAGCCCGTGGTTCTTGCATGAAACCGTGGTCGCTCCTCCTCGAACACTCGTCGAGTTCCTCAAATGGTGCGCGGTGCAGGGTTTGAACCTGCGACCCCTTCCGTGTGAAGGAAGTGCTCTACCGCTGAGCTAACCGCGCATTTGACCCGTCGTCTTCGAGAGGAGGGCATCATGCCGGTTGGGCGAAGAAAATGACCGCCGCGGAAGCTTGGTCATTGTCCGACCGCGTGAAACACCCCAAAGCGCCGAGAAATCCAGCATGCCAGCCCGTTTTCCAAAGGGGCGCCAACCTCTATCGCCTCGAGTCAACGGCCGGATATTATGTTGAGGGCCGGAGGACAGGCAAGCAGTTTCGTCACCCCTTGGGACGCAAACCACCGCAGCAGGACCTGTCGCCGACTGGACGAACGCCTGGATCGCCTTGGCCGATGAGGCAAACCACCAAGGCCTACGCTTGAGCGGCGCGAAGGCGCGGTAGCGATATTGGACGCGAGTGTCTCGTGATGAGGCGGTCTGGGGCGGGGGACAAATGCAACCCTGAATCCGAAGCGTTGGCACTATCCCTGCTTACCACAGAAGCAACCGTAATTCAGTGCTCATGAACGCTTCAAATCCATTTCAGATCCCAGCCTGCCTGCAACGGGCCGAGTTCCTGGAACGCCGGCGTGAACGCTTCAAACGCTGCGTCATTGCCACGTTCGCCATCATGGGCCTTTTGTTGACCGGCCTCTTGATAGAAGGCTGCAAAAGCGAGCGCGCTGCCGGCGCCAAACCCGGCATCCAGTATGGGAGCCTGTCCTCGGAGGCTGGGACAGGCGCAGGACTGCTGGCGCAAGGGCCGGCTCGTGCCCCGTCGCCAGCTCCGGTTGTGGTGTCCAACTCTGCGCCGCGGCCCGTCTCAAAGACAAACACTGCGGCGATCCCCAGTTCTTCCCCGACCGTCTATGTGGTCAAGTCCGGCGACACCCTGACCAAGATTGCCCGGAGACATCGAACAACGGTGGGAGCCATCGAATCGGCCAATGGTCTCACCACCGACCGCATTCTTGTCGGCGCCAAACTCAAGATCCCCGCGGTCTGAAGAAGCACAATTGCATTGAGTCACAATTTTGGGCTGGCCGCGCGCTCCCGGCATGGACGACTGACGGCCAAGGGTAAATGCACGTTGGGGAGGCTCCTTCCTCCGAAGCCTCCCCAACGGCTTTTTTTTCTTGTGAGCCGTCGGCTCTGGCTCGAAGCGCCCTTCGAGGCGTCTGGAAATAATCTTGCCGCGGCGGCGAGCCTCCCCAATCCTCGATTGCGAAGCTCGGCGAATTTGGCGCAAGACTCCTCCAAGGCTCGCGGAATGGACTCGGCGCCGTCCGCCGGACGCGGAGTTAAGATCGGCGAATGGGCGGGTCGCAGCCCGCAGGCTCCGTCGTGTTGAGCGCCTGGATGCAGTTGGTCTGTGCGACAGCTTGACCGGAGGGCCGGATTGGGCAAACATGACGGTGATATGGAAATCCGGCTCACCGTCGTCGCGATTGACAAACCCGAGCCTGTCAACTTCATCCTCGGCCAGACCCACTTCATCAAATCGGTCGAGGACATCCATGAAGCGCTGGTCAACGCGGTGCCGGGCATCAGGTTCGGGCTGGCCTTCTGCGAGTCCTCCGGCAAATGTCTGGTGCGATGCACCGGCACGGACCCGGCCATGCTCGAACTGGCCCGGAGGAACGTCCTGGCCATCGGCGCCGGGCACAGTTTCATCCTGTTCCTTGCCGAAGGCTTTTATCCCGTCAACGTGCTCAACGCCGTAAAGATGGTGCCCGAGGTGTGCCGGATTTTCTGCGCGACCGCCAACCCCGCCCAGGTCATCGTGGGCGAGAGCGGCCAAGGGCGGGGCATTCTGGGCGTCGTGGACGGATCACCGCCCAAGGGCGTGGAGGGTGAGGCGGACGTCGAATGGCGCAAAAAATTTCTCCGGCAAATCGGCTACAAACTCTGAAGGCGAAGGCGGATCGTGCGGCTGATTCCAATCAACGGGCAATCGCCTTGTGGGCGCCGGCGCTTACCGGTTCCGCGAAGCCCCGCCAAATTCCAGGTGATTTGTTGTCAGGCCCTGTTCAACCGGGAGAAAATGAAACAAGCGATGCTTGGAAGGAAGTGTGAATCCTGTAAGCTCCGGGATCAGCGGCCCGTTTTGCCGTTGCCGATCACAACCGTGTTATTGGATTGAAGCTGCGATGAAGAATAATGAACCTCAAATGCAAAAGCGAAAAACCAAACTCTTTGTTGTGAAGCAAATTCCGACCCTATTCTTTCCAAGTCCAAAGAGCCGCCGCCTCGGCGTTTTGTTGAAACTGATTCTGGCTGTTGATCTCTTCTCCATCCCGGTTCGAGGGCAACTCTGGCAGTCGCCGAACATGGCCGAGCTGACTCCGGGCAGCACAAAGGCCCTCAACGCGCTTTGGGGCGAGAATCCGCTGAACGTGCAATTTGCGTCCACCAACCGCGTCGTGGTCGCTCAAATTCAAGGGCCGGCCGAGATCACCATGATGCACTTTGCCCTGCCGGCGCTCAGGACGCTCAACCGCGACCTGCTACTGCGCATTTACTGGGACGGCGAATCCAGTCCCAGCGTGGACTGTCCCTTGGTGGATTTCTTTTGCGACCCGGACGGCACGCGCAGCATCGTCAATACCGCCCTGCTAAATGTCCGCCGCGGATTCAACTGCTATTTTCCCATGCCCTTCCGCAAATCAGCCAAGGTGGAATTGCTTTACGACGGTCAGGTCAAGCCCGGAAGAAGACTGTGGCGCATGATGCCCTGTTATTCCTACGTTTGTTACCGCACGCTGACGAACGTTCCGCCGGACACGGGCTATTTTTGCGCGAGTTGGCGGCAGGAAACCGTGAAGCTGGGACTCAGGGATTACGTCGCGCTCGAAGCCCGAGGCAGGGGCAAATTTGTGGGCTGGAATGTCACCGTCCGGTGGCCCGGCCGCAAGACCTATCCGGTTGATGAAAACGAAAAATTCTACATTGACGGCGAGACGAACGCCTCGGTCGAGTTTCAGGGGTTGGAAGATTCCTTCGGTTTCAGTTGGGGGTTTCCGGAAACGGAAAACATGTTTCCGTTGACCGGCTGGTTTCCGTTTCTGAACGGCGCGGCGGCTTATCGCTTCTTTCTGCAGGATTCCATCAGCTTTGACAAGTCGCTGACCGTGGCGATTGGTTTTGGCCAACATGAAGGCCCCTCCTGGCGTCGGAACTTTTCGAAATTCGGCAGTTCGCTGCAATTTTCCAGCACCGTTTATTGGTATCAAATCGAGCCGCACGCCCCTTTGCCGCCCATGCCGTCTCCCGCCGAACGCGCGCCGGCGCCCGACCGGCTATTATTCTGGCCGGAAAAGCTCGAAATGCCTTCCGCCGCCGCCCTCAAAGCAAAGGGGGTCAAATTGCTTTTGTTCTGCGGCTTTCCCGGCGGAGCAATGATCCACCACGAGCCGGGTTATTCCATTTCCTGGATCGGAGAAAGCGAAAAATGGAGCGGTTGGACCAGCGAGGTGTTTTATTGCCGTCAAAACGCGAAAGAATTTGGACTCGAGTTGAAGCTGCCGAAAGGCGCCAAAGGCATGCTGCGTCTTTACATTATTGACCCGGACAATTACATGGGCGGGCGAAAGGAAACCCTCGTTGTCGGCGGCCAGACTGTCGGCACCTTTGAAAATTTTCAGGACGGGCGCTGGATCGAAGTGCCGGTAGGCCCAAAAGAAACGGCCGACGGGAAATTGAACATTCGCGTCATCAATGCCCGGCAAGGCGCGAATGCCGTGCTGTCGAAGGTGGAATGGTTGGAGAAATGAAGTCACGAGTGTTGGGGTGTGGAACGGTGTCATCCGCGAGGATCATTGCCGCCCTTGAGCACGCCGAGACACGGAGCCGCCGTCAACTGATCCGGAAAGGAGCCGGTCAGCACCAAAATCCGGACCCAGGGGGAACTGGTTGACACGTCTGTTTTCGCCAGCGACTTGATTCCATATGGCCGTCAAATCGGGGAACCAGTTCGGTTTTCGATCGAATTGGCCCGCCAGACGGTCCCGAGCCAACTCACGGCGGGGGTGGCAGCTTTTGGTGATAATTCGGATAAGGCGGCCGCGGATATTTTTTTGGCGGATGTTCCTTGAGAAGCTTGAGGACGACTTTGACTGCCTCTTCGAGTTGCGGATCATGTCCCTCGCGCACCAGTTTGGGATCCATGCCCACCTCGTAATCCGGCGGGATGCCGCGGTTTTCCACCACCCATTTTCCGTGAAGCCCGTAGAGCGCCCAACGCGGCGCCATGACGGTGCCTCCGTCCATCAAGGTCGGATAACCGCCGATGCCGACCAGGCCGCCCCAGGTCCGCATGCCGACGAGCGGACCGATTTTCAACTTGCGGAAATACCACGGCAGGGCGTCGCCGCCCGACCCGGCAAACTGGTTGATGATCATCACCTTGGGGCCGAAGATGACCAGCGGCTCGGAAATGTCGTGTCCCTCCCGCGTGGCCACCAGGTTCAGGATGGGGCGGCGCAGGTAGTCCACGATATAGTCGGCCAGGTAGCCGCCGTGGTTGAACCGCTCGTCAATGACGGCGGCCTGTTTGTCGGTCTGCGAAAAGAAGTAGCGGTTGAAGTTCTTGTAACCGCCATACATCGTGTCGGGCAGATAGACGTAGGCCACGCGGCCGCCGGTCATTGCGTCCACCTTGCGGCGGTTGCCTTCGATCCAGGCGAGATTTCGCAGGCCAAACTCGCTGGCCACGGGCACCACCGTGACATCACGCGAGTCCGAGCCGTCGGGATGGGGGCCGACCTTGATCACGGTCTGCTTGCCGGCGGTTTCCTGGAAGAAACTGTAAAGGTGGTCCCGGGCGGTGAGTTCGCGTCCGTTGACCGCCAGCAGGTATTCGCCGGCGTGGACGTTGATGCCCGGCTGGGTGAGCGGCGCCTGCAGGTCCGGGTTCCAATTCTGGCCGCTGTAGATGCGTTTGAAACGATAGCGGCCGTGGGCGGCCTCGTAATCCGCTCCGAGCAGGCCGACGTTGATGTTCTTGATCTTTGGTTCCGTGCCGCCGCCCACCCAGAGGTGGCCGACGACGAGGTTGCCGATCATCTGGCGGAACAAATCGTTCAGATCGTCCCGGCTCGCCACGCGGTCCACGAACGGCGCATAAACACGCTCGGCCTCCTGGAGATTCAACCCGTTGAAGTGCGGATTGTAGAAGAAGTCCCGTTCGATGCGCCACACCTCGTGGTACATCTGCCGCCACTCGGCCGGCGGGTTCACATAGACTTCCATGTCGTCCAGCTTGAGCGCGCCCTTGCCGTCCTCCGGGGCCTTGGACGAATCGGCGATGTAAAAGGTGTCGCCCTTGCGATACAGCATCTTCGCGCCGTTGGCGGACAGAGCAAACGCCTTGATGCCGTCCAGAATCTGTTCCGTTTTCCGCTCTTTCAAGTCGAAGCGGTGGAGGCTGTACAAGGCTTTGCCCGGCGTGTTCACCAACTGCGGTCCCTCCAGCAGGAAGAGGATGCCATTGGTTCCGGCTTCCAAGTCAACATAGTTCCGGGCGGGGATCGGCAACGCCACGATGCGCTGCAAAATGTGCGCGAAGTCAATCGTGACCGTCACCTGCTTCTTCGATTTCTTCTTCTCCTTCCCGCTCTTTTTGATTGAGCCGGCGGCGCGGCTCGTCAAAGCGGACTTTCCGCCGGACGGCTGCGCCGAGTCGCCGGTGTCCGCGGTCAATGCAAAATCGTCGCCGGATTTCCTGGAATTCTCCCCGCCCTTTTCGTCGTCGCTCTGGGGCGCGACGGGCGACGGGACGTTCGTGCGCAGCACGGCGGCATAGACGCTGAAGGTCACCGGGCGCGCAATGCCCGACATGTCGCTGTCGCCGGCGGTCAGGCCGTAATCCGTGCTGGCGACAAAGTAGATATACTTGCCGCTCCTGTCGAAAACCGGATGGAGCGCGTCGCTCATTCCGTCGGTGATCCGGGTGTGCTTCCGGGTTTTGAGAGAATAGACGAAGATGGCGTGGAGGCGGTTGGGCAAAATGCGGTTGTAGGTCAGCCAGCGGCTGTCGGGCGACCAGGCGACGTTGAACGGCGAAGGCCCTTCCTCGTAATAATCGGAGTCCACGTTCACGGGCACGCCGTTGCCGAGGTCCACATACCAAAGCTGAAGCCGCTTGTCGGTGTAGGCGATCTTCCGGCTGTCGGGGGACCAGGTCGGGTCGTAGTAAAACGACGGCGGGTGGTCGAGGGTGATTTTGCGGATTTTTCCCAGCCCGGACTGATCGCGAATGTGGAGCGCGTACTCGCCTGATTCGTCCGAAAACCAGGCCACCGACTTGCCGTCGGGCGACCAGGCCGGGTCGCGGTCTTCTACGGCGGGGCTGCGGGTCAGGTTGCGGATGTCGCCTTTCTTGGCGGGAACGGTCAGGATTTCCCCATGCGCCTCGAACACGGCGCGCTGGCCGGTCGGCGAAATGCCCAGGCGCTGGATGTCGTCGGCCTTGAGGGTCTCGAAATGAGGCTGCACTTGCGGCATGTCGGCGGCGATCCGCACGTGGACCTCATGCTCGGCGCGGCTGGCGAAGTCGTAGATGTGCAGCGATCCGAACTGTTCATAGACGATGCCGCCGGGACCGGCGCTGGCCGAGACGATGTCAAAACCGGTGTTGTGCACCAGTTCCGTCACCTTTTTGCTGTCCAAGTCGTAGGCGAAGAGCGTGACCGGTCCGTCGCGGTCGGACAGGAAATAGATGATGTGGCCGACCCACATGGGGTTTTTGTCGTTCGAGTTGTGGCGCGGGATTTTGGTGATGCTCGAATCGGACAATCTGGCGATCCAGATCGGGGTGGTCTGGCCGCCGCGGTATTGCTTCCAGTAAGGTTCCCACTGAAAGATCGGCACGTAGGCCAGCGATTTGCCGTCGGGCGAATAGCATCCTTCCGATCCCATCGGCAGCGGCAGTTCCGTCGGGTACCCGGCGCCGTGCAGCGGCATCGTGAAAAACTGCGCCGGGTCCGAATAACTGGCCCGGTGCGACGTGAAGAGCACGTTTTTGCCGTCGGGCGTCCAGCCGATGGCGATGTCGGCGCCGGGATGATAGGTGAGGCGCCGCGGTTCACCGCCGGCCGCGGGCGCCACGTAAACATCGTCGTTGCCGTGGTAATCGCCGGTGTAGGCAACCACTTTGCCGTCCGGGGAAAAGACCGGGCCGGTCAGCCGGTCGCTGCCGGTGACCAGGCGGCGCGCGTTGCCGCCGTCGCGGCTGACGATCCAGATTTCGCCGCCGTAGGCAAAGGCAATTTGGGTCCGGCTCAACGTGGGGGAGCGCAGCAGCAGCGGCTCGTAGGATTTCGCGAATGAAAAAAACGGGGACGCCACCGCCAGCAACAAGAGGGCCAGATTGAGCCGCCGTGAAGGAATGCGCCGGGCCAGGAAGCGGAGCAACGCCCCGGCCCCGCACCACCGATCATTGTGTGAATCGGTTTTCATTTGTTCGCCCCCCGTGGCGGGAAGAGTTCGCTCATTCGCGCGCTGGCCATCATCAAGATGGCCGGATTTTTAACGAAATTGAAAAGTTGTGACAAGACTGTTTTTCCGCTTTTTCCCCTGCAGTCCGGGAGCGGCCAATCTTTGCCCGGGTGGCCTCGCGCTGGACATCCAGCAGGGCTTGTTCCACGGAGGGTTTGCCACACATGCTGTCGTAATTGTAGAGCGCCTGATAGACACGGTTGGAGTCGCCCAAGAGCGCGTTGGTAAACCACGAATACCAGGTGTTGTAATCTGTGGTGAACAGGTTGCATTCGCCGTAGCCATAGCCCGTTGCTCCAAACTTTGCTTCCGCCGTATGAACGGCTCGAATGAAGGTTGCGTTGGAAGCCAGCGGACTGCGACTGCTGCCGTAAAAGGAGACGCCAGGATGGGCGTAAGGATTGACCAAGGTCTCCACGTTTTGCCGGCAGGCGCCGTAAACGGTGCCGTGGTCGAAGATTTTGTCACGCGGGATTCCCGCATCAAAGGCCAGGATATCATTTCGCGGATGCCTGATTCATGGCGATTTGAGCCTGGCCGTTCGTGTGATCCGCAATCCGTTCCTTTCCGCGAAGGCGGTTGCCAAAAATCAAGGCCGCCTCCACCTCCGGTTCCAGCGTAATTTGAGGCTTGTCGGCATCCATGAAATTGCAGGCCGTCACCGTCACGCCGCCGCGGCGGGCAAGGATGGCCGGAGCGTTTTTATTTTGCTGTCCCCACGAGATGAAATGACAGCCGTTGAAAGTCGTGTGGCCGGTCCCTTCAAGCACGGCGTGATGATTGGTCGTCGGGATGCCCCAAAAGCCGCAGGCGGTGAATTTGACCGGGCCGGTGTTGGATTCGGCGATCTCGATCCCCGCCATAAACTGGCAGTTGACGAAGGAATGGCCGGCGTGCGCCTGGCCGGCCTCCACCCGGACGGCCCCCGGCCCCACATCCGATCCGCATTGGGTCAGCAGACAGTTGCCCGGACCGGATTTGTTCTGGATGAAGTGGTAACCGATATGGTAGCCGATGGAGAAGCAGTTGGAGAGGAATTGCCAATCCGTGCGGCCCAGGATGAAGGCCACGCCTTCGGCGCGCATGAAGGCGTAAAGGTCGCCGTTCCACCCGCCCCAAAAGGACCAGAAATGGACGTTCTCGACGCGCCCGACGTCGTAGCATTGGTCAATGAACAGTCCGCGGTAAAGCGGCTGGCCGTATAGTCCGTTGATGAAATGCCGGCCGGCGGGAAACGTGCCGAAGTCCACCGCCTGATACGGGTTGACCAGCAACAGGTCCATCAGGGAGATGTTGTCTCCCTGGCCGCGGAGGGTCCAAGGATAGGGCACCGGCGGGTTCTTCATCTTCTGTTCCGGGTAAAATATCGTCAGGCCGCGCAAGGTGCTGCTGGTGTGCAGCGTGATGAAGGGCTTGCCCGCCGGGTCGCCCGCGCCCGCCACGGCCAGCAGGACGCTGCCTTCATTCTGGTTGCGGGCTGACGGCGCGATAAACACGCCTTCGAGCGAGACGTTGGGCGGAACCTCCAAGCGGTCCTTGATCAAATAACGTCCACGGGGCACGAACACGGCAAAATTTCCGCCTTTGACGGCGGCTTGCATGGCGGCGGTGAAGGCGCCGGTATCGTCCCTGGCACCGTCTCCCGCGGCGCCGAAGTCCAGCACGTTCAGGGCAACCGGAGCGCGGGCCGGCCTTTCTGTTGCCACCCGGGCGGCAGGAAGCGAGACGCCCATCAGGGTCCCGCCGGCCAGCGCCAGTCCGGCATGAGACAACATGCGTCGGCGGGAAATGCCATCCAGTTTCGTTTCATCTTTCTTTGAACTCATGAAATCTCCTTTGTGGTTTGGATCCGGCTACGGTGGTGTCATGTCGCCGGCAGGCGGTAGCGCGCCGGCACCGGTTCCCCAGTTCTTATGCGGCTTGGGGCCCATCTTGAACACCAGCGTTCCGCCCTGCAAAAGGGTGCTCTGGCTGATCCACGTCTGGTTGAATGGCCGGCCGTTGAGCGTTGCGGACTGAATGTAAAAATTCTTCTGGCCGTTGCCAACACTGCGGACAGCGAATGTCTTCCCGTCCGGCAGATGAAAGACCACCCGTTCCGCCGCTGGGCTGCCCATCACGTAAAACGGAGCGACTGGCGAGAAGGGATAAATTCCGGCGGTGTTGAACACATACCATGCTCCCATCTGACCTTCGTCCCCGTCTCCCACCATGCCGGTCTTATTGTAAACCCGCGCCAGGGTCTGGCGGACCCAATACTGGGCCTTCCAAGGCTGCCCGACAAAATCGTAAAAGAACGCGTCGTGGCTGCTGGGTTCGTTGTTCGGTCCGTATTGGCCCATGCCCAGGATTTGCGATTCATTTTGCTCCGGGATGGGATGGCCCCAGTTCGCGTAGGCTCCGATGTGAAAATCCGAGTTGGTCGTAAAATAGGCGTCCAGACGTTGAATGGCGGCGTCGCGCCCGCCGAGCCATTGGATCAATCCGTAGGGATCCTGCATGACCTCCCACAGGTAGGTCCAGGCATCGTCCTCCGTAAATGGGCTGCCCCACCACAGCGGGTCAAAGCCCGGTTGCCAGGAACCGTCGGCCTCGCGGCCCCACGGAAATTTCACCTGGGGATCAAACACGTTCCGATAATTGAAGGCCAGCTTCCGGAATTTTTCATAATCAGCGTTGTTGCCCAACGCCCGGGCCATTTCGGCGATGCAATAATCGTCATAAGCTTCTTCCAAGGTGGTGGAGGTGGCTTCGCTCATAACGTCGGCCGGCAAATAACCCAATGACAGATAATCCTTAAGATGCGAAATCCCATGCCCGGCGCCGCGCGGCTCAACCGTTCCATCCTTGAGGATCGCCGCGTAGGCCACTTCCGGGTCGAAGCCACGAACGCCTTGCAGGCAGGCCTCGGCGATGAGCGGGTCGGCATCGGCGCCGACCATGCAATTCCAATAGCCGGGATTGGGCCAGGTGGGCAGCCATCCGCCTTCCTTGTAGAAGTTCAGAAGGCCGCGGATGATGCGTCCGTCTTGGTTGGGATACACCAGCGTCAGCAGCGGAAAGGCGCACCGAAACACGTCCCAGAAGCCGGTGCCGGTGTAGAATCGGCCGGGATACACCTTGCCATTGGTTGGGTTGTAATGGACGCGCCGGCCTTGGGCGTTGATTTCGTAAAAACTATGCGGATACAGGAGCACCCAGTAGAGGCTGGTATAAAATATTTTCTCTTGTGCGGCGGTCGTCCCGCCCAAGTCAATTTTTCCAAGCCGCCGGTTCCATTCGGCCTTGGCCTGGCGGGCCACCGTCTTGAGGCTCCATCCCGGGATTTCCTGGCGAAGATTCAGTTCTGCCTGCGCCACGCTGATGAACGAAGTGCCCACGCGCATGCGCACCACCGGCGAACGCGTGGTGTCGAAGGTCAACACCGCGCCAACGAGATTGCTCTTGTCCCCGAACAGCTTCGCCGCCGCGGGCTGCGGGTTGAATTGCGCCGCAAACCGGCAGGCAAAATTTGTCGGCACAGCACCGACGTTCCTCCACACCCGTCCGGAGACCACAAGATTGTGATCCAACTGGTTGGTCGTCACGGCCGCATCCCGGGCCGAGATGACAATGTGCGCCTGGTTCGTTTTAGGGAAGTTGAACCGGAAGATTGCGCAGCGTTTGGCGGGGGCGAGTTCGGCCCAGACGTGGTAACGCGGCAAATACACCCGATAGTCGTAGGGATGGGCGTATTCCTGCCGGTGACTGAACGGCGAGGCCCGCTTGACCGGATCGGTTTCCGCCGGCCCAACCTCCGGCATGATGCAGAACTGACCGTAATCCCCCGCCCACGGATGGGCTTCATGGGTGCAGCGAAATCCCTGGAATTCCGGGTCCAGGTTGTTGTAGAACCAGGCGCCCGTGTGGGTTTGCGGGGACCAGACGGCCATGGGCCAGGGAAGGGCGATTTCCGGAAACATGTCGCCGACTGAATGCAGGCCCGGTTGCGTTGGCTCATGTCCGGCGACATCCTTCTTGTCCGGCAGGAGTTGATTCATGCCGGCGCCCCAGCGTGGCTCAACCAGGCTCACCGGGTCTCGCGCCGCCGCGGAGGCGATGAAGTTCAGCACAAGGCCCAACGTGGTCAACCTGGAAAACATGCGCATGTTAAAAACTCGTTGTCAGTGTGCTTTGTGAAGCGGGGTGACGCGCAGAGTCATGAACTCCAAGGAAGACAATCTGATCGGCCCCGTGACGGTTCGGGCGTCATCGCCGAACAATCCGGTGCGCGCGATTTGGACCGGCTGGCTGCCCGCCCAGGCGAGCTGCACCGTGGCGCTCTGGCGACTGGCATTGAAAAGCCGGAGCGTGTAACTCCTGCCGTCGGGATCGGGTTGACAGGCCTCGGCAAGGACGCCCGGTGGCGACAGCGTGAACAGCGGTTCAAAGGCCTTGGCATGGGGAGCAATTGGAACGGTCAGCAGCGGCTGCTGGGTGTCAATTCCGAAACGCTGGGCGGCGGCCTGGGAAAACGGGCCGTGCGGCCGGAGAACATAATGGAAGACCACCATGCCGCGCTGCCAGGCCTTGTAATTGGTCAGCCAGTAATTGTTCATGGCGTAGGAGTAGAGGGTGGCGCCTTTGGCCGCGTCCACAAGCCAATGCGCGTCGTCCATGCGAGTGGCGGTGATGCCGCCGACCTCAAACATCGGCGCGTCAATGCTCGCCCAAGTCACGCCGAAACGCCCGTTGGAAACATCCACCCATCGGTTTACGGTGAAAAAATTCTCCTGTGTCCACGGCAACTGGTCCCGTCCGGGTTCGATGACCGACCACGGTTCATCATAGCGAATCACCCCACCGGGAATGGCGAAGGGGAAGCCGATGTGGACGGATTCCAAGGTTGGATAGACCTCCTCCTTGTCGAGCAAATAGGAGATGTACACTTCTTGAAGGCCCGCCACCAGGGAGATGCGGCGGATGAGCACGTGGCATCCCGGCGCGCTGGATTGAATCTCCAACTCGGCCACGAGCGGACCGCGGGCCAGCACCCGGATCCGGGGCTTGCCGCTGAAGGAAACGTTCGTGTTGCTCCGGCCGGTCACGTAGGCGTAGTCATTGAGTCCCCGGGCAGTTTTGTCCGCCAAGTTCACAAGATTCCCAACTATTCCTTTTGCCATCAGCATGTCAATGGCCCCGCTGGTCGGGTTGAGATGCAATGTGATCAGGCCGTTGGACAGAACGTTGCCGGCGGCAACCGCCGGCAACAACCCGGCCACGGCCGGCTGACCGGGCGCGACCTGATAGCGCCGTGCGGACAGGCCGGGCACGTCTTGCGCCAGAAAGACCAGGGATTGATCGGCCATTCGCTGGCAGGGCACGGGCCGGCCGGCGGAATCGAACACAGCCACCTCCGGCCATGCCGCGTCCGACCGCACGCCGGCGAAATCCCGCGCGTCCTGCCGGCTCGCCAACCCGAGGGTCGGGGGCACAGTCACCAGTGAAGTTCGCGGCCAGGTGCTGGTGTTGAAAACGCCGAACCAGAGCGACCCGCCCGGCGCATGAGTCGCCTGTTTTGCCTGACGCAACAGCGCGTTGGCTTCATCGAGCGCGTGCGAGGCGTAGCGCCGCTTCCACGCCCACTGCTCGCGTGTGAACTGGCGGCGTGGCTCCGACCAGGAACAGTAGGCGCCCCAGGTGTGTTCGTCGTAGAGCAGCACATTCCGCCAAGCGCGGTCAAAGTCCGATTGCGGATAATGCGGAACGTTCAGGCTGGACCACAGCATCTGCGCCTGCGAAAGCCGGTTGCCGGCGCGGCGGTTGATGGCCGTGGCCCGGGCCGTGGAAGCGGCTCCGTCCTCCCAGCATCCGTTGTAATCGCCGCGATAGGTCGGCAGGGTCTTCCCATACTTGGCGGCCAGCGCGTGGAATGCCTGACTGGTGGTCGCGATCACTAGGTGGGGCGAGGTGTATTGGCGCTTCCAGCGGGCCACAAAGCCGGACAGATTCGGATCCGGCGGGGCGTTGTCGCCGGTCGTCCAGCGGGTGTAGATCATCGAGTATTGGAAGTGCGGATTGGCGGCCGTAAATCGGCCGAGGAAATCGAGCAGCGCCTTGGCGTTGGTCTGGAAGTCCGCCGCCAGGCCGGAGGGAAAATCCGGCGTGAAGGCGGGCCAATACGAATTGCAACTCTGCCAGCAGAGCACCTTGCTCCGGCCCGAGGGCGAGGACCAGTAGAACGGGCGATTGTCCCACTTGCGGGCGTAGCCGATGTGCGTGGTCCCGTTCGGACCCCATGACCAATACTTGATCCCCGCCTGGGCCAGGACCGGGACCACGCCCCAGGTGTAGGAAGGCACGTCGCTGATCATCGCCGAATCAATCGAGACGTGAAATTTGTCCTCAAAGTGCCTGGCATAGGCCGCGCAGCGCACCAATTCCTCCGGCTGGCAAAGGCCGGTCAGTTCATCGGCATAGAGCCCGTCCAGTCCGATGTGGCCGCTGGCAATGGCCTCGAAGAAGGCCTTTCTCTGGCCGGGGGTTGCCATTTTGAGAAACTCCCGGGCTTCGATCATCACCTCGAGGTTCCAGCGGAACTGGGCGTCGGAAGGATACTTGCGGCTTTGCGCGATCAGCTTGAGCGCGTCGAGAACGTATAGCGCATGAAGTCGCAGGGCCACCGGCGCGTAGAAGGCGTAGCCGACATCCATGTGCGAATGCGGCAGGATATAGATCGTCAGCGGTTGAACCGGCTTCCTTGGAAAATCGGACGTCACCACCGTCTGTCCATCGTACTGCAGTTCCAGTTTGGCGACCGCTTCGGCATGGACTTGGGGCAAGCTCCACTTGATGGTGTTCATTCCCGGATGCACCCGCAATCTGGATTCCACACCGGCGCCGCGCAAAATCATCGCGGCGGGTTCGGCGTAAGGATGGTTGATCGTGACGGTGACCGGCTGGTTGCCATGCTGGTCCACACAGGGCAGGGCGCGCGCTTCGATCCGATCCCGGCGCGGCGTCGGATCATTTCCTCCCGATGTGAAAAACGAAACTTCGGATCCGCCGACCGCCAGATAGGAATTGTTCCCCAGCTTGGTCACCCGCCATTTCACTCGTTGCGCGACCACGGAATCAGGCAACACAAAAAAAGTCTCTCCGCCGCGCCGGTTCACGTGTGTCACCGGCACGGTCCGGATCAGCTTGCCGCCGGCGTCATAGAATTCCAATTTGGACGCCGCCACCGTCGCCGCATCGTTGCGATCCACGTGGCGGAACGCGACGATGCGCGTGGGCCGGCCAAAATCGAATTCAACCATGGTGTTCGTCCCTTGATCCTTCGACGCATATTCGGTCTTGGAATTTCCGTCCACGAGGTGGGCCACCGCAAATTGTTCCGAATACGCGGGCGAACTGCTCACAATGCGCGTCATCGTCACGGGCGCCAGCGAGGTAAAAGCCGAGGCGGACGTGGCCCAGCCCAGGAGCAGCGCCGACAGCCGGAATTTTGAAACGCTTCGAGGCGTCACGCCGGCGAACATCCGGATAAACGGCGCCGGCGGCTTTCTTGAACAGGTCATAACATCATTCGACAGACCTTGATTCTCACGGTGCAGACATCGCGGAGGAGGACAGGGTGATGGTCCGGCCCACCGGGGCTTCAAAAACGGCGGTGCCGTCCGGGTTGGTGGTCGTTGTTTGGCCGGTGGAAATGGCGTAGGTCGTGTGGGGACGCAAGCCGTAAATTTCGTAGGTGCGGTCGTTGTGTCCCGGGACATGAAGGCGCACACGGTTCGGACTATAAGAAACGTCCAGGTCGCCCACCTGATAGTGATACCGGTGGGGTCCAAACGGCTTGATCCGCACGCGATTGATCTTGACATTTATGCCGTAAATCATCTCGCGCAGGATCATGGCGGTGATCTCCGGATACTCGTGATAGCAGGGAGCGCGAATGGACTGCCCCTGCGCGTTGTAGCGTTCGGTCAGCCAAGTGTGCTGGAGGAGATCGTTCTGGATTGGCTCGAAATATCGGTAAAAATTGGTCAAGTCTCCGGTGACATAACGGGAATCGAGGTCCAGCCACCAGATTCGGGCCATGGCTGTGGCCGAATCGCCGGTGTTGCCGCCGTAACAATTCGTCGGTCCGTAGTATTTCTCGGATACCCACGTCCCGCGGTTGCCGGGATGGGTGTGCGGACCTCCGTCCAGCCGCCGGTAAATGGCGGCGATCCGATGGGGATCGGTGGTGGCGCCAAAGGCGATGGCCGCGTAATTGCCGTCATAGTCCACCATGTCGCGGATGGACCAGTCCGGATTTCGCTGGGTGACATAATGGTCCCGGCCGTTCCAGAGGCCGGCGTTCAAACCTTGCTTGATCGCGTCGGCCAGACGGGCATAGCGCTCGGCGCCGGCGGTATCGCCGCAAAACCGGGCGACCGACGCCATGAGCGGCAGCAGGTGCAGCAACAAGGCATTGCTGTCCAACGTGTAGCCTTGGCGAATGAAAACGTCAATAAAGAGCGGCCCTCCTACCTTCAGCAGCTTTCGGTTCGGATCGTAGAAACCGAGAACCCAGTCGGTGGCCGCCTTCAGTTGCGGATAATGTTCGCGCAACCAGGCTTCGTTGCCGGTCCCGGTGGCATAGTCAATGGCGGCCAGGGTCCAGAAGATGTTGGGGCCGGTCTGGGTGGCCTTGGAGATGGCGATGTAAGTCGGCTGGCCGGCGATGAAATGGTGAGGGATTTGCCCGTGGCGCATGTGCGCGGCAGACAACTCGACGATGCGGCGGGCCTGGTCTTGCAGGTAAGGGTCCCCGGAAAAACTCAGGGTGGTCACCGTGGACCAGGCGTCCGGATCGAAAAACGTGTACATGTCGCCGTATGGCCGTTGGGGCGCAGCCAGGGTCGGATACGCGCTCCCATCATACTTGAAGCTCCCCAGGACTCCGGCGGCGCTGCCGTAAATGGCCGTGTAGAGGGTGCGCAGGTCGCGGAAACGCATGGGATCATTGGCCGGGACCGAGAACACCGGGAAGGCATAGTTGTTTGGATAGATGTCCAGCCGGGTTTGAAACACGGCGCCGTCGGACGGTTGCACGCTCGGAGCGGATTTCCAGTCAACAGTGCTCCATTGGTCTTTGGTCGGGTAGTGGCTGGCTGAAATCGCGTCCAATCCGACTCCGCCGCCATCGCCGTCCGAACGCATTGCCCATCCGGTCGAGTCGGGAATCCGGCGCGGAACGACGGCCACGGAACCATTGTGGTTGTCCATGGTGTAGAAGGCGTGGAGCCGGTTGGTGGTGAAAAAAATCCGGTCGCCGCTGTGGACGTATTGCATGGCGCCGCGTTGGAACAGGCCGTTCATGAACCATTGGTTCAGATGAATGCCGATCTCGACTGCCTTCACGGGCTGGGAATGGGAGATGACCGTCCGGGCGGTCAGCGTGAAGTTCCGGCTATTAGTTGGCAATGACAGCGTCCAAGTGCTCATGGCCACCGGCTGACCCTTCCGATCCTGAAGACCGCGGATGCGCAGACGGATTCCGGCGGCATCCTGTTGCAGGACTTGGTAGGTAATCGTCGAGGCCGCCTCGGAAGCGCGGTGAACACGGCCGTCGGCATCCACGGTTTCCAAAACGATTCCCGTTCCCGCCGACAGGTTGGTGGCGACCAGGTTCGGACCGTAACCGCCTTGACCGGAGAAATCCGCCCGGATGACATCAATCGAGGGATGGGCTTGGTCAAACTCCAGATAAACAAAACCATTGGCCAGGATGAGCCGCTGATCTTGGACGGTCAATGTCGGGATGGCGGCCGGCGAGCGAGCCGCCGCCGCCAAGAAGACCAGCAAGATCGCAAGACTCCAATACCGTCGCTCAAGGCTCGAAGGATGATTGACGGTCACGACATTCACGGCCTCGATTCAAGTTTCGCGCGCTGCCGCGGTGTTAGGAGACGCGGCATGTCACGGCCACGCCGCGCAGCGTGTCCGGGTCGGCATGGGTCCCGGCCGGCGCCTTCAAAGTGAGTTCTCCGGTCAGCAATAGGTTGGCTGACGAGTTGCCAATGTGGACCTTGGCGAGGCCGGGTTGGACCACGAACCGCCGGGCAGTTTCGTCCCAATACCAAAACGCCTGGTCGGCAAAAGGCAATTCAAACGTCACCGTCTTCCGTTCGCCGGGCCGCAATTCCACGCGTTGAAACCCGGCCAACTGCTTGCCGGGCCGCTTGACCGGCGAAGGCGGCGGGGTGACGTAAAGCTGAACCACTTCCGCTCCGGCCCGTTGGCCGGTGTTGGTGACGGTCGCCGAGATTCTGGTTTTTTCATCCGGGCCGAGCACGTTGGTTTCCATCCGGAGACCGTCGAGTTGAAACGTGGTGTAACTCAGACCATGGCCAAAGGGATAGAGCGGCTCGCCTTCAAAATACAGATAAGTCCGTCCCTTGCGGATGTCGTAATCGTGAAAGGGAGGAAGCTGATCCAGCGAGCGATACCACGTGCAGGGCAGTTTCCCGCCGGGGTTGCAGTCCCCGAACAGCGCCTCCGCAATCGCCGTCCCCTGCGCCTGCCCCGCGCACACCGCGCCCAGAATGGCCGGCAAATGCTCCTGTTCCCAGTTGATCGCGACCGAATTGTTGGTGGACAGCACCAGAACAATTTTCGGGTTGACCGCGTAGAGGGCCTGAATCAACTCCGGCTGCGCGCCCGTCAACCCGATGGTTTCGCGATCATGCCCTTCGCGGTCCACCTCCTGGGTGACCCCGCAGACCAGGACAACGACGTCCGCCTCGCGCGCCGCGTCCACCGCTTCCTGAAACATTTTCTCGTCCTTTTCGCCCACCACGGTGCAGCCCGGTTGGAAGACCACTTCCGGGCGGCCCGGCTGAACAGGCGGCGGCGAAACCGGATTCAGTTGCAGCCGCTCGACGTTCAAAAGGTCTCCGCCACCTCCGCGGAAGCGCAAAAAGATGGCATGTTCGCCACTGAGGCCCGCCAACGGAGCGGTCACATTCGTCCAATGCTGCCAGTCGCCCGTGGCCGGGACTGTCAGGGTGCAGGCCAACGGACCGTCCAACCGATCCAAATGCACTTCAATGCGGCCGCCCTTCGCCGCGCTGGACACGCGCGCCTCGAACTCCGTCTTCCCGGTGAAGTCCGCCTTCGGAAATTCCGCCCATGAATCGTCGGTAATAAACGCCAAGTTCTGTTCCCCTTCCGAGGAGGCTTGCAGGCGAATGCCGGGGCTGGCGGCGACCTTTTCCGAGGCCGACAGGTAGGGGCGATAGATCGCCACCCCAAGACTCTCGGCAATGCCCTGATAAGGCGAGACCCGCGCACCGGGGCTGCCGCTGTAGCCGCCCAAGTGACACGCGCCGGCCATCGGCCCAATCACCGCCACCTTTTTGAGCGCGGCCTTGTCCCAGGGCAGGAACCGTGAATCATTTTTCAAGAGCACCAGCGATTGCCGCGCCGCTTCCAGGGCCAGCGCCCGATGCGCCGCGCAATCTACCACCTCAAAGGGAATCCGCGTGTAGGGGACTTTTTCGGGAGGATCAAACAAGCCCAGCAGGTGACGCGCCGTCAGCAACCGCGTCGCCGCCCTGCCGATGTCGTCCTCGCCGATCAACTCCTCATTCACCGCCGCCTTGAGATGGTGTTGCAGCGTGCCGCCGCAGTTCAAATCGCACCCGGCCTGGACCGCCATCGCGGCGGCGATGGGCAGCGTGGCCGCGTAATGATGCGGATTGTAGATGTTGTCAATGGCGTCACAATCCGAGGTCACATAACCGCGGAATCCCCACCGGCGGCGCAACAAGTCCGTCAGCAGAAAATGGTTGGCGCAGCAGGGGATGCCGTTTAGCGCGCTGTAAGCGCCCATGACGCTGAACACGTCGCCTTCCAGGATCGTGGCGCGATAGGCGCGCGTGTAGTATTCCCAAAAACTCCGCTCGTCCACCGGCGCGGAAATCGAGGTCCGGTCGTCGTCGGTGTTGTTGCAGATGAAGTGCTTGGAACAGGCGGTGGTTTTCAGGTAATGCGGATGATCTCCTTGCATGCCTCGGACCATCTGCACGGCAATGGTCCCGGCCAGGCACGGGTCTTCTCCGGGCGCCTCTTCGCAACGGCCCCAGCGCGGGTCGCGATGCAGATTGAGCGTGGGCGGGGAGTAATAGCTCAAGCCGATCTTTTCCCGGTTGTCGTAAGCCCGGGCTTCGTCGGAGATGGCCGTGTAAATGCGGAGAATCAGATCGGGATTCCAAGTGGCCGCCAGCGCCAGCGGCACGGGGAAGGAAGTCGCCAGCGGCCCCCGGGTCAGGCCGTGCAACGCCTCGCCGGTGTAATAGTTGTAAGCCGGGAGCTTCAAGCGCTCGATCCCCGGGGATTGGGCCCCGAGTTGGCTGATCTTCTCATCAAGGGTCATCCGCTCGACCCAGGCTTGCGCCCGTTTCCGGGCGCGGCGATAGGCCGCTTTCGATATTCCCAGGCGCCATCTCGCCTCGCGCCCTCGCAAGAGATATGGTTCGGCGGCGCGGAGGCCGGGACTCACCCCCAGCGCCAAAAGGGCGGCTGCCTGGGTCAGGGTGGAAAGAAACTCCCTCCGGTTCAGTTCACTGGCGGCTTCTAGTTTCATAATTGCTTTGGCGTGTTGTCGGACAAACTGGAACAAATCGTCGCCTCGTTTGCGTCCCCGAAACCGGAGACGCGCAGGAGGCGGCAAAACGGTTCACAGCCAGCGTGGATGCCGTGCGTAGGCTTTTCATTGCCACTTCCGGCTGTCTGTCTTCAGACGCACTCTTACCGATCACCGACGTTGTCGTCAATCTTCACCGGGTGTTTGCTGTGATTGGTGATGCGTGTTTTGCCGGTGAAAATATCGTCGGAAACGACGGCGCGCCGCACCGCTTCACCCAGTTCGACCTGTGGCTTGTCTTCCCGGAACTCGCAGCCGTTGACCAGAATGGTTCCGCTTTGGGCTTGGATCGCGCAGCGCCCTTCCTTGTTCCGGTCCCATTGGACGAAGGTGCAGTCGCTGAAGCCCACCGTTCCCTGCCCGGCGATCCGGGCGATCTGATCGCAAGGCCCCCAAAAGGCGCAATTCACAAAGCGCACGCTGCCCGAATTGTCGGCCGCCACGCGGACCATGGTCGGGTCCGGACCGTGGAAGGAAGTGAATTCGCCGTTGGAAATGAGCAGTCCGAAGGGCGCGGAATCCTCGACCCTGACCGCCGTGTTGCAGTCATCGGCGCCGACGCCCAGGAAATTTCCGTTGCACACGCCGGTTTTGGTTTTGATGAATTTGTAACCGACGCGATAGCCGTAGCAGAACGTGTTGAAAACGTATTGCCAGTCGCTGCGCCCGAAGATGAACGCCTCGCCGTGTTCCTCCTGCCAGCGGAACAGGCCCGGCTGGACGCTCCACCAGGGATTGAAATGCACGTCCTCAATTCGGCCGATGTCGTAAATGCTGTCCACGAAAATGCCGCGGGCAGGGGCTGGCCCTGGACGTCGCGGATCAGGTGGCGCTCGTTGCGGCTGGCGTCAATGCCGTCGTAGGGATTGAGCAGATCGACCGCCAGCACGGCGGGATTTTTCCCGCGCATGGCGATGGCCCAGGGATAGGGCTTCGGCGCACCGGCGGGATTCTGTCGGGGATAGTAAAGCACTACACCTTTGAGCGTGCTGTCGCTGTGCAAGGTGATGAACGCCGGGCCGTCCTCGGTTCCTTCGTTCCCGGTGACGAGGAAAGTCGTGCCATTGTCCGTCGGTTTGGCCCCGCCGCGGTCGCGCAGGCCGTTGTGCGCCGGTACGGACTCCCAGACGCCTTTCAAAGTCACCGCGCGCGGCACCTCGAGATGGCCGGCAAAGAAGTAACTGCCGCGCGGGGCGCAAACCACGCCGCCGCCCGCCTGCCCGGCGGCGGTCAGCGCCTTCTGAAAGGCGGCGGTGTCGTCGGTCCGGCCGTCGCCCTTGGCGCCAAAGTCCAGGACCGAATAAAAATCCGGGCGCGGCGCGGCGAAAGCCAGCGTGGCCATGCCCAGCAGGACCAAGCCCGAGAGTGATGTCTTCATGTTGCTTTCATGCTTACTTTTTCAGGCGATAGAAAACGGTCCCCCCGGTCGGGCTGTCGCGGACGACGCTGCGGTAGCCCGACAGCGCGGGGAAATTGGTCACCGCCGTCCAGTCGGCCAAAGCCGGGTTGGTGTTCGATTGCAGTTGGTAGTCGGTCGCCCACGCCGGCCAGCCCACCAGATCGTTGGTCGCCGTCCGGGTCAGGGTCAAAGACGGCGGCACGCTGCCGGTGGAGACCATTGTCGCGCTGGCGCCCAGCGCGCTCTGGAGGGTGACATAGACCGGATAATTTCCGGCGTTGGTGTAAGTGTGAGTGCCACGGACTTCCTTCCAGCCCGCGGGATTGGTGACGATGAGGCCGCTGCTGATCGTGTTGTCGCCCCAGTTGATGGAAGCGCTGAAGTTGGCGGGCGCAGCGCCGGGGACGCCGTTGGTGAAGCGGGCCAGCAGACAATTGGTGATCGGCGTCAGCGCCTCCGCCTCGAAATTGCCGGCCGTGGCGGCAATCGCGGTGTCACCGAAAGCGAAGGTGTAATTCTGGACATCGTAGCTGGAAAATGCCGGGCTGCCGCTGACGTAAACGTTGCAACGGACGGGGCCGGCATAATTGGTGTCGGGCACCATGACAAGCATCAACTGGTTGGTGACCACCTTGAAGAACGAGTTGCTGGCGTCCTGGAAGGAATTGGCGTCGGCGAACTGGACATACCAGTTGTTCGTGACCCCCGGAAAATCACAGCCGAAAACATAATTGGTCAGCGGCGTGTTTGCCGGCGCAACCAGATTGGTGACCGTGACCGGATACAGGAACGGCGCTTCAATCGTGGCATCGGCCACGGTGGTGGCGGTGAACGTATTCGTGGCGCGTCCGCCGGCGCCATCGTCGGCGACAACGCTGATCGTTCCCGCGACGCCGGCGTGGTTTGTGGCCGAGAGCGTCAGCACCGTGTCGAAAGGGTCGGGCACCAACGAGGCATGGGCGATGATTTCATCGGCCAGCGGCCGGTTGTTGGCGTCGGTCGCCGTGCTGTTGAGGTTGGAAAGAACGTCGAAGCCGCGCACCAACTGGCCGAAGATCGTGTAGCCAAAGTCGCCGTAGCGGTAGGGGGCCACGGTCACGAAGAACTGCGAGCCGTCGGTGTCCTTGCCGGAATTGGCCAGCGCCAGTTGCCCGCGTCCGCTGAAGATGGCGTCCGGGTTGAACTCGTCGTCGTAGCGGAAGACCGGCCCGCCGGTGCCATTGGTGTCCGGGTCCCCGCCCTGAATCATGAATCCGGCGATGACGCGGTGAAAGAGGGTGTTGCTGGTGTAAAGGCCGGCCGCCGTCAATCCCTGGATCACGTCCACCGTGTGCGGCGCGAGTTCGCGGAACAGCATGAAGGTCAGGTCACCGACGTTGGTGACCGTGACCGCCCCGCCGCGAAACGGCGTTGGATACGCGCCCGGCGCGTTGGCGGGCGCGGCCTGCACCACGGTCATCTTCCAGAACGGATTGTTCGTGTGGACTGCAACCGTGATGCCGCCGATGCTGCTGCGGGCCGTGAAAGTCAACGGGCGTCCGTTGGACGAAGCCGCCGTGACCGGGACAATCAGGGTCTTGCCCGCGGGAATATTTGCGGCAGGAAGCGGATCAATCACCGGCGCGGCGACCGCCCCAACCCCGGTCAAGCAGAACAAAACAACACCGCAGACGCACTGAGACTTCATGTGAGCAACTGGCAAACGTGGGAAGACTACGCCAGCGGCGGGATGGGTTGAAGTCTTTTCCACGGTGACGACGCGGTTTTCAGGCCGCCTCGGGCCGGTTCCAGTTGTTCCGGGTTTTCCAATTGCAAAACTGCATCCCGGTTCTACGATGGGGCGGTCGCATGCACCTCATTGTCCCATGCCTCCGCCATCATCAAAATCGGGCCAGGTTATTGATTGGGCGCCGGGGGCTGTTTCTCGTCTGGGTTGTTCAGATTATTCAAGCCCGACTCGAGGCGGGACGCGCCATCCTGGGCGCGGGGGCTGCCAAAACCAACTTCGTGTGAAAACCGCCTTTGCCGTCGGTTGCAGCCTGGCGCCGCTGATTCTTGTTTCCGCACACGCCGGCGCCGGGCTGGCCAACGGCGTGGACCCCAATCACCTGGGGCAGGGCGACTGGATCTGGGAAATCCCCGCGTGCCAGAACGCGCTGGGCGTCTCCACGCCGCAGGCGGTGATTGATTACGAAGCCGGCAAGGGAATGCAATGGATCTGCGTCAAGGCCGGCGACGGCGTCAACGAATGGAGCCAGTGGAATGCCGCCATCATCAACGAGGCGCACGCCGAGGGCATGAAAATCTTCGCCTGGGTCTATATCTATGGAAATTACACGAATGCCACGAGCGGTTTCAATTCCTCCGAGGCGGCCGAGTTGAACGTCGCCAAATGGGCGTTGAGTGTCGGCGGCGACGGATTGATCATTGATGCGGAAAGCGAGTATGAAGGACAAGCTGCTGCGGCGGCGGCTTACGCTTCGGGCATCAAGGCCGCTTATCCGAGCCGGTTTCTGGCCTACGCGCCGTTTTCTTACATCAGCTATCACCCGGCCTTTCCTTACGTCCAGTTCGGAACGTATTGCGACGCGGTGATGCCGCAGGATTATTGGGCCGACTTGGGCATTTCCGTTCCCAGCATGGTCCACGACATGGATGCCGAGTGGAGCGCCTGGCAGAACGGCCTCACCGGGACCGCGACCAACGCCATCAAGCCCATCATCCCCATCGGCCAGGGCTGGAACAGCAGCGGCTACGCCGAACCCGTTTCCGACATCACCAATTTTGTTTACCGGCTGAAGAACGATCCATTGCCCGCCGGCCGTGGCGGTTATCATGGCGTCAGCTATTGGAGCTGCCAGCATCACACGGTTGCCGATTGGAACGGGATGGCGGCCAGCCTCATTCTCGCCGGCACCACCAACCTGACTGTGCCGCAAGGTTCCAACGCGACGTTCGCCCTGAACCTGCCTTCGGGAGGAGCCTACCGTTACCAATGGAAATTCAACGGGGCCGACATTCCCGGCGCCACCAATTCCAGTTGCAGCCTCTTCAACGTCCGGTCCGCCGAGGCGGGCGCATACTCGGCGTTGGTCACCAATCCCAGCGGCTGCGCCTTGAGTTACTCCGCCCTGTTGTCCGTCGTCTCGCCGCTGACCAACGCGCCCGGAAGCGTCCTCTCGCCGCCCAGCCTGGCGAACTGGTGGCCCGCCGACGGCAGTGGCGGCGACATTTTTGTCGGGGGCGGCGACGCGCAACAGAATGCAACCTATTACGCGCCGGGAGAAGTCCGCCAATCGCTTCATTTTGACGGCGCGGCCAGCTATCTGAAAACCGGTCTCCCGGAACTGTCCCCGCCCTGGACGGTCTGCCTGTGGGTCAACCGCCAGAACGCGCCGGGGGCGTCCGCCGCCTTGTTTTCGGACACCAGCACCAATGTCCTCAAGCTGGAGCAATACAACGGCACGCGCAAGGTCGGCGTGACCATATTGGGCGTGGCGGATTACACCTTCAATTACACCGCGCCGTTGAACACCTGGACGCATCTGGCGTTGGTGGACAACGGCGCCTCGATCCAGCTCTACGCCGACGGCGTCCTGCAGGGTGCGGTGCCCGTCAGCTTTCCGCTGCCGCGCGACTACATCGGCCTGGACACGTTCAGCACTTCGGACGCGATCGGCGCCAGAAAGGGGCGCACGTTCACGGATTACCTGTTGGGCAGCCTGGATGAAATTCTCCTTTTCCACCGGGCTTTGAGCGCATCCGAAATCGCCGCCATCCATTCCGCCGGCGGCGCGGGACTGGTGTGCGCGCCTGAGTTCACCGGCGTGGCGCCCAGGGACCGGCAACTCGAACTTTTCCTGCGCGGCCAGACCGGCAAGTCGTTCTCGCTCTATTCCTCGGCGGACCTGGCGAACTGGACGTTGCTGGAGACCGTGGCCAATCCCACCGGCGCGCTGACGGTGACCAATGTCATTGACCCGGGCCCACCGCAAAGCTTCTACCGCCTTTCGCAGCCGTGAGCCGGGGAACGGGAGTGGGCCACGGATGAAGACCAGCGGGACAAGGTTCAGGGAGTTTCTAACTCCTTTTCAGCCGGATCATCACCACGGTGCATTGCGAGCCGTCCAGGCTGATGAACTCGTAATCGCCGAAGCCGGCCGGAATGAGGCAGGCTTGGAGAAAATCGAGGGAGGTTTGGCGCGCGGGATCGTGCCTGGAGCGGATGATGACGGATTTGCCCACGGTGAGAGTGGGGATTTGCAGGTACCGGCCCTCGGTGCTGTGAGCCATCGGCTTGGCAAAGACGAAGCGCTCGATCTCAAACGGCATTTCCTCGATCGTGGCGTAGCGGTCCAGCCGGGTGTCGCCGTCGCCCCGCACCACCACCGGCCGCGCCCGCAGATGATCCTGCACGTATTTCTCCCGGCGCCACTTGTTGTTTCGGAACGAATGTTCCAGGTGCATCTTCATGGGCGGGG
>JAGWMQ010000043.1 GCA_028873125.1 Verrucomicrobiota bacterium | reverse complement strand
GACCCCGATGCCGCGCTGATGCTCCGCGTCAAGCGCGGCGACCGCGAGGCCTTCGCCATGTTGGTGGACAAATACAAGCAGCCGGCGATCAATTTCATCTGCCGCTCCCTGCGCGACGAGACGGAGGCCGAGGATTTGGCGCAGACGGTCTTTCTGCAGATTTACAAATCGCGCCGGCGCTACAGGCAGACGGCGAAATTCTCGACCTGGCTGTTCACCATCGCGCGCAACCTCTGCCTGAACGAACTGCGCCGCCGCTCGCGGCATCCGGCCGAACCGCTGGACGCCCCGCACCCGGAACACGAGGAACTGCCCGGCCGCCAGTTCGAAGACAAGCGGCGCGTCTCGCCGACGGAGGAATTGCTGCACGGCGAACTGGTCGAGAAGATCGAGGCGGCCCTGGCTGGTCTGCCCGAAAGCCAGCGCAGCGCCCTCCTGCTCTGCCGGCAGGAGGAGTTGAGCTACGAGGAAATCGCCGAGATTCTGGGCTGCTCGCTTTCGGCCACCAAGTCGCTCATCCATCGCGGCCGCGAAACGCTCAAGGAAAAGCTCAAGCCCTACCTGCGCACCGGCCAGTGGCCGCGGTGAAAATTGCTCATCGCCGCAGGGACGGCGCCCGCAGACAGTCCGGCTCATTTTTCACCAAACAAACCGCGGCGGGTAAACCGGCCCCAAACCGTGACGCCCCAGCAATTCCGAAAATTTGGCCAGGCCCCGCTTCTCGTCCTCGGCCAGGTGGAAGTGGATGTGCCAGTCAAAGTAATCCTTGCGGAAGTCGTGGTCGTATTCGGTGCGGTGGCGGATGATCCAGTCCAGCGTCTTGACGCCGAACTCCTTGGCCTCGCGCAGTTGGCGGCGCAGTTGCGCATTCTCGATGCCCCGCCGCAGCGCCCAGACGGCATAGACGAACGGCAGGTTGGTCAGTTCAAACCAGGCCGCGCCCAGGTCAAAAATCTCGTGCGCGCGCGGGGCGCGCTGGAAATCAATCGCCCGGTTGCCGATGAGCAGCACAAAATCCTTCTCCGCCGCCGCGGCGTAGGTCTCCAGCGGCTTGAACCCGGGATTCAGTCCGCGCTCGGCCAGCAGGACCTTCAGCAGATTGACACTGGCGAGCGAGGCGGTGTCGCAGAAGATTTCCCGCGCCTGTTCCAGCGGTTTCCGATGCGCCAGCAGCACGCTGTAAACCTCGCCGAGCGAGGCGATGGCCACGCCGTCCAGCACGTCGTAGCGGTCATGGAGCAACACCTCGGTGACGCTGACCAGCGCCGCGTCCAGTTCGCCCCGCCGGAGCAACTCGGCCAGCCGGGCAGGAGTGGCGTAGAGAACCCGGTCTTCGATGCCGCGCGTCAGCGGGACGGCGTTGAGGTATTCGACCGAGCCGATGCGGAAATGTTGGGTTTCGCCGGAAGGCGTCGGGGTTTCATTCGCGCCCGTCACAATTTCACCCACCTGCCTTTTTGCGACGATTCCTCGACGGCCGCCAGCACGCGCTGGTTTTTCAATCCGTCTTCAAACGTCGGCGCCACGGCCTTTCCCTCCGCGCAGGCGTTCACGAGGTCGGCGACCACGTGGATGAACGTGTGCTCGTAGCCGAGGCCATGGCCCGGCGGCCACCAGTGGCCGACATAGGGATGCACGCCGTCGCGCTCGGTCACCAGGATGTCGTGGAAACCGCGCCGATCCCTGGGATCCTCGCCGTTGTAAAACTTCAGACGATTCATGTCCTCGAAATCAAAATAGAGCGAGCCTCTGCTCCCATTGATCTCAATTTCAATGTGGTTCTTGCGGCCCAGAGCATAGCGGGTGGCTTCGAGGTTGGCCAGCACGCCGTTGTCCAGCCAGCCGAGGAACGCCGCCGAGTCGGGCACGTCCACCTTGCCCATCTTGCGCGCCGCCTTGGCGGCGGGGCTGCTCTTGGCCGGGGTTTCCACCAGCGGCCGCTCGGGCACGAAGGTGTGCACCAGGCCGCAGACCTCCTTGAACTCGCCGGCCAGGTGACGAGCCAGGTCAATAATGTGCGAATTGATGTCGCTGTGGACGCCGCTGCCGCTGGTCGCCTTCTGCAACCGCCAGTCCAGCGGAAACTCCGGGTCGGCCAACCGGTCCTGGGCGTAGCGCGCCCGGAAATGATAAATCCGCCCCAGATCGCCCTCGCCAATGATTTTTTTGGCCAGCGCGATGGCCGGGATGCGCCGGTAATTGTGGCAGACCATGTGGACGACCTTGGACTTTTGCGCGGCGGCGAGCATGGCCTCGGCCTGCTTGACGCTCATCGCCAGCGGCTTTTCGCACAGGACGTGCTTGCCGTTTTGCGCGGCGGCAATCGCCATCTCCGCGTGGCAATGCGTCGGCGTCACGATGTCCACGATGTCAATGAGCGGCGATTCGACAATCTCGCGCCAGTCGGTCGTGGCCTTCTGCCAGCCCAGTTGCAGTCGCGCGGTCTGGACATTGGCGGCGTGCCGGCCGCAGATGGTGTTCAACTCGACATTGGCCTTGAGCGGAAAGAACCGCGGCGCCTGTCGCCATGCGTTGGAATGCGCCCGGCCCATGAAGCGGCAGCCGATCATGCCCACCCGCAGAGTTTTTGCCATAAAAGATTGGGTTGAACTGAATGCAGTCCTCTTTATAGTGAACCCCGACAATCAAGTCAATTCTATGTCTTTCACAACCGCAGAAATTGCGGAACTTGTTGGAGGCGAGGTGGTTGGAGACGCCGCTGCCGTCCTGAATGGGTTCGCCCCGGCCGAACACGCCCGGGCCGGCGACCTCACCTTCGCTGAAAATGAAGACTACTTTCTGCGCGCAGAACGCAGCGCGGCCACGGCGGTCATCGCCGACGCCCGGTTCCAAAGCAGCGGGAAGACTCTGATCCGCGTGCCGGACGCGCGGGTGGCGTTTGCCCGGGCGGTGGCGCTCTTTTTTCCCGAAAAAAAATTCGCTGCCGGCATCCATCCGACGGCGGTCATCGCCACCTCGGCCAAAATTCACGCCAGCGCGCACGTCGGACCGCACTGCGTCGTCGGCGAGCGCGCGGTCCTGGGAGCGCGGACGGTGCTGCAGGGCGGGGATTTCATCGGTGACGATTGCCGGCTGGGCGAGGACGTGAATTTGTTTCCGAACGTGACGATTTATCCGGGCGGCGAGATCGGCCATCGGGTGCGCATCCACGCCGGGGCGGTGATCGGCGCCGACGGCTTTGGCTATGTGCTGGATGGGGGCATCCACCGGAAAGTCCCGCAGATTGGGAACGTGGTGGTCGGCGCCGACGTGGAAATTGGCGCCAACGTGACGATTGACCGGGGCGCCCTCGGCTCGACGGTCATCGGGCAGGGCACGAAAATTGACAACCTGGTGCAAATCGCGCACAACGTGGAAATCGGCGAAGGGTGTCTGCTGGTGGCGCAAGCCGGGATCGCGGGCAGTTCGAAGTTGGGCAATGGCGTGGTCCTGGCCGGGCAGGTCGGCGTCGCCGGGCATCTGAAGATCGGCCATCGCGCCATCGTGGCTGCCAAATCCGGCGTGATGAACGACATTCCCGACGGCGGGAAATGGCTCTGGATCCCCGCCCAGCCGGACAAGGACGCCAAACGCCAGATGATCGCCCTGCGCCACCTGCCCGAGTTGCTCAAGCGCGTGGCGGACTTGGAACGAAAATCCGGCGCCAAATCCAAACGGCGCGCGGCCGGCTGAGCGCGTGCGGGTGACCGACGGCCGTCGAGGCCGGAAATTCCTGAGGTAAGAACGGCGGCCCGATCCTTGCAGTCCGCCGGGGCGCGGAGCGGCAGACGCGGAGATTGTCAGCCGTCCTGCATTCAACTCGTGGAATGGCGGCGGTGTCCGCCGGCCGCAACCCACCCTCACAGCCGCCCGGACAGGCACCCGGCCCGCGCCGATCCCGCCAATAGGGAGGCCGGCTCGACGACTGCTTTGCAAGTGCTGCCGCGGCAGGAGGTTGGGCCGCGACGGTTTCCGGTGCGACGATTCCGGATGACAAAAACCCGGAGCGGAATCTTCAATCCATGGCGATGATGAGGTTCATTTCCACGTTAAATCAGGTTCTTACCCCACTATCCATCGTCGGGGAAGCCGCTACTAATAACTCTAGATGGTGGTCATCATTTTGTGAGCAAAGCGATTCAGGTCTTGGTTTTGGAAGACGTGGCCGCCGATGTAGTTCGCATCAACCACGAACTCCGGCGGGGGGGCATTAATTTCCGATCCAAGCGCGTGGACACCCGGGAGGAGTTTCTTCACGAACTGCAGCACAACCCGCCTGATGTGATTCTGTCGGATCACGGGCTGCCGTCCTTCGACGGGTTTACCGCGCTGGCGATTGTGAAGGACCGTTGTCCGGACGTGCCGTTCATTTTTGTGACCAGCGCCTCCGGCGAACAGACTACCATCGAACGGTTCAAAAGCGGCGCGGCGGATTGCGTTCTGAAGGAGCGTCTGAGCGACCTCGTTCCCGCCGTGGAACAGGCGCTGCGCGAGGCGCAGGAGCGCGCCCGGCGCCGAGAGACGGACGAGGTGCTGCGCGAGAAGGAGCAGCGTTTCCGGATGGTGATGGAGGGCATCAAGGACTACGCCATCTTCATGCTGGATCCGCAAGGCCGGGTGACCTTCTGGAACGCGGGCGCCGAATGGATCTACAGCTGGCGCGCCGACGAAGTGATGGGGCGCAATTTCACCATGTTCTATGAGGACGAGGACCGGGCAGAGGGAAAACCAAAATCAAACTTGAAGGCCGCCGCCGCCGAAGGCCGTTTTACGGAAGAAGCATGGCGCGTCGGCAAGGGCAGGAAGAAATTCCTGGCCAACGTGGTCATCACCGCCCTGCGGAACGGCGGAGGCAGATTGCGCGGGTTCACCCAGGTGACCCGCGACGTGAGCGGGCGCAAACGGGCGGAAGAGGAACTGCGCAAGAGCGAGGCCCTTAAATCGTTCATCCTGGAGACCGCCTCCGACGCCATCGTGTTGATTGACCGCGACGGCAAGATCCAGGAATGGAATCCCGCCGCGGCGAAGATTTTCGGATACCCCCGCGAACGGGCCCTGGGCAGGTCGCCGGACGATTTGATCGTGCCGCCTCGGATATGGGAAATTTACCACGACGGGCTGACCGATTACCTGATGACCGGCGTCGGGAGCCTGATCGGGCGACCGGTGGAACTGACCCTGCGCCGCGCCGACGGCAGCGAGTTCCCCGCCGAATTGTCCATCAGCCGGGACCTGACAGACGATCCACCGCGCTGCACCGCGATCATCCGGGACATCACCGAGCGCAAGAAGACCGAGGCGGCGCTGCGCGAGAGCGAGGAACGCTACCGGACGCTGGTGGAGACCGTCAGCGATTACGCGATTTACATGCTCAATCCGGAAGGGCTGGTAACGACCTGGAACGCCGGCGCCGAACGCACCATGGGTTACAGCGCGGAGGAAATTCTCGGCAAACCCTTGGCCGTGTTTTTCCCGCCCGAGGATGTCGAACACGGCGTGCCGGCGCACCTGTTGAAACTGGCGGAACTGGAAGGGCGGGCGGTTTATGACGGCTGGCGCGTGCGCAAGGACGGGGGGCGCATCTGGCTGCAGGGGTTCATCACCGCCTTGCGCGATGAAAACGGCAAACTGCGGGGGTTCTCCAAGATCGCGCGCGACATCACGCAGCAAAGAAAGGCGGAGGAAAAAATCCGCCAGCTCAACGAGCAACTGGAGCAACGGGTCCTGGAGCGCACCGCGCAACTGCAGGCCGCCAATGAGGAACTGGAGGCCTTCAGTTACTCGGTTTCCCACGACCTGCGCGCGCCCCTCCTCCGCATCAACGGCTTCGTGGACATCCTGCAAAACGAGGGCGCGCCCAAGCTGGACGACAAGGACCGACGGTACTTCCAAACCATCGCCGAGGGCGCGCGACAAATGAGCCACCTGATTGACGCGCTGTTGGATTTCTCCCGGATGGGCCGCGCGGAGATGCGGCGCGCGAAAGTGGACGTCGCCCGCCTCGTCGAGGAGGCGCGGCGGGAACTGCAGCCGGAGATCGAAGGGCGCGACATCGAATGGCACATCGGCGACCTGCCTCCGGCGCGCGGCGACCCGCTCATGCTGCGGCAGGCCCTCATCAACCTCCTTTCCAACGCGCTCAAATACACCCGCTCGCGACACCCGGCCAAAATCGAGGTCGGCGCCAAAATCGAAAACCAGGAGACGGTCTATTTCGTGCGCGACAACGGCGTGGGCTTCGACATGAAATACGCCGGCAAACTGTTCGGCGTGTTTCAGCGGATGCATCCGGTGCGCGAATTTGAAGGCCTGGGCATCGGCCTGGCCAACGTGCAGCGCATCCTTCACCGCCACGGCGGGCGCATCTGGGCCGAAAGCGCCGTGGACCAGGGCGCCACTTTTTACTTCACCATCCCCGATCAACCCGAAGGAGGTTCAAAATGAAAAAATCAAAATGGATCCTGCTGGTGGACGACGACCCGCCCACCGCGGAATTGACGACACTGGCGCTGGCGCCGGAGGAACTGGCGTGCGACGTGATCGTGGCCCGCGACGGACTGGAGGCGCTGGATTGCCTCTACCGCCGCGGCGAGTTCCAGGGGCGCGACCGCAGCCAGCCGGCTTTCGTGTTGCTGGACCTCAAGATGCCCAAGATGGACGGGCTGGAGGTGCTGCAACAAATCAAGTCGGACGCGCGGTTCAAAAACATCCCCGTGGTGATGTTCACCTCGTCGAGCGAACCCACGGATGTCAGCCGCAGTTACGAACTGGGCGCCAACGCCTACGTCGTCAAGCCGGCGGATTTCCCGAAGTTCAACGAGACGCTCAAGCGCGTCGGCTGCTTCTGGGGCGCGTTGAACGTGTTGCCGCCACAGGCTATGTTCGCGGAGACGGAGACCCGCGATCGCCCGCGTCTGGCGGCGGCGATTTAGGGCCGGACCGTTTTCCGGCACCGTCCGCGCCCCGCTTCAAGAGACGCGGAAACAAGGACGCGAGCGGGTGAAAATCCGTGAAGACCGAGATTCACATCCTGATGCTGGAAGACAGCGAAATGGACGCAGAGCTGGTCATGCATACGCTGCGCAAAGGCGGGGTTGTCTTTTCCAGCGAGCGGGTGGAGACGCGGCCCGCGTTCACCCGCGCGCTGGAACGCGGGCCGCCGGACCTGATCCTTTCGGATTATTCGCTCCCGTCGTTCGACGGTTACGCGGCGTTGGCCATTGCCCAGGAAAAATGCCCGGACATACCCTTCATTTTCGTCACCGGCACGCTGGGGGAGGAGGTGGCGATCGAAACGCTCAAGAAGGGCGCGACTGATTACGTGCTCAAACACCGGCTGTCGCGCCTGCTGCCCTCCGTGCAGCGCGCCCTGCGCGAGGCGGAGGAGCGGGCGGCGCGGCGGCGCGCCCAGGAGCAGTTGCGCCAGTCGCACGAGCAACTCCGGGCGCTGTCGGTTTATCTCCAGCACGTCCGCGAGGAGGAACGCACCCGCATCGCGCGCGAGGTGCACGACGAATTGGGCCAGGCGTTGACGGGGTTGAAGTTGCAATTGACGTGGCTGTGCGGGCGCCTGCCCGCGAAATCGAAATCGCTCCACGAGAGCACCAAAACGATGACCGAGCGCATTGACGAAACCATTCAAACCGTCCGCCGCATCGCCACCGAATTGCGGCCCGGCGTGCTGGACAGCGCCGGGTTGCCCGCCGCCCTGGAATGGCAGGCGCTCCAGTTTGAACGGCAGACCGGCATCCACTGCCCTGTCCAGTCCGCCGTCCGCGAAACCATGCTGGCGCAGGAATTGAACACCGCCTTCTTCCGCATCTTCCAGGAAACGCTGACCAACGTCATCCGGCACGCCCACGCGACGAAGGTGGACGTGCGCTTCGCCCAGATGGGCCAGTTCCTGGTGCTCGAGGTGAAGGACAACGGACGAGGCATTTCGGAGGCGGAAATGAACAACACCAAATCCATCGGCCTGCTGGGCATGCGGGAACGGGCCGCGCTGCTGGGCGGCGAGGTGCGCCTGCGCGGCGAGCCGGGCCGGGGCACCACCGTGACCGTGCGCATCCCGCGGCCCCAGAAAGAGGCGGGACCCAACAAATTGAATTTCCATGAAAATTCTCCTGACAGACGACCACGCCGTCGTGCGGCAAGGGCTTAAGCTCATTCTTGCTGACCACTTCAAGCGGGCCGTGTTCGGCGAGGCGCGCAACGCCCAGGAAGCCCTGGCGCGCGTCCTCAAGGAAAAATGGGACGTGGCCGTGCTGGACGTCACCATGCCGGGCCGCAGCGGGCTGGAGGTGCTCAAGGAGATGAGACGGCTGCGCCCCAAGATGCCCGTCCTCGTCCTGAGCATGCACCCGGAGGACCAGTTCGCCGTGCGCATGCTCAAGACCGGCGCGGCCGGCTATCTGACCAAGGAAAGCGCCGGTGGCGAATTGGTGGGCGCGATTGAAAAGGTGGTCACCGGCGGGCGCTACATCAGCGCCTCGCTGGCCGAGCGCATGGCGTCGTACCTCGACATGGACGTGCAGAAGGCGCCGCACGAGCGGCTGTCCGACCGGGAATTTCTGGTGCTGCGGATGATCGCCTCCGGCAAGACCGTCAGCCAGATCGCCCACGAACTGGCCCTGAGCGTCAAAACCATCAGCACCTACCGCGCCCGGGTGCTGAAAAAAATGGACATGCGGAACAACGCCGAACTGACCCATTACGCCGTGCAGAAAAACCTGGTGGACTGATCGCCAAAGCCGGCAATCCCCCGGCGTTGGTTGAACCCGTTCAACCAACATCCGCCCGCGCCGGTTTCAGCGCATCCTTCAGGTCCCTTGACATTTTCCGACAACCGGGTTCCTTTACCTTGATTAAGAAATGAAAGCGGAAGACCAACGGGTCATTTTGAAAGGCAGCCACAAGGCACCGTTGAAAGGCGCCCGGCTCACGTGAAAACTCGATCCTGATGAGCGGTTCGAAGTCACCCTCCGCGTGCGGGCGCGTCGGGCCTGGGCTGGCACGCCGGAGTGCGGAGCGTTTTGCGCCGCACCGCCGGCCCGCCGCCAATATCTCACCCGCGATGAGTTTGCCGCGCGTTACGGCGCCGACGCCGCCGATTTCCAACGTCTCGAACAGTTCGCCCGGGAATTCAACCTAGAGGTGATCAGCCGCCACACCGGGCAACGTACCCTGCGCCTCTCCGGCACTGTCGAGGCCATGCAACGGGCGTTCGGCGTCCAATTGCAGTCCGCCCTGCTGGGTCGGGTGCGGTTCCGCCACCGCGCCGGACCGATCCAATTGCCGGCCGACGTCGCGCCGTTGATTGAAGGCGTTTCCGGCCTGGACAACCGGCCGGCCGTGCGTCCGCACTTTCAATTCAAACCGTTCCCGGACGGAAAACGCCCGCGCGCCGCCGGCGGGCCGCGGCCGTTCACGCCGCTCGAAGTGGGCAAACTCTACGATTTCCCGGCTAACCTGGACGGCAGCGGCGAGTGCATCGGCATTCTGGAATTTGGCGGCGGCTTTGACCCGAAGGAACTCAACAACTACTTCGCCCAACTCGGCGTCCCGCCGCCGCAAGTCCAGGCCGTTTCCGTGGACGGCGGCCAGAACAGCCCCACCGGCGACCCGCAAAGCGCCGACGGCGAAGTGATGCTCGACCTCGAAGTGGCCGGCGCATTGGCGCCAAAGGCCGTTCTCGCGGTTTATTTCGCGCCGAACACGGACGCCGGATTTCTGGACGCGTTGCGCGTCGCCGTCCATGATTCCACCCACAAACCCTCGGTGATTTCTGTCAGTTGGGGCGGTCCGGAATCCAATGCCGCGCAACAAAGTCTGCAAGACTTCGATGCCGCCTGTCAGGAAGCGGCGGCGCTGGGCGTCACCATCTGCGTTGCCGCCGGCGACCATGGCGCCGACGACACGGACCAGCCTTCCGGTCAGACGACCGTGGATTTCCCCGCGTCCAGTCCCCAAGTGTTGGCCTGCGGCGGCACGCATCTGGAAGCGGAGAACGGCGCCGTCTCCAAAGAAACAGTCTGGAACACGCGCGATGGCTGGGCCACGGGCGGCGGCGTGAGCGGGGTGTTTCCGTTGCCCGGCTGGCAGACCGGCGCCAACGTGCCGCCTTCGGTGAACCCGGGCGGCGGAACCGGCCGCGGCGTGCCAGACGTGGCCGGAGACGCCGACGCCAACACCGGCTACATCGTTGCCGTGGATGGCAGCGAAGGGAGTTCCGGCGGCACCAGCGCCGTCGCGCCACTGTGGTCGGCCCTGATCGCGCGGCTCAACCAGGCGCTGGGCAAGCCGGTCGGCTTCGTCAATCCGTTGCTGTATCAGCCGCCGGCCAACATCAAAGGCTTCCACGACATCGTCGAAGGGGACAATGGTTCGTTTCCGAACGACAAGAAATTTTATTCCGCAGGCCCCGGTTGGGATGCCTGCACCGGCTGGGGGAGTCCCCGCGGCACCGAATTGCTTCAGGCCTTGCGCGCGTAAAGCAGACCGGCAGAACCCGTGAGAACGTCGTTGCCGCACGGTGGTTCCTGGCTCTGGCTTTTAAGCGAAACCAGGGTGGGCAAACGCCTTGTGTTTGTGGTGTTCTGATTCCAAAATTTCGAGTGGCCGTGGGACTTCAACGGCGCCGTTTCCAAGCCTTTGGGAGCGTCCACCGTGGTCAAATCCCGTTCCTCCGGCCCCGCGTTGAAATATCTTTCGGCACGGATTTTCCCCGACCACAACCCATTTGGTTCGGGCGCCGGTTCCACTCAACTAATGGTGTGGTTTGCCCGAGAATTCCGCAAATAAACATTGTGTCAAAAGGCCGCTTTCTGTAAAATTTTCCATCTAGGAAATTACGACCGCGAGCGGGTGTTTTGGAGATTTTTATGGCCAAGAAAGCTGATTTGACCGAGGTGGAAAACTTGCCGGCCACGGCGGCTGCCGAGAAATACGACGCGTCAAAGATTGACAAGCTGGAGGGGCTGGAAGCCGTGCGCAAACGGCCGGGCATGTACATCGGCGATCCGGACGAGCGGGGGTTGCACCACTGCGTCTTCGAGGTGCTGGACAATTCGATAGACGAGCACCTGGCCGGGCATTGTCGCAAGATCGAAGTCACGGTGCACGTGGACGGCTCGGTGTCCATCCGCGACGACGGGCGTGGCATTCCGGTGGACGTGCATCCCAAGTGGAAAATGCCGGCGGTCGAACTGGTGCTGACCAACCTGCACGCCGGCGGAAAGTTCGGCCAGGGCGCCTACAAATATTCCGGCGGCCTGCACGGCGTGGGCGCCAAATGCGTCAACGCCCTTTCCGAATGGTTCAAGGTGGAGGTCTCGCGCGACGGCAAGGTGTATTCGATGGAATTCGCGCAGGGCAAGACCACGCAGAAGCTCGAAGTGATCGGCCAGTCCAGGAGCACCGGCACGCTCATCACCTTCAAGCCCGACCCGGTGATCTTCACGATCACGACGGAATTCAAATTCGACATCCTGGCGAACCGGCTGCGCGAACTGGCGTTTCTGAATCCGGGCATCGAGATCACGCTCCAGGACGAGCGCGATGAAAAGGCGGAGACGTTCTTCTACCGCGACGGCGTTGAGCAGTTCGTCCGCCAACTGGCCCGGAGCAAACAACCGCTGCATCCCAGGCCGGTCGCGCTCGCCGGCAAGCGCCAAAGCAAGATTGACGGCCGGGACGAGGACGTGTTCGTGGATTGCGTGCTGCAATACACCGACAGTTACAGCGACCAGATCCTGTGCTTCGCCAATTCCATTCCGAACACCGACGGCGGCACGCACCTGACCGGTTTTCGCTCGGCGCTCACCCGCGCCATCAACCAATACGCCAAGCAGAACAGTCTCCTGAAGGAGAAAGACCCGGCGATTTCCGGCGACGACGTGCGTGAGGGACTGGTGTGCGTGTTGAGCGTGAAACTGCCCAACCCGCGTTTCGAGTCGCAGACCAAGGTCAAGCTGGTCAACACGGAAATTGACGGCATCGTGTCGTCCATTGTCTATGACGGGTTGATGACGTATTTCGACGCGAACCCGGGCGTGGCGAAAAAAATCGTCGAGAAAGGCCTGCTGGCGGCGCGGGCGCGCGAGGCCGCCCGCAAGGCGCGTGAAACGGTCCGCAAAGGGGCGCTCACCGGCGGCGGGCTGCCGGGCAAACTGGCGGATTGCTCGGACCGCGACCCGGCCAACACCGAATTGTTCATCGTCGAGGGGGATTCCGCCGGCGGCTCGGCCAAGCAGGGGCGCGACCGGAAGTTCCAGGCGATCCTGCCGATCCGCGGCAAATTGATCAACGTCGAGAAAGCGCGGCTGGACAAGGTCCTTCAGAACAACGAGATCCGCACCATGATCACCGCCGTGGGCACGGGCATCGGCGACGGCGAGAGCGAAGGCGCGTTCAATCTCGAAAAGCTCCGCTACCACAAGGTCATCATCATGACCGACGCCGACGTGGACGGGTCGCACATCCGCACCCTGCTGCTGACGTTTTTCTACCGGCAGATGCCGGAGTTGATCAAACGCGGGTTTGTGTACATCGCGCAGCCGCCGCTGTACCAGATCTCCCGCAAGAAGCGCGTGGAATACGTCGAGGACGACGCCAAGCTCAACAAGATCCTGATCGAATTGGGCACGGAGGAGGCGCGTCTGAAAAATCTTGCCGACCAGAAGGAACTTTCCCAAAAGCAACTGGCCGAAATCCTGGAATTGCTCGAATCGCTCGACAAATACGCCAACGCCTTGAAGCGCCATGGCGGCGACTTCGCGGACTACATCGAGCACCGGCAGAAAAAGACCGGCGACTTTCCCCGGCACCTGGTCAAGGTGCGCGAGGGCAACGACGAGACGGTTCATTATTTCCACACCGAGGACGAGCTGGCGCAGTTCGGCGCGAAAAACCCCGACTTGAAATTGTTCGGCGAGGACGAAGGCGACACGACGACCATCGAGAAGAAGAACGGCTCGACGCGGCGCGCGCGGCACGTCGAATTGCACGAAAGCAAGGCCATCGCCGAATTGCTCGGCAAGCTGGCGAAAAAGGGGTTCAGCGTCGGGCACTACGCCGCCCAGGACCAGCCGCTGTTTGAACTGATCGAGGGCGAAGGGGAGCGCGAAACCGTCAAGCCGCTGTTTTCAATTCCGGAAATTCTCGCCTCCGTCAAGGAGATGGGGCGCCGCGGTCTGACCATCAAGCGGTTCAAGGGGCTTGGCGAGATGAATCCCGGCGAACTGTTTGAGACCACGATGGACCCTTCCCGGCGGAAATTGCTGCGCATTGACCTGACCGACGCCGTCGAGGCCGAGGAAATGTTCACCAAACTGATGGGCGAGGAGGTCGAGCCGCGCCGGCAGTTCATCGAGGACAACGCGCTGAACGTCAGGAACCTGGACGTTTAAAAACGCTTGCCAAAGGGGTTGACTTATGTGGTCACACGTGACTACATTGAGCACATGAGAGTGAAAAGGCAAAAATCGTCATACAGACAACGCCCGTCGAAAATGAAAATGGAAAAGGAAACGACGGGGGCGCTGATGCTGCGCGAGGCGGTGGCCATGCCGGGCATTGGTTTGACAATCCCGGTGCGCGCGGCCAAGGCCAAGTTCTCGGCGCTGCTCGAAATGGCGGCCGGCGGACAGGAAGTGACCATCACGAGCGCCGGCAGGCCAAGGGCCAGATTGGTCAAGGCCGAGACGAAACCACGCAAGGTGTTCACCGGCATGGGGGATTTCCTCAAAACGATGCCGATGCAAACCGAGGGCCCGTTTGCCGACGAAATCATTCGCGCCGACCGCGACGGTCGCGGGTGGTGAGATGTATCTCGACATGGGCATTTTGGTGAAGTTGCTGACTCCCGAATCGGAGACGGCGTTTTTTGACCGCGAACTTCAAGGGCAGCCGCTGACGACCTCGGAGCTTGCCCTGGTTGAAGTGAGAACGGCGCTGTGCGGCAAGGAGCGCGCGGCGCGGGTCACGGCGGCGCAACGCGAGCGGGCGGAGGCAAAGTTTGCGGAGATGATTGCCGAGGGAATTTTGCAATTGTTCGAGTTGAACCACCGGACGCTGCGCAAAGCGGCGCAGATTGTCCAGCATTGCCGGCCGGCCGTGCCGTTGCGCGCGCTGGACGCGCTGCATCTGGCGGCCTGCGACATGGCCCAGGAATTTCCGCTCTGCACCACGGACGCGCGGATGCACGATGGGGCGCGGCTGATCGCCGTGCCGGTGTTCCCGGAAAAATTGCCGTTGAAAATTTAACTGATTTGCCCGATGCCCGACGAAAAAAAGTCCAAAGAGTCCAACGATTTGCCGGTGACCAACACGCCGTTGTTCGCCGCCGGGGAAAAAGTGGCCAAGATCAACGTCGCCGAGGAGATCAAGAACTCGTTTCTGGATTACTCGATGTCGGTCATCATTTCCCGGGCCCTGCCGGACGCGCGCGACGGCCTCAAGCCCTCGCAACGCCGCATCCTGTTTGCCATGAACGATCTCGGCGTCATGCCGAACCGCAAGCACCTCAAGTGCGCCAAAATCGTCGGGGAAACGATGGGCAATTATCATCCGCACGGCGACCAGGCCATTTACCCGACGCTGGTTCACATGGCCCAACCGTGGGCCATGCGCGAACGGCTCGTGGACGGCCAGGGAAATTTCGGATCGGTCGAAGGCGACCCGCCTGCGTCCATGCGGTACACCGAGGCGCGGCTGGCGCACCTCGGCGCCGTGCTGATGGAGGACATGGGCCAGGACACGGTGGATTTCGTTCCCAACTACGACGAGACCCGCACTGAACCGACCGTCTTCCCGGCCGCATTTCCCAATTTGCTCGTCAACGGCGGCACGGGCATCGCCGTCGGCATGGCGACCAACATTCCGCCGCACAATCTGGGCGAAATCATTGACGGCATCTGCGCGCAGATTGACGATCCGGAGATCACGGTCCAGGGCCTGATGAAATTCATCAAAGGCCCGGATTTTCCGACGGGCTGCATGATCTGCGGGCTGGAAGGCATCAAGGAGTATTTCACGACCGGGCGCGGCAGCCTCAAAATCCGCGGCAGGGTCGGAGTGGAGCAACTCAAGGGCGGCAAGGACCAGATCGTGGTGACGGAAATCCCCTACGGCATCAACCGCGCCCTGCTGGTCGAACGCATCGCCGCGCTGGTCAACGACAAGGTCCAGGGTTTTACCGACATCACCGGCGTCCGGGATGAATCGGACGAAAACACGAGGGTGGTCATCGAACTCAAGCGCGACGCCATCGCCAAGGTCGTCATCAATAATCTGTTCAAACAGACGGCGCTGGAGACGAGCTTTGCGGTGAACATGCTGGCGATTGACCGCGGCCGGCCCAAGACGCTTGGCCTGAAGGAACTCATCGCCTGCTACATCGAGCACCGGCGCGAGGTGGTCCTGCGCCGGACGCGCTTCCAGTTGAAAAAGGCCGAGGAACGCGCGGAAATTCTCGAAGGCTATCTCTGCGCGCTGGCGAACCTCGATGAGTTCATCAAAATCATCCGCGGCAGCAAAACCCGCGAAGAGGCGCGGGTGAAATTGCTGGCGTTCGAGTGGACGCAGAAACAAGTTGAGCACTGGGGCGTTTTGATCCGCAGCGAGGAGCGTTTGAGCAAGGGTCGCTACGCCCTGACCGAGCGGCAGGTGGACGCGATTCTGGAATTGCGCCTCTACCAGTTGACCGGCCTGGAAATTGACAAGGTCGAAACCGAATACAAGGAACTGCTCGCCCGCATCAAGGATCTGCTGGACATCCTGGCCCGGGAAGCGCGCGTGCTGACCCTCATCAAGGCCGAGCTGCAGGCGATCAGGGAGAAATACGCCACGCCGCGCCTGACCGACCTGGTGCCCGATGAGGGCGAAATTGCGATTGAAGACTTGATTGCCAATGAAGGCGTCATCATCACGCTCACGCACAACGGCCTCATCAAGCGCACCAACATTTCCAGCTACCGCTCCCAACGCCGCGGCGGCAAGGGCGTCATCGGCATGACCACCCGGGAGGGCGCCACCGACGAGGACAAGGACTTCATCGAGCACTTGTTCACCGCCAGCACGCACGACTACCTGATGTTTTTCACCAACACCGGCCGGGTTTATGTCGAACGCGTGCATGAAATTCCCGACATGGGCCGGGCGGCCAAGGGCCGGAGCATCGCCAATCTCCTGGAGTTGAAAGCGGGCGAAACCATCGCCGCCCTCATCCGCATCCAGTCCGAGACCGACGCGAACAAGGAGGACGTGACCTGGGAACAACCCGGCTACATTTTCTTCGCGACGAAGCAAGGCACGGTCAAGAAGACCGAACTTAGGGAATTCGCCAATGTCCGCAAGGGCGGCATCATCGCCATCGGCATCGAGCCGGGAGACGTGCTGATTGACGTGAAATTGACGACCGGCCAGAACGAAGTCGTCCTGATCACGCGCGACGGCATGAGCATCCGGTTCAACGAAGAGGACGCCCGCCCGATGGGCCGGCCCGCCGCTGGTGTGCGCGGCATCCATTTGTCCAAGGGCGATGAGGTCGTCGCGCTGGCCATTGTCGTGCCGGACGCCAAACTCCTGGTGGCCGGTGAAAACGGCATCGGCAAGCGGACGGACTTCGAGGAATACCGCGTCCAGTCGCGCGGCGGCAAAGGCATCATAACGATGAAAACCACGGAAAAGACCGGCGCCGTCATTGGCGCCCTGACCGTGCGCGACACGGACGAAATCATGCTCATCACCTTCAAGGGCCAGATGGTCCGCATTTCCGTCAACGGCATCCGCGAAGCCGGACGCAACACTCAAGGGGTGAAACTCGTCAGTTTGGATGCCGGAGACAAGTTGCAGGCCGTCGCGCCGGTCATCAGCGAGACGCAGGAAGACACCGCCGGAGAAAACGCGCAGTCAAACTGACGCGGCGGGTTGCGGAGACGGCGGTTCGCGGTGGCGCAAACTCTGCCGCCGATAGCGGTAGTAGGCCGCGCAGGCGCCTTCGCTCGAAACCATCGGCGCGCCCAGCGGATGCTCGGGCGCGCAGCCCGTTCCGAAGGACGGGCATTCGTGAGGCTTGATTCTGCCCTGCAAGACGAGGCCGCTCCGGCACTCCGCGGATTCGGCGACGCGATGTCCGGCCACGCCAAACTTCCGTTCGGCGTCGAAGGCCAGGTAATTTTCGTTCAGCCCGAGCCCGCTTTGCGGAATTTCGCCGAGGCCGCGCCATTGCCGCGGAACGACCCGGAACACCTTCCTGATCAACTCCTGCGCCGGCCGGTTGCCGCTGCGCCGGACCGAACGGCGGTATTGGTTTTCCACCTCGGCCCGACCGGATTCGAGCTGCCGCACCGCCATCAGTACGCCCTGTAAAAGGTCCAGCGGCTCGAAGCCGGTGACGACAATCGGCACGCGATATTTTTGCGCGATGGGAAGATATTCCTCGTAGCCCATCACCGTGCAGACGTGCCCGGCGGCCAGAAACCCTTGTATGCGGCAGTCCGAGGACGACAGCAGCGCTTCCATCGCCGGCGGCACGAGCACGTGCGAGATGAGCATCGAGAAATTCTTCAGCCCCTTTTGCGCCGCCTGATGAACCGCCAGGGCCGTCGCCGGCGCCGTGGTTTCGAAGCCGACGCCAAAAAAGACGACTTCTTTTCGAGGGTTTTGTTCCGCGAGCTTCACGGCGTCCAGCGGCGAATAAACCATCCGCACGTCGCCCCCGCCGGATTTGACGGAGAGCAAATCCGTCCGGTTGCCCGGCACGCGGAGCATGTCGCCGAAGGAGGTGAAAATCACGTCCCGGCGCGCGGCGATGTCCAGCGCCTGGTCAATGATTTCCACCGGCGTGACACAGACCGGGCAGCCCGGCCCGTGGACCAGCGTGATGTGTTCCGGCAGCAATTCGTCAATGCCGAATTTCACGATGGCATGGGTCTGCCCGCCGCAGATTTCCATGAGCGTCCACGGCCGCGTCGTAGCGCGGTGGATTTCCCCCGCCAAGCGCCGCGCGAGGGCGGCGTCGCGGTATTCGTCCAAAAATTTCATTTTTCTTGCTCGTTGAAGCGTTAAAGCGATCCTGCGTTTCCCGCTTCAACGCCTCACGGTCCGGCTTCTTTCAAATCGGCCAGCTCGTCCATCTGCCTCAAATAATCAAAAACTTTTCGTGCCTCTGCCTCGTCCAGCCGGCTGATGGCCACGCCCGCGTGAACGATGACATAATCGCCGGCGCTGGCCTCGGGCACGCAGGCCAGGCTGGCTTCCTTGAGGATGCCGCCGAAATCAATCCTCCCCGTGCGCTCCAGCGGGTCCGCGCCGCTCACGCTCACGATTTTTCCTGGAATGGCGAGACACATGGGATTTACGATTTGCGATTTGCGATTTCGGGCCGCGCGCGAAGTGCGGCGATGACTTGACCCAGGGCAATGCCGCCGTCGTTTGGCGGCACGCGCTGATGCCAATACGGCCGGAACTTTTCCTCGCGCAGCCGGCGCACCGCCCGCTCGGTCAGATACCGGTTTTGAAAGCAGCCGCCCGAAAGAACCACCCGGTTCAGCCCGAACCGTCTTGCGAGCGTGACCATGGCTTCTGCGAGCGCGTTGTGAAATTTCGCGGAAATGTTGCCGATGGCCAAACCGCCTTTCGCATCGGCCAAAATGGATTCAATCATGAGTTCCCAGTCTAAAATCATTTCCGTTTTCTGCTTTTTGCTTTCTGCCGTTTCATTCCTCGCTGCGCCCTTCGCGACCGGCCATTCATAGGCTTCGTCCGTTTCAATTCCCTCCAACGCGAATTCCAGTTCCATCGCCGCCTGGCCTTCAAAACCCAGGGTCTGACGCAAGCCGAGCAGGGAAGCCACCGCGTCGAAAAGTCTTCCGGCGCTCGACGTCAGAGGCGAGTTCAGGTGGCGTTGCAGCATGCCTTTGAACGCGCACAATTCCGTGACCCCGAGTCCCTGAAACGGCGGCAGAGGCTGCTTTTCAAAAGCCGCGTCGCCAAACATTTCGTGGAGCAGGCCGATGGCCGCGCGACGTGGTTCCCGGACGGCCTTGTCCCCGCCGGGCAGTCGAAATGGGCGCAAATGCGCCACGCGCTCGACATGCTCATCCGTGACAAGGAAAAATTCGCCGCCCCAAATCGTGCCGTCCGTGCCGTATCCAGTCCCGTCCCAGGCAACGCCCAACACCGGCGGGGAGATTTCATTTTCCGCCATGCAGGACAAAACATGCGCGACGTGATGCTGGACATCAAATTTTACAGGGCCGGCGACCCGTGGGCTGCCGGCAGCGGCGGTCGGCGGTCGGCCCGCGCCGCCTTCAATTTCGTTTGCGAACTTCGTGGAAAGATAGTCCGGATGCAAATCGGCGGCGACGACCTGGAGGGGCGCCTCGTAGAGCCTCTCCAGATCGGCGATGGTGCGGCGGAAGGCGCTGTTGGCCGGCTCCGTCGCCAAGTCGCCGATGTGCTGGCTCAGGAAAACCTGCCCGCCGACCTTCAGGGCGACGGTGTTTTTCAAATGCGCGCCGACGGCCAGGATAGTTTCGGATTTGCCATCCCCGGTCCCGGTTTGAAATTCGATCCCACCGGCCCTTGCGGTCCGCGCTCGGTAATCCGCAATCCTCGATGGGACGGGCAGCGGCGCGTAGCCGCGGGCACGGCGCAGCACCATTTCGCGGTCCAGAATGACGCGGACGATTGAATCATCCGCCTGGCGGACAATCCGGCGATTGTGGACCAGAAACAAGTCCGCGACGGCTCCCAATCGCTCCAAGGCCTCGACTTCGTCCAAGCAAATCGGTTCGTCGCTCAAGTTGCCGCTGGTGGCGACGACAGGAAAACCGAGTTCGGCCATGAGCAGGTGGTGTAGCGGGTTCGACGGCAGCATCACGCCCAGGTGCGGGTTGGCGGGGGCCACGGAGTCCACGATCGGCGATTTGCCGATGGCGAGTTTTTTCAGCAAAACAATGGGGGCTTCGGGCGAACGGAGCAGCCGCGCTTCCAGCGGCGAGACCGCGCAAACGGCCTTGGCACCTTCGAGCGACGGGAACATCAGCGCGAACGGCTTTTCCTCGCGATGTTTTCGCTCGCGGAGCCTTTGCACGGCCTTTTCGCTCCGCGCATCGGCCATCAAATGAAATCCACCGAGTCCCTTGACGGCGACGATCTTGCCGGCGCGAATCGCCTCGACGGCAGCGAGCAGGGCGTCCGTTTTCAGAGGGGCGTGGGCAGGTGGGCGGTGGGAAGGCGGCGGCGCGTTGCCGCGCTCCCAAAGCTCCAGGCGCGGGCCGCACACCGGGCAGGCGTTCGGTTGCGCGTGAAACCGGCGGTCGCGCGGGTCGTCGTATTCGGCCCGGCACTGCGGGCACATCGTGAATTGTTTCATCGTCGTGTTCGCGCGGTCGTAAGGCAGCGATTCGACGAGGGTGAAACGCGGGCCGCAGTGGGTGCAATTCGTGAACGGATAAAGGTGGCGTCGGTCCCGGGGATCGAAAATTTCGCGGAGGCAGTCGGGACAGGTCGCTATGTCCGGCAGCACCAGAGCGGATTTCTCGCCGGCGACTTCACTTTCCCGGATTTCAAACCGGGTGTAACCGGCGGGATCGAGCCACGAGGATTCGAGGCTTTGGATGGAACTGCGCGGCGGCCTTTCGGCTTCGATCCGGAGCAGAAATTCTTCCAATCCGGCCCGCGGGCCTTCGGCCTCGACGAAAACGCCTTGGGGCGAGTTGTGGACGCGGCCGGTCAACTTCAATTCGTGGGCGAGCCGAAACACGAAAGGCCGGAAGCCCACGCCCTGCACCGCGCCGCGAACGCTGAGTTTCAGGCGCGTGACCGAGGCGCCGGCAATTGCATCCGCCGTGGCAATCCCCGTTCGATGAGAAATTCCACCGGACTTGATTTCTGGCATCGGAACCCGCGGTTGCCTTTTCCCGGTTGGCAGACAAGTTTTCATCAACGCCCGTCTTCCCGATTTTTGCCACCATGCCGGTCAGAGGGGGCGCCGTCAAGGGCGCCCTGGGAAGGTCCGCCCGCACGCTGTTTCGGCGCGGCGTTCCGCCGAATCACGTCCAATTCCCGGCCAACTCGCGAAACGACCTCCGGCACTGCATTTTCGACTTCGGGAGAAAGCCCTTCCCCGGCCTGAAAGTTTTTGCCCTCGACGCCGTAAATCATCAGACGCGGCGGGAGTTGATTCAGTGTGCGCGCCAGTTCGACCGCTTCGGCGACGCTGAAGGCATGCGTGGAATAGTGGAAGAAACGGCTGGGAACACGCTGCCGGCCGGCGTCGAGGCGATGAATCGTCCCGGGCCGGGCGCCGGACTGGACGGCATCCACAATGATGACCGCCGGCGCGCCCCGCCAGGCCTCGATCAAGGACGCGCCTTCGCCGTTTTCTTCCCGGATGACGGCGCGGGCGGGGCCCTGCGCCCGCAGTTTTCGCGCCACCGCGAGTCCGACGCTGTCGTCACCGCGATAGGGATTGCCGACGCCGATGACGAGGATGGCCGCCTGTTCCTCCGGCTTCATGATTCCCGCTCCAGGTGCAACTTGAGGAAATGCGCGGAGCAGGAGATGCACGGGTCGTAGTTGCGGACGGCCTGCTCGCACTGCCATTGGAGCCTGTCCGGGGAGAGATGGAGGCGCGGCGGCACGAATTTCCAGAGGTCGCCTTCAATCGTCTTCTGGTTCTGAGAAGTGGGTGGGACGATTTTCGCGTCGAGGATCAGGCCCTGGCGGTCGAGGCGGTAACGGTGGTAGAGGAGGCCGCGCGGCGCCTCCGTGCAACCGTAGCCGGTGGCGGCCGGAGGTTCGACGGGCACCGCGGGGGCATCGGGCGGGGCATAATCGGCGATGATGCGCAACGCCTCGTCGCAGGCCTGCAGCACTTCCACGCTGCGAACAATGACGCTCCGGAAGGGGTTGCGGCAGACCGGGCCAAGTCCCGCCGCGCGGGCCGCCTGCTGCGCGAGCGGCGACAATTTGTCGAAGTTCAGATTATACCGCGCCAGCGGGCCGACGAAATAGGCGCCCCGGTCCTTGAGAACGGAGTGCAGCGCGGTGCTGTGCGGCACGTGCTCCTCGACAAACTGCTTGTCGTAATCCCGCGCCTCGATGTCGAGGCCCTTGTTGGAAACGAGCCGGCCTTCGTTGAACGGATACTCCCCGGGATGACGCAGCGCCACGAACTCGTAGTCCCGCTCAAACTCGGGGAATTTGAGTGTGCTCGTCCAGCGCACGGTTTCCAGCGCCGCGTCGCGCGCCCATTTGAGTTGTTCGGCCAGCGGCGCCAGTTCGCGGGCCGCCGGCACCCGGTAGAAGCCGCCGACACGGACGTTGATCGGGTGAATCTCGCGTCCGCCCAAAAGACTGACGATTTCGTTGCCGGTTTTCTTGAGTTTGAGTCCGCGCCGCACCACGCCGGCATGGTCCCTGGCCATCTGGATGGCGTCCTCATAACCGAGAAAATCGGGCGCGTGCAGCAGATGGATGTGGAGGGCGTGGCTTTCAATCCATTCGCCGCAGTAAAGGAGCCGTCGCAACGCGCGGAGAGGCCCGTCCACCTTCACGCCGGCGGCGTTTTCCATGGCGTGGCACGCGCTCATCTGGTAGGCCACCGGGCAAATGCCGCAGATCCGCGCCGTGATGTCGGGCGCTTCGGTGAATTTGCGTCCCCGCAGAAACGCCTCGAAAAAGCGGGGCGGCTCGAAGATCCGCAGCTTCACGTCCGCCACGGCGCCGTCTTTGATTTTGACGAACAACGCGCCTTCGCCCTCCACGCGCGCGAGATAGTCCACCTTGATGGTTTTGCCCCGCGCGGGATCGCTCTTGTCCACCCGCCCGGATTTGCGGCGTCGCGGATTACTTTTCATGGGCCTCGCTCTCCTTTCGGAACGGTTCGGCATAAGCGTTGAAACTGCGAAACGCGCGCACCAGGTCGTCCGGCTGCGCGCCGAGATGGGTCCAGCGTCCGCTCAACGAGGCGGTGTTGGGCGTCTCCTTCGGGCCGAAGTACCCGTAGCAGCCGCGCGCGTAGGAGGGGCAGATCGCCCCGCAACCCGCCTGCGTGACCGGGCCGAGGCACGGCACGCCGCGGGCGACCATCACGCAGACCGTGCCGCGCACCTTGCATTCGACACAGACGCTGTGGCGCGGCGTGTTCGGTTTGCTGCCATGCAGGAAGGCGTTGATGACCTCGACCAACTGCCGTTTGTTGATCGGACAGCCGCGCAGTTCAAAGTCCACGGAAACGTGGTCGGCGACGGGCGTGGATTTGTTGAGCGTCTCGATGTAATCGGGCCGCGCATAGACGATGGAGGTGAATTGTTTCACGTCCTTGAAATTGCGGAGGGCCTGGATGCCGCCCGCCGTGGCGCAGGCGCCGATGGTCACCAGACATTTCGACGCCCGGCGGATTTTGTGGATGCGTTCGGCGTCGTGGGGCGTGGTGATCGAGCCTTCAACCAGCGAGAGGTCATAAGGGCCGGCGACCACCGCGCGCGAGGCCTCCGGAAAATTCGCGACGTTCACCGCGCCGGCGACGGCCAGCAGTTCATCCTCACAGTCCAGCAGGCTCAACTGGCAGCCGTCGCACGAGGCGAATTTCCAGACGGCCAGCTTGGGTTTGGGATTGCGGTTCATGTTACACCTCCGCCTTGCCGAAGATGGATTCAACGCGGTCGAACGGGAAAATCGGGCCGTCCTTGCAGATGAACGCCGGGCCATACTGGCAGTGGCCGCAGAAGCCGATGGCGCATTTCATGTTGCGCTCCATGGAGACGTGGATGCGATCCGCAGCGATGCCGCGCCGCTGCAATTCGCGGACCGTGTAGCGCATCATCACCTCCGGGCCGCAGACGAGCGCCACGGCGTTCGCAGGCTCAAACGGCGCGCACGGGATGAGCGTGGTGACCACGCCCACGTTGCCGCGCCAGGTGTCGGCCGACCGGTCCACCGTGACCTGAACCTCCAGGTCAAATTTTCCGCGCCAGCGTTCCAGTTCGTGCGGGAAAAGGATGTCCTGGGGCGTGCGGGCGCCGTAAAGCAGCACGATTCGGCCATATCGCCTGCGTTGGGCCAGCAACCGGCAGAGGGCCGGCCGCAGCGGCGCCAGCCCGATGCCGCCCGCGACGATGACCACGTCCCGCCCGGCGGCGGCCTCGATCGGCCAGGCGCTGCCGAACGGCCCCCGGACGCCGAGCACGTCGCCCGCCCGGAGTTGACGCATGGCGCGGGTGACGACGCCCACCGCGCGGGTGGTGTGCCGGAAACTTTGCGTGTCGGCCGGATCGCCGCTGATGGAAATGGGAACTTCGCCGACGCCGAAGACGTAGAGCATGTTGAACTGGCCGGGCTGAAAGGCAAACCGGGCCGGGCCGTCGGCCGGTTGCAGTTCCCAGGTGAAGGTGTCGGCCGTCTCGTTTCGCACGCGCCGGATCCGGCACGGAACGGGCAGCATGGGATCGGCGGCCGCCTTCGGCTCGGAGATTTCAAGAGTGGGCGCCATACACGTCCAAAAGTTGTAGCCGGGTGGCCTCCAGCCGTTCGACGACGATGCGGGTGAAGCGCTTGAGGAATTCATAGCCCAGGCCATGATCCTGCTCGCATTTGGTCCGCAGACATTTGCCGTCAAAGGCCAGCGCGCGCGTGGGCCGCACGGTCCGCGCATCGAAGTGCCAGCGATAGGGCGGAAACAGCCATGACCACCCCAGAATGTCGCCCTGACCCACGGTCTGGACGGTGACGAGCCCCTTTTGCGACGCCATGACGTGCACCGCGACCATGCCTTCCCGGATCAGGTAGAACTGGTTCGCGGGATCGCCTTCGCGGAACACGAGGTCGCCTTCGTCGAACCGCACATTCTTGGCGCAGCTCACGATGAGTTTGAGATATTTGTCTTCGAAGCCGGAGAAAAACGGCTGTTCGCGAATGATGGGTTCAAGTGTGGTCGTGGTCATGGTTTGGTCTCCTTTCCCGTCGGGGCGGCGCCACGGGCCGGCCCGCCCTCGCGCAGCGCGCGAACCTCCTCGGTGAGGTCAATGGCCGCCGGACACCAGGTGATGCAACGGCCGCAGCCCACGCAGCCGGAGGTGCCGAACTGGTCCATCCAGGTGGCCAGCTTGTGGGTCAGCCACTGGCGATAACGCGCCCGGGACGAGGAACGGACGCTGCCGCCGGCGATGTAGGAAAAGTCCAGGGTGAAACACGAATCCCATTTGCGCCAGCGTTCGGCGTGTTGTCCGGTCAAATCGGCGGTGTCCTCGACGGTGGTGCAGAAGCAGGTTGGGCAGACCAGCGTGCAATTGGCGCAGGTCAGGCAGCGTTTGGCCACGTCGTCCCAGCGCGGATGCTCGTAATTGCGGTAGAACAATTCCTCGATTCCCGTGGTGTCCATTTGGCGGGCCATGCGCCGGGCGGTCTGCGACACCATGTCGGCGGCGATTTGTTCCTGCCGGCTGGTGGCGCGCTGGAGGGGAAGTTGCGACAAAACCTCCGCACCGCGGTCCGTGCCCGCTTCAGTCATAAAATAGTGGCGCCCGCTCTCCATCACCTCCGTCAACGCCACGTCATATCCGGAGGCCGCTTTCGGCCCGGTGTTCATGGACGCGCAGAAACAGGTGCCGCCGGCCACAGTGCAATTGACCGCGATGAGGAAAAGCTGCTGGCGCCGGGACTGATAACCCGGGTCCACGACCGGACCGCCGAGAAAAACCCGGTCCTGGATGGCGATGGCGTTCAACTCGCACGCCCGCACGCCCAGAAAGGCGCACTTGGCCGCCGGCGGCGTTTCGGGGAGGAACTCGACCTGTTTGCCGTTGCGCCGCGCCCGATAAAGCCGCTGCGCGGGCGGATGAACAAATTCTTTCCAGGAATGCGGGCCGACGGCATAACCAAACAGAGCGCCGTCCGTCCGTCGTTTCAACCGATAGGTGCCGCCGTCCTGCTCGTCCGTCCAGCCGGCGGGAAGATTTTGCGCCGAGGCGAGTTCCTCATAGACGATCGCTCCCTCGCGCCGGGTGGGGCCGATGACTTGATGTCCCCGCTTACGCAGATTCTGGATCAGCATGTCCAGGTCCTCCGCTTGCAGCACCGCTTTGTCACTGCGTTTTACCGCCAAAGGCGCAGATTTCATAAAAGCCGACTTTCCATGGTCAGATTGCGGCCCCACCGGCCCCGTGCGGGTCGCCAAACCGTCCGGCTCCTTGCTGGCCAATCCGGGTCGCGACCGTGTACCATCCGCGAGGCCCGGCCTCAACTTTCCATTTCAAAGCCCTCGAGCGCCATGTCCGTGGAGTTCACGGCCTGCACCTCCACCGAGGCGCAGCCGGGGCAAATGTCGGGCAAATGATTGCCGCGGAATTTGTGGTCGCATTTCAGGCAAATCAGGAGCGGCTCAACCTCGGTCAGGTCCAGCGCCGCATCTTTGACCAGCGGAATATTTTTCTTCACGAG
>JAGWMQ010000042.1 GCA_028873125.1 Verrucomicrobiota bacterium | reverse complement strand
GTGAGAAAGCAAACCCAACCGCGCAATATCTGACGACTTTTGACGATTCGCGGCTGCGCACGGTGGACACGCGGGGCTACGCCACTTTGAAATACGCACATCAATTTTCCGACACGCTCGATGCTTCCGCCGACGTTTATTACGACCGGAGCGATTTTCAGATTGGTCAGCCGTATCCCAATTATTTTGAAAAGGAACAGGAGACCGGCGCATGGGCCGGCGGCGAAGCGCAGGTCAACAAGAGACTTTGGAACCGCCACCTCCTGACTGTTGGCGGGGAATTCCGCGACGACTTCAGCCAGGACGCCCACGTCCATGTCTCGGGACAGGGACTGGCTCCCAGCGACACTTATTACCGCGACCGCCGCCAAAATTTCGGCGTTTTTGCCCAGGACGATCTGGCCGTGTTGACCAACCTCCACGTCAACGCCGGGGTGCGTTACGATCAGTATTACGACCGCCAACTCGATTTCGCCCCCGCGTGGAGCCCGCGGGCGGCCATCATCTACGACGCCTTTTCGGAATCCACCTTCAAGCTCATTTACGGCACGGCGTTTCGCGACCCGAGCTTTTATGAGCTGAGTGAACTGCCGACCCTGAGCACCAAGCCTAATCCGGAAAAAATCACCACCTACGAAGCGGATTATGAACAGGGCATCGGGCTGCACTGGCGATCTTCGATTTCCGCCTTTTACAACCGCATGGATGATCTGATTGTCTTTGCGCCGGACGGCAGCTTCACCAATTTCAACGCCGGGTCGCTCGGCGCCGAACTGGCCCTCGAAGGGATATGGGAGGACGGAATCCGCACCCGCATCAGCTACACATTGCAACACACCGAAAACCGCGACACCGGCGGCGGCCTGCCGGATTCGCCCGCGCATCTGATCAAAGCCAACGTCAGCGTGCCGCTGTGGGAGGATAAAATCTTTGCCGGACTGGAGTTTCAATACGCCAGTTCCAGCCACACGATTATGACGGTTCAAAATCTCAACACCGGCAACTTCATTACGCAGCCGGGGCCGGATGCGCCGGGATTTGCCGTCGTCAACCTCACCCTCTACAGCCACAACCTCGTCAAAAACCTGGACGCCTCCGTCAGCCTCTACAACTTGCTCGATCACCGCTACGAAGAGCCGGCCACCCGCTTCCATCTTCAGAACGTCATCCCGCAGGATGGCCTTGCCTTTCGCGTAAAACTGACCTATCATTTCTAATTTGAGCATTTAAACAGCTTATGCCAGGATGAGGGATGCGACGGTTTCGAAGTCTCCTCGAATGTCTGCGCCGGAAGGCGGCGGTGAATCTTGTTTTTCTTGCTTTCTTTGCGATTCAAGCCCGCGCGCAACTCGGCACCCCGCCCATCATCCTCGTTCAACCGTCGGACGTTGGCGTCCAGCAGGGAGAAACCGCCGTTCTTTCAGCCACGGTGGCTCCCAGCCTTACTCCCCAGAATTTTTACTGGTTTTTCAACGGTCAGCCGGTTGTAACCAATGCGGACATCACGGTCAGCAACACGATCAACCTGGCCCTTGATATCGTCAGCGCGTTGGTGGTTAACAACGCCAATTCCAACTATACGGGCGTTTATTCGCTGCGGATTACCAACGGTGTTGGCTCCGCCGTCAGTTCCAACGCCACCCTGACCGTCCTGCCTCTGACGATTACCAATTCAATCTATTTCGTCACCTCGGGGCTGGCGTTGACCGTCAACGGGTTTCAAATCCAATTGTCCGGGCCAACCGGCTCCAACTTTGTCATTCAAGCCTCGTCTGACCTGAGGAATTGGGTTTCCATTTCCACCAATCCCGCGCCTGCGGGCAGTGTTTCATACCTGGACGCCTCCGGCAAAACCAACGCGCTTCGATTTTACCGGGCGTTCATACAATAACTCCCTCCGACAGAGACCAGAACTGCGAGGCTTTGAACCTGTGGCAGCCTCCTTCGTCCCCGACGTGCTCAAACATTACAGACGGGTGGACATGTGCTCTTCGTCATTCGCCTCGCCATGCGCGAAGCGCAGCTTGCCGGGATCGTTCCCGGACCGAATGAACATTGGATGATAACAGCGGATGAAACTCAAGCTGCGGCTCCCGGTTCGCTTCGAGCGAGAGCGCCAGATCAATCCGGCGACGCAACAGCGAGGCGACCCGTTCGGGCGTGTCGGCGGGGTTTCGCCGTCCACGGGCGAAACGGGCAGCCTGGGGTTGCGGTCAAACGTAGGTCTTGTCCAGCAAAGCGGCGACGCTCTCGTCCAGCATCTCCCGCCGCCGCAGGTCCTCGAACCGCGCCAGCAAATCCTGCGCGTTCAGGCGCTGTTTGTCGGCGCCTTCGAAACGGCAGGCCACGGCGCCCCGGTGCATCATCACGATGCGGTCGCCGAGGTTGACCGCCTGCTGCATGGAATGGGTGACCATGAGCGTGGTGAGCCTGTGCCGGCCGACGATTTCCGTGGTGGCGCGAATGACGAGGTCGGCGCTCTTCGGATCGAGCGCGGCGGTGTGTTCGTCCAAGAGCAGCAGCGCCGGCTTGAGCCACGTGGCCATCAGGAGCGTGAGCGCCTGGCGCTGGCCGCCGGAAAGGCTGCCGATGGCGGTGTCGAGCCGGTCCTCCAAACCCATCCGCAGTTCCCGCACCCGGTCGCGCGCGCTGACCAGCCAGCCCAGCACGTTCACCTCCGGCCCGCCAAACCACCTCTGACCCATGCGCTCGACCCACGTCGTAAGGCTGTCGGTCGACAGGAGCGGCACATTGCTCTTGCCCATGATCTGCAGATTCACCGAGTAAAGACCCGTCATGACCAGGATGCCGGCCAACAAGGGATTGATCTTGAACCTCGTCTGCAACACGCCCGTGACCGTGCCCGCCGCCAGACCGCCGGCAAATCCGGCGAGCGTGGCGAGCAGCGGATTGGCGTGGTTCACCAACATCATCGCGCAGACGGCGCCGCCCAGCGTGATCGAACCGTCCACCGTGATGTCGGCGATGTCGAAGACGCGGTAACTGATGTAGATGCCCAGCGCCAGCAGCGACAGAATCAAGCCGATGGTCAGTGAGCCGATTAACAGGGTCATAAGCGGATTCGATCAGGTTGTCAGCGGCGCGCACCAGCACGCGCCGCGCAGGAACCGGCTTTCGCCCGCGCCGTTGGCGTCGCGCCAGTCGTTCAACAGATGCAGGACGCCGAGCACATGCCCGCTCTCGAACAGCGGCTGGACCAACTCGGCCATGCCCACCTTGCCTTTGCGGAGCGGGCGATACGGAAACGCCGCCGCGTGAAAATGGCCGTAGAGCCTGCCCGACGGGACCAGCGGTTTGAGCAGACGCGGGTTCATGGCGCGCGCACCGCTGGCCACGAAGCCGACCGCCAGGCTGATGGAATTGGCGAAGGCGACTTCGGCGGTGAAGCTCAACCAGTCGCGCACCACCGGGAAGGCGAAGATGTTCCGCGTGCCGGTATTCGTCGGCGGGCCGACCGGCGTTTTCTGCAGCGAGGCGCCCACCAATGACGCCGTTTCAGCCACCATCACGAGGCCCGCGGCGTCGCTGTTGACGGCGTCGAGACAAGCCTGCGCCAACGCGCTCAAAGGCAGGCCGGGCTGCTCCGGGCCTTTGTAGAACCGCAGGAGGCGCGCCCAATCACCGCGCCCCACGATGCCGTAAGCCAGCTAGACCGTCGGCGTCAGTGCGCCTTGTTGTAACATGTAGTCGGCTCTGTGGGAACCGTCCGCGGGCTGGCAAACCACCGCGCCCCCGGCGGCGAGGAACTCGCCGAATCTCCCGCCGTCTGCGTCGCCGCCGTCGCCAAAAGCGCCGAGGCCGATCATGTCCGCGGAAAATTCCACGTGCGAACACGAGGCCGGCTGGCCCCCGCCTTCGAGCCACGGCGCCGGATGGCCCGGCCAATCAACGCGCAGTGCCGAGCCGGGCGCCAAGTCGAACGCCTGCGCTGTCGCGCCGGCTTCGTGCAGTGTGATTTTCTGCGCGGGCCCCCCGCCTGTTGCTGTCGTCGCCGCCGCGGGCAAGGTTTTCCCGGCCTGCAACAGCGCCTGAAGTCCGGTGAGTTGCAGCACGCTGCGAACGGTGCCGGACGCGTTGGTGACGAAGAGCCGTCCCTGGATGGATTTGAGCTGCCGCGAGTGGAGCACCAGGATGCGGATGCCGGCGGAACTGATGTAGTCCACCTCGGCCATGTCCACCGCGATGACGTGATGGCCGGCGCGCACGCACTCGGTCAACGCACTGGCCACGTGGTCGCTCCAAACCGCGTCCATCCGGCCTTTCAGCTTCAGCTCGCAATATTCGGCGCGCGCTGTGCGGGTGATTTCCATGCGGTGCGGCGGTTAGGGCGAATTGTTGTCGGCGACCTGTTGGGCCTGACGCAATAACGCTTCGGGAATGGCCAGGTGCGCGGCTTGCGCGTTCTTGAGGTTGACCAGAATTTGCACCTTGCGAGGCGGCGAGAACGGAATCCGCGCCGGGTCTTCTCCGCGCATGATGCGCGCGGCCTTCAAGGCGGTTTCGCGCCCGGCATCGTAATAATCGCGCGTCAAGGCCAGCGAAGCGCCCTGGGTGACAGCGGCGCCTTGGCAGGCAAAGACCGGCAACCGCGCCTGGACCGCCGCGTGCGTGATGCTGGGAAATCCCGCCACACAGAGGTTGTCAATAACCTGCACCACGGCGTTTATCCGGCGGCTGCACAACGCCAACGCGGCGTCCGAAAGTTCGCTGGCGGTGTTGGCCGGGACCGTTTCCACGGTCAGGCCGCAGCGGGTGGCTTCGCGCACGAACATGTCCTTGTTGGCCACCGAGTTGGCCTCGGCGGGACAAAACAACGTGCCGACGCGCCTGATCTGTGGAAAGTTCGTGCGCAGCAGTTCGGCCATCTCGCGGTAGGGACCCAGCGTATAAACGCCCGTCACGTTCGGCAGATGGTCTTCGTCCGTTTTGCCCGCGCCCGCGAGAAACGGGTCGGCCACGACGGTGAACACGACCGGCGTGGAACGGACCTTCCGGAGCGCGGTCTGGAGCGTCGGCGTGCTATACACCACGTAGAGGTCCACACCGGCGGTCTGGGCGGAATCGAAGAGCGAGCCCAGCGTGGCCATGTCGTCTTGCGCGCACAGCGTTCTCATGGCGAAGTCCGCGCCTTCGCGCAGACCGGCTTCTTTCAGGCCGTCCTTGAATCCGCGCATGGCGTCCTCGACCATGACGGCCTCGAGGTAGGACACCAGTTGAATCCGCCACCGCTTTGTCAACGGTTGCGGTGGAACTTCCGCTGTCGGCGCTTCGGCGGTTTGCATCGCCAGCACCGCCTGCGGGAAATGGACGCCCAGCTTGCGGGCCACGTCCTGGTTGAGGATTACCTTCTTCTCCGTGACGTTGCCTATTGGAATCGTCCCCGGTTTCTCGCCGCCCAGCACGCGCACCAACGGTTCGGCGGCGGCGACACCGCTCTGGTAGTAACCGACGCCCACCACCGCCAGCGCGCCGCGATTGGCGAACTCCGGCGAGTCAATGACGAGCGGGACGCGCGCGGTGGCAAGCTGGCCCACCAGACCGTCAAATGCCTGGTAAGCCGTGTTGTCGCCGGGAAGATACACCGCCTCCGCATCGCGGGCGCCGAGCGATTGCGCCGCCTGCACCACTTCGCTCGTCTTGTTGGCAACGGCCTCGACCAGTTCGATGCCGTTCGTCCGGCACAACTCGCGCAGCACGGAAACCACCTTCACCGAATTGGCCTCGGCGTTGTTGTAAATCGTGCCGAGCCGTTTGAGTTTTGGGAAAGTCAATTTCAGCATCATGACTGCGTCCTCGACGGGCGGGAACGACCCGATGCCGGTCACGAAGGGCAGGTGGTCTTGGAAACTCCTGCCCGTGCCCGCGGCAATCGGGTCGGAGCAATAGGTAAACACGACCGGCTTGTGGCGCACGGTGGCGCAGGCGGCCGTGAGGACCGGCGTCGAAAACGGAACGATCACGTCCACGTCGCTCGCGTCGAGCGACTGGAGCATCGCCGGGATGCCGCTGATTTCGCCGTTGGCGTGGACCTTTCTCACCACGAGGTTGCGTCCCTCGACCAGACCCAATTTCCGCAAACCGTCCATCAGCCCGTCGATGGCGCTGTCGGTGCCGGCATCGGGACCAAAGTAGGCAATGCCGATTTTGAACGGGCGACCGGTCCTGGAAGCCACCGTGAGCAACTCGCGATTGGCGTTGGCAGTTGCGGTCTGGCTGACGTCTTTTTCCACTCGACCGTCCTCGCCGATGATCAGCGAGGCGCTGGCGACGAGGTCGTCGGGAAACCGCCACGGGTCGCACAGCTTCATCAAGACCTGCCGATTCAACATCACGCGTTCAGGCATGAAATTGGTGACGACCATGGTGGCGGGATTGCGGCCATCGAGGATCGAGACGGCGATGTCGCCGACCTGCTGCCCCACCTCGTGATAATTGGCGCCGAGATCGAACAGCGAGCCTTCACGCGCGCCGTCAGTTCCGCGGTCCGCTGGGCCACCGTGCGCTCGAGGTTTTGGTTCAACTCGGCCAGACTTTGCTCGCGACCCTGGATTTCGCGCGCCATTTTGCGGAAGCTGCGCGCCAGTTCGCCAACCTCGTCGCGATGCTCCGGAAGGTCGCCCAGCATTTCCTCGCGGAATTTGCCTGCTTCAATGGCGGCGGCAGTTTGGGTCAGGCCTTTGAGGGGGTGGGTGAATCGCCGTGAAATGACGGTGACCAGGAAGACCAGCGCCAGCAAGCCGGCCAAGCCCGCCAGCGCCGACCACAGTGTCAGTCGCCGCACGGGGTTGAGAATCTCGGCTTCGGGAATAGTGAGCACGATTTTCCAGCCGCTCACCGGCGAAGTCGCCCAATAAATCCGCCGGCGTTCGCCATTCACGAATGGTCGTGGCGGACCCCTCGGACTTCGCCGCCACCAATTCTCCGCCGGGGCGGCTCGTCAAATCGGCGCCGGAGAAGCCCTTGCGGAACATCAGCGCCTCATCCGGATGCGCGATGATCCGGCCGTTGCGGCTGGCGAGATAGGCGAATACATTGGTGCCGCCGCGCCCGCTCTCTGCCAGGCTGACCGATCGCACCATCTCGCGGATGCGGTCCAGCGCCAGATCCGCTCCAGCCACACCGATGAAGTTTGAGGCTTGGTCGAACACCGGCACGGTAAGGCTGACCATGCTGATATTGCCGGCTCCTTCGTCGAAATAGGGTTCGGTGACATGGAACGCGCGGGTAACTTTCGGACCGTTATACCATTCCTGCTTCGGGTCGTGGTAGTCGTATTCCACCGGGGTCAGGGCCGGCCAGTGGGTGCGATGCACCGCGAGGCAGGCGCTCGGGTCTTTCCAGTTCTTGTCGTCGTAGGCGATGTACACCCCATAGACCTGGTCCACCGGAGTTTCACGAAGGAGCTCGCGTAAATAGGGAACCATCCCGGGGTCAGGATCGCGTCCATAAGCCTGTTGGCGGATGGCGATGTCGCGCGGTAACATCCCGATGCGCAGGATGAAATCATCCAGCCTGCGCGCCGCGGCGCCGACCTCGGCCACCGCCTTGGCGTTGGTTTGTCGCGCCAATTCGTCGCGGCTGACACGGTAGTTGAACCACACAGTCAGCCCGAGCACGAGTCCAGCCGCGACCCCGACGCTTAACTGGAGCCGGCGCGCGATGCTGCGGCTTGGGAACAACTGGCTCATGAAGATGTGCTTTGACGGAAAATCGTGAGGTTTTGAGCAACCGGCTGCACGAGCGCGGGCGCCCCAGACGGCCCACCGCGCACCCGACCGCGCCGGCGGCCGGGAAGCTCGCCTGCACGGCAGGACTGCTCGACGCGCGCCAAGCTTAAGACCAATCGCCGCGCGCGGCCGAAATGCCTGCCGGCCGGCATCACCACCGGTAACCTTTGCGCTTGGTTCGTTCCTTCCGATCTGGTGTGGCGGCCGCACTCGTCCAGGGTCTGCGAAAGCCATCGCTTCAGCATGGTGGCAAGCCTAAACACGCCATGGGCGCGGTGAAAGCTTTTTTTGGCGCAGTCGCTCGAGGCCGATTGTCCGGGCCGTGCAGAGGCGGTTGCCCATGTCTTGGTGTGGATGATTCACGCCCAGCATGTCGGCGGCTTCTTGGATTGAAGACGCAAGCCGTTCGGGGGCCGGGGTTGCCCGCGCTTCTTCAGTCTTTGGAATGGTCTCCGCAGGCCACTGCTGGTTGTGTTTTTTCCATGGGGAAACAAATCGGCTTTTCGACCGGCCTGCGCCAGTCAATTGCGGAAAGGAAATCAATCGGGCGGATGCGCAGCGCAGCAGCCAAGCAGCACACCTGCGTCAGATCAATCCGCAAAACCGACCGTCCAACGCAAGACAAGCCCACGAGCCGGAAAGTGGAGCCATCAAACTTTGTGTTGAAACGGTTTTGAAAAAAACTTGCGATTACCGGCGGCACACGTAAAATGAGTCCAAGGCAATGGTGTTTGCCTTCCCAAGCTGGGAAAACTGCCTGACGATTTCAGGGCTAATGACTCCTACCGAAACAACACGTGTCGGTGGGAATTTTTTATGCCCGACTACAAACCAATAAGTGTAGGCGGCGCCAAAGCCGGAATTGCGTCCTGTTTGGCCTTCAGGCTTGCCGCCAATCCTTCCCACCCAACGAAAGGAGACTGATTATGCGCCTGCCACCTGACGCCACGTTGCCGAGGATTTTCGCTGGCGAAAGCGACCGCTGCGGACACAAGCCGCTTTATGAAACCATTGTGCTCAAGGCGCGCGAAGCGCATCCGGCTGGCGCGACGGCGCCGCGCGGGCCAATGGGCTTTGGCAAATCGAGCCGGATGCGCACCGCAAAAATTCTCCGGCCGTCGTTTGTTTTGCCGCTCGTCATCGAATTCGTGGACACCGGGGAAAAAATCACTTCGTTCCCGCCCGTCCTCGACGAAATGATGAAGGGCGGTTTGGTGACGCTGGAAAAAGCGCGAGTCATTGACTATCGCTCGGATGAGGGAAACGCGATTGGTGCCGAGCAACCCAAAAGTTGATTATGTTCAACCACATCCTTTTCAACCTGATTCAAGTCTTGGTGGTGATGGCCTTTGCGCCGCTGGCGTCCGGCGTGACTTCGCGACTCAAGGAAATGATCCAATCCAAGCGCGGGCCCAGCATCTTCCAGCCGTATCGGGATTTATGGAAATTGTTTCATAAGGATGAAATCGTCTCCGAAGACAGTTCGTGGATCTTCCGGTTCACGCCCTACATCGTTTTCGTCACGCCCATTTTCGTGACGTTGCTGATTCCGGTGCTGACGAATTATCCGCTGTTCTTCGCCTTCATGGGCGACATGATCGGCGGCGGGTTCATTCTGGCGCTGGGCGGCTTTTTCGCCACGCTCGCGGCGATTGACACGGCCAATCCCTACGGCCCGGTCGGCGCCAGCCGCACGCGCATGGTGGGTTTTCTGGCCGAGCCGGTGTTCATGATCGTTTTCTTCACCGTTTCCTTTGTGGCCGGTTCGACGATCCCCTACATCGTGCAGGAGAAATGGGTGACGCCGCCGGCCAATTTTTTCCTGCCGTCGCACGTCCTGCTGGTGCTGGCGTTCCTCATGCTGATTCTGGCCGAAGGGGGGCGCATTCCGGTGGACAACCCGGGCGGCCATTTTGAACTGGCGATGATTGACGAATCCAAGTCGCTCGAATACTCCGGGCGCGGCTTCGCGCTGATGAAATGGGGCGGCCAGATGAAATTTTTCGTGCTCCTGTGCATCTTCCTCAACGTGCTGGTCACGCCGTGGGGTTTGGCCGGTGGCCAGACGCTCGGCGCGGTGCTTTGGGCCATTCCATTCGTGCTGTTCAAGATTTTCTGCTTTTTGCTCGCGCTGGTGGTCATCGAATCGTCGTTGTCCAAGCTGCGGTTGTTCCGCATTGCCGAGTTTTTGGGCGCCGCGTTCATCACGTCCGTCGCGGCGATGATTGCCCAGGTCTTTTTGCCTTGAACGAAAAATGAGCGACACCACCAATCAATTGTTGAACAACCTGAACTCCCTGGTGACGGGGCTGTTTTTGCTGACGGCTTTCGGCATCGTGGCCATGCGGCAGGCGCGGGGCGTTTTATTCCTGTTCATCGTCCAATCCCTGTTGCTCGCCGCGTCCGCCGTGCTGCTGGGGCTGCGTTACACCTCGCATCATCTTTACGGCGTGGCAGTGGTGAACCTCATCAGCAAACCCATCATCGTCCCGTGGCTGTTGCGCAAAACCTCGCCATCGGAAGTTTACACTCGCCGCGAAGTGGACCAGGTTTTGAACATCCCGACCGCGCTGCTCATCGCCCTGGCGCTGGCAATTCTGGCCTACTTCTTGGGCCTGCCGCTGCTCAACGCCGTGGCGCCGGAATTTCGCGGCCCCAACGTGCCGATTGGCATCGCCGGCCTGCTACTCGGCGCGTTTACCATCACTGTCCGGCGCGAAGCCCTGCCGTTGCTCATCGGGCTGCTGGTCATGGAAAACGGCGCGTTTCTGGCGGGCATTGACATCGCCCGCAATCTCAAAATGCTGATCGAACTGGCCATCGCCACGGACGGCTTGATTATCGTCTTCATCATGAGCGTGCTGACGCGCGCCGTCCAAAAGCAAGTCGGCACCACCGCCGTCGGAGAACTGGCCAGCCTGAAGGAAACCACGGTGGAACCGGCGGACAAACCAGCGAATCACCGAAACGATGACGAAAGAATTTTCAACAATGCGCGTTAAAGCGTGAAGCGATGAAGCGTATCCGCCGCACGCTCCGCTTCAACGCTTCAACGCTTCAACGCTTCACGAATTTGCCATGAGCATCCTCATCATTTTGCTGCTGCCGCTGATTGCGGCTGTGCTCGTTTGTCTGCCCCTGAAAAAGGCGTGGGCGCCGGGCGTGACGGTCGTGTCGTCATTGGCGACCTTGATTCTGTCCGCGCGGGTCGCCTGGCTGGTTTCAGCGGGTAATTCCGTTACGGCGGATTTGAGCGCCAACTGGATCGCCGTGGACGGCTTGAGCGCGCTGATTCTGGTGCTGATTGCGTTCGTCGCAACGACGGCGGCGATTTATTCCGTCGGCTACATGGCGCACGGAAATCTAAAACTTGGAAAACTCCGGCTCTACTACATCAACTACAACCTGTTCGTCTTTTCCATGCTGGCGATTCCGGTTCTGGCCGAGCCGACGCTGGTTTGGATTGTCGTTGAATTGACTACCCTCGCTTCCGCGCTGCTCGTCTCATTTGAAAACACGCGCGAGGCGCTCGAAGCCGCTTGGAAATACGTCGTGCTCTCGCTGATGGGCGCAGGCATGGCGCTATTTGGGTTTCTGGTTTTGTTCGCCGCCATGCAGGCGTCGGGCAGCACGGCCGCCTACACTTGGAGTCATTTGATTGACGCCGCGCCGCTGATGCCGCCGGTCCTGCTGCAAACGGCTTTCCTGCTGATTTTAATCGGCCTCGGCACCAAAGTCGGCCTGGTCCCGATGCACACCTGGTTGCCGGACGCGCACAGTCAAGCGCCATCGCCCGTGTGTGCGCTGCTGTCCGGCATTGAAACCACCTCCATTCTCTACGTCATTCTTCGGCTGTTTCCGGTGATGCAGGCCGCGCCCAATTCCCACGCCGAAACCTGGGCCATCGTGCTCGGTTTGATTTCCGTCGGCACCGCCGCGTTCCTGCTTCTGCAAGTGAAAGATTACAAACGGCTGTTCGCCTTTTCCACCGTCGAGCACATGGGCATCATCTTGACGGCGCTTGGCCTCGGCGCGTCGGTCGCCGGTTACGGGGCGATGCAACAAATTGTCAGCCATTGCGTGACCAAATCCTTCTGTTTCTTCGCCGCCGGCGCGGTGTTGCTGTCGGTGGAAACGCGGCAAATCTCGTCCATTCGCGGACTCATCCGTCAATCTCCCATCGCCAGCGCCGCGCTGGTGTTCGGCGGACTGGCCATCACCGGCGCGCCGCCGCTGGCGGTTTTCTTGAGCGAATTTTCCATTCTCAAAGCCGGGCTGACGCAAAAGGAATATCTGGCCACGGGCCTGCTCGCCGTTTTCATCGTCGTCGCGTTTTTCGGCATCATGCTGCACGTCAACCGGATGGTTTTTGGCGCGAAAGAGATTGAAGCGGATGAACATGCAAATTCGGAAACCGCTTCACCGCTTCACCGCTTCACCGCTTCACCGTTGCCCGTCAGTTGCAAGCTGGCGCTGGTTGTGGCCGCCGTGCCGGTCCTGGTTTTCGGCTTTTACATTCCGCAGCCGTTGAACGAATTGCTGACTCAAGCCGCCGCGGCTTTGACGAAATGAGACACGGATTTCACGAATTTGCACGAATGCAAATTGGGCGAGACATTTTACTTCGACGTTTCTCATTAACACCGGGCTTCAGCCCGGTGCCGCGGCCGGGAAGTTCATCAAGCCGGTTCAACGGCTTCACGTGCGCGACGCTACGGTGCGCCGCACAAAAACGGTCGAAACCGTTTTCATCCCGCCGTCCGTCAACCCCCCGGCTGAAGCCGGGTGTTAATGAAAGAGAAACATTCGTGTTAATTCGTGCAATTCGTGTCAAACACAATTGATGTCTATGAACCGCCCTGAATTAAAGGAACAAATCGCTCAACGCTGGCCCGGCCAGGTGCAATGCCGGTCCGAATCGGCTTCGCTGTGCGAACTGGCCTGCGCCCGCGCCGCGTTGCCCGAACTGTGCGCACGGCTATTCCTCGAATGGAATTTCAGCTTCGCTGGTCTGATTGTCGAGGAAGGCGCGAGCGAGTGGCAGTTGCGTTACGCCTTTTACGGCGAGGGGGACGCCGGCTGGGTCCATGTGCTGGTCACTGCGCCGCTCGCGGAAAAGACTTTTCCCAGCATCGTCAAATTCGTTCACGCCGCCGACTGGCACGAGCGCGAAGCCGAGGATTTGTTCGGCATCCACTTTGAAGGCCATCCGCGCCTGGGCGATTTTATCCTGCACGACGATGCCTGGCAGGAAAACGTCGAGCCGATGCGCCGGCATTTTGATGCGCGTGAAGCCATGCGCCATCGCAAACCCGACGAAGATTGGCGACCTCATCGAATTGTCCAAGAGCCGGGCGCGTTCGTGATGCCGGTCGGCCCGAAATTCTCCGGCGTTACCGAGTCGGTTCATTTCCTGCTCGAAACCGTCGGCGAAGATGTCATCCGGTCCACGCCACGGCTGTTTTACAAATGGCGCGCCATCGAGAAAATGGCCGAGGACAAAACAGCGGATGAAGTTTTGTTGCTGGCCGAACGGTTTGCCGCAACCACGGCCTTCGCTCATGGGCTGGCCTTTTGTCAGGCCGTTGAAACCATTTGCGGCGCAAACCTTCCGCTGCGCGCCAAAATCCTGCGCGTATTTCTTGCGGAATTGGAGCGCCTGCGGCAGCACGCCGGCGCGATTCAGGAAATCTGCGAATCCACGGCGCTGGCCGTGGCCAACGCGCACGCCGGAATTTGCGAGGAGGAATTGCTCCGTATTTCCTGCGAGCTGACCGGCCATCGCTATCTGTTTGGGCTGCTTGCGCTTGGCGGATTGCTTTGCGATTTGCCAGACGACGCCTGCGCCAAAGCGCTCGAAAAATCGCAGAAAGTTCTGACACAGCTTAACCGGCTCGAAAAGCAGTTGCGCGTTTCCAGCAGTTTTCTGGACCGGCTGGAAGAGGTCGGCATCGTGCCGGAACGGACGGCGATGGTTTACGGGCTGCTCGGACCCATTGCCCGCGCGTCGGGCGTCGTCCGCGATTTGCGCCGCGCCCAGCCGTATTCGGGCTACGAAAATTTGCAGTTCGACGTGCCGGGCGAGCAGGAAGGTGACGGTTACGCCCGGCTGCGGATTTTGTTCGCCGAGGCCCGCCAATCGGTTCGCATCATGGAACAGGCCGCTGCCGCATTGCAAAGCGGCAGCGTTCGCGAACCGCTTCAACTTCGCGCGGGCGCGGCGCTGGGCTGGGTCGAAGCCCCGCGCGGCGGCGCCTTTCATTGGGTGCGGCTGGATGAAAAAGGGAAAGTCGCGCGCTATCGGATCGTTCCACCGTCGTTTGCCAACTGGCACGGCTTCCACTTGTCCGTGGAGAAATTCGCGTTCCAGGATTTCCCCATCATGCTTTCCACGTTCAATTTGTCCGTGGCCGAGAACGACCGATGAAGACACGAATCAAAATGGACCAAATGACGAGACACGAATTGCACGAATTTTCACGGATGATTTTGAATGGGTGCCAATACGTGAAATTCGTCTCTGAAATCGTCAATCGTCAATCGTAAATCGTAAATGCCATGAGCCAATGGGTCATCAACGGAATTCGCGCCGGAATCAAAACCACCGCGTATCCGGCCAAGCCGGAAACGGCGGCGGGCGTGACGCCCGGCCTGCCGGTTGGCGGCGATTATCCCGCAAACAATGTCAATTCATTGATTTCGCTCTGTCCGACACGAGTGTTCAGCGACAGCGATGGTCAAATCATTGTGGACCGCCGCCGTTGCATTCACTGCTACCGCTGCGTTCGAGGCGTCGAACGTCCGGTGAATTGGGAACAGAGTTACGAGTGGGGAACTGTCCGCGATGGCCAGCATGAATTCGGCCAGCCCTTCGAGCGGTCCATCCACATTTGTGTCGTGGACGCGGGCGATTGCGGCGCGTGCCTCAACGAAGTCAAGCAGCTCAACAATCCTTATTACAACATGCACCGGCTGGGCTTCTTCATCACGCCCACGCCGCGCCACGCCGACGTGCTGCTGGTCGTCGGCCCGGTGACGGACCACATGAAGTTCGCCCTGAAAAAAGTCTATGACGCCATGCCCGCACCCAAGCGAGTCGTGGCGGTCGGCGCGTGCGCGCTGACCGGCGGCGTGTTTGCCGAAAGTTTCGTCTGCGCCAAAGGAGTGAGAGATGTGTTGCCGGTGGACGTGGAAGTACCCGGCAATCCGGCTCCGCCGCTGGCAATTTTACACGGACTTCTCGTGGCGACTGGCCGCAAAGCACCGGCAATGAAAGACGCGGATCCCACAAATTTACACGAATGAAAAATGGAACCGGTATTTCACGCTGTTGCGACCTCTCATTAACACCGGGCTTCAGCCCGGTGCCAAACGAGGAGAATCTTCCCAGTCGCTTCAGCGGCTTGAAGTGTGTGTCACATCTTCCTGCCGACGAGAAACGGTTGAAACCGTTTCTGCCTTTTCATGCGCCGATCACCCGGCTGAAGCCGGGTGTTAATGAAAGGGAACGCGGAGAATTCGTGTTAATTCGTGAAATTCGTGTCTCAAAATAATGGATACGCCAACACTCATTTCGATTTTTTTTGCGCTGTGCGGCGCGGGCATTTTGCTGTCGCTGGCCGCGCCACCATCGCGGCAGGGCAACGTGCTGGCGTGGCTGGGTTGTCTCGCCTCCGTTGCTTTGGTTCTGGCAGGGGCAAACGCATTGCTCGCCGGAAAGACTTTCAGCCAGCCGCTTTGGACGTTGCCCGGCTTGGCGGCAACGCTCACGGTGAAATTGGATTCACTCTCGGCGGTGTTCATTTTCATCACCGGCCTGGTGCTGTTTCCGGCTTCAATTTTTGCGGGGAGCGCGCCCGCCTCGGGCGCAGCCGGCCGCGCCCTCGCGGTCGGCAGGGACGCAGACGGGCAATCAAATGTGAGCGAATCTCTTGCGCGAAGTGTTCGGCGCGAGGGCGCGCCAAACAGCAGCCGGGGCGGCTGCGCTCCCCAAAATCGCGCATTCACGGTGTTCATGTTCGGACTTTATGCGTCCATCGCCATGGTTTTTCTCGCGGGCGACGTCGTGCTGTTTCTGCTGGCGTGGGAAGCGATGTCCATTCTTTGCTGGCTGCTCATCGTGTGCGCGCGGGAAAAGGAAATTGGCCATGCCGGTTCGGGCTATCTGTTGCTGGCAACGGGCGAGGCCGGAACACTCGCGGCGGCGATGGGGTTTCTCCTGCTTGCGGTTGCCGCCGGCTCGCTGGATTTCGGCGCCATCAAGTCGGCTGCGTCAGGCTTGAGCGCCGGATTGCAATGGGCGGTTTTTCTGCTTTCATTTTTCGGTTTCGGCGTGAAGGCCGGTCTCGTGCCGATGAACTTTTGGCTGCCGCGCGCCTATGTCGCCGCGCCGCGCGCGTTCGTGCCGGTGCTGGCGGGCGCGACGCTGAACCTCGGCCTCTACGGAATTTTGCGCGTGAACGCCGACCTCATGCCGGCGGCGCACGCCGGGCCGGGCTTGCTCGCGCTCGTCGTCGGAACGCTTTCGGCACTGGTCGGAATGCTTTATGCGACGACGGACAACGACCTCAAAATCATGCTGGCGCACAGTTCGATTGAAAACGTCGGCATCGTCGCCGCCGGATTCGGCGCGGGAATGGTTTTTGTGGCGACGAATCATCCGGCATTGGCGGCGATTGCCTTCGTCGCGGCACTGTATCATTTGATCAATCATTCGCTTTACAAAACGCTGTTGTTCTTCGGCGTCGGCGAAATTGAGGCACAAACCGGCACGCGCGACATGGACCGCCTCGGCGGCTTGAGCAAATGGACGCCATTGACCGCGCTCGCCTTTCTCGCCGGCACACTCTCCATCGCCGCCTTGCCGCCATTCAACGGTTTCGTCAGCGAATGGCTCACCCTGCAAACCATGTTGCGCTCGGCGGAATTATCCTCGACCGGCGCCAAAATGGTTTTCGCGCTGTGCGGCGCGGGACTGGCGCTGACGGCGGCGCTGGCTGTCACCTGCTTTGTAAAAGTTTATGCCATGAGCTTTCTGGGAATGCGACGGTTGGATGAAAATCAGAAAGTCAGTGAAGCCAAATCCGGCGCACTGGCGCCAATGGCCATCCTTGCCGCGTTGTGCCTCGCGTTCGGCGTGTTGCCAACATACATAATTCCCGCGCTGGACACAGCGACCAATCCGCTGGCCGGTGCAAGCGCCGCTGACAATTTGGTTCCGCCATTCTTCGCCTCAAACACGGCCCACAATTCTCTGCCGCCCGCATTCGTGGAAGATTTTCATAATTTGGGCGCGCAAGTCGGACAAAATGTTTTGCCCGGACGCGGTTTGGTCGTGTTGCACCGCGGCGGCGCGAAAAATCCAGTCGTCTTTGCCATGTCCACTTCCTACATGATCGTCGTGTTGGTCTTTTTACTGCTGCTGACTTATGTGGTCATTCGCCTGTGGTTGACGCGCAGCCGGAAACTGGAGCGGCGGCTGCGTTGGGACGGCGGCGTGCGAAACTTATTGCCGGAGATGACTTACACGGCGACGGGGTTTTCCAACCCGGTGCGTGTGATTTTTGACGCGGTGTTCCGCCCGACGACGGTGGAAGATACGCGCGAAACGGTGGCGGAACATTTTCGCACGGCCATCATCCGCGAAAAAGAGCGCGTGCATCTGGTGGACAAGCTGGTTTTTCATCCGATCAGGACGGCGGTGATGTGGTTCGCCAGTTGTCTGGCGCGGATGCACCACGGACGGTTTAACGCCTATGCCGCCTACGCGTTGGCGACGTTGTTGGTCGTGCTGGTCGTGTTTTTGTTGTTCCAAACGTCGTGATAACTTTTCAACCGCGGATGGACGCGGATTTCAATGCAAAGACGCGGAGACGCGGAGTTTTCGGCACGAATTGCACGGATTTCCACGAATTGGCGACCTTGCCAGAGGCGGCGAAATCAGAATTATGCAGAGTTTAGGGTTTTATTGATCCGACGCAGCAAGCGGGCTTCATTTTTCCGCGTGAGTTCGTGTTGCCAGATTCGTAAGGTCCTCCAGCCAAGTTGCCGCAGCGCGCAACTCACGGCTTTGTCACGCGATTTGTTGCGGGCAATTTTTTTCACCCAGTAGGAGTGATTGGCCGCAGGCAATCGGCAATGTCGCTTGCAGCCATGCCAAAAACAGCCGTCAATAAAAATTGCCACCTTGCTCTGTCTAAACGCAAAATCCGGTTGTCCGGCCAAGCGTTGATTGCGCCGCCATCCGCTCAAACGCCACTTTCTCAACAATTCCACAAAACGCAGTTCGGTTGACTTGTTGCCACTGGAACGGATTTTGGCCATCAACTTCGAACGCTGCTGTTTTGTAAGCGTGTCCATCACCTCGATACAGATTCAAGAATCGGGGTCGTAGCATTTTCGCGCAAAAGCAAGCCGCCGAAATGCTCCGCGATCGCGCGGGCGAGCAATGGTGGAACAGCGTTTCCAACCTGCCGTTGCTGCTCTTGATGCAACCCGCAAAATACGAATGCGTCATCAAAGCTCTGGAAGCGTGCAGCTTCGCGGACGGTAATGCTTCGATGATCGCGGTAATGGAGAAACCGTCCTGAACCCGGATTGGAAAAATGAGCGGTAATGGTTTGTGCAATTCCGTGGCGATGCAAACGGCCGTATGCTTGGCTTAGATATTTGATTTCCCGGCCACGGTCGAAGCGACTGCGGCCGTCTAAATCTTGGTTGCTTCCGTCTTCAGGAATTTTTTTGAGTTTCTTTTCAACAAATTCCGCGTCGTGCTCGCGCGCGAAATGATTCGCAAGGATTCTCACTCCTTTCCGGCGGGCCGTTTGATAATCGCTGAACGGCGAGTTTGTGTAGGCAATCGCCTCTTGGCCGGGATTAAGCAGTGGCAAATCGCCAATCGCTTCTTCAACCGAAATAAACGGCGCGGAGAAAAACGCATCCTCCTCAAAGGAAACTTGCGATTTCGAAATTACTGCGGAGAACCATCAAAGAAAGTCGCCCGCCATCAATCAATGCGATGCAAGGCTTGAACTGATGGCGAGACTCCACAATAGCGGCACGAGTAAAATGGCTGGTCGTGATGAAAACTCCTTTCGCAGTTGTGCTCAATGCGCCTCGAAAATTATTTATCTCGCCAGTCCCGACAGCATGACGCCAGCGCTTGACCTGGCCCTGAACGTGTGTTCCGCCAAACCAGTCATTTGAATCTACGACGTAGCCGTCAACATCAATGCCGCCATCACCAGAAGCTCACGTCACCTTCACATCTCTAAACCCGTTCTTGGTCATCAAATCTTGAATCAAATGCTCGAACTTGATCGGTGCGACCTGCATCAGTTGGCCGCGGATAGTTTCCACTTCTGCCGGATTGCTCATCGGGTGTGGGACGTTTTCGGAATCGGGCAATTCGGAAACCTCACGCTCCAATTCTACCAACGGATTTTGTTTGCGCGATTCAGTTAATAGTGCTGCGGCAATCTCGTTCGCGTGTCCAATTGGCACAACGTCCGGCTTCGAGTGAATCCTAAATTCAAAAAGCCAAACCTTCCTCAACTTTCCACGCCGATCTGATTGTATCTCTTGCGAGTGTCGCAGCAATTCCAGCAAGCCCAGAAACCGATAAGTTTGCTTGCCGACATTGACAAATCCGAAGAATGGAATTGCCACTGCATATTGCTCGACAAGACGTTTATTTCGCCCTGTCAATTCTTGGTCGCCCTCTCTCCCTTGGGCTGTGTAAGTTAGCACGTCACCCTCAATCCGGTCGTGATACGGATTTTCTATATGAAGTTTCCCGGAATCTTCCGCGGCCGTTAGAACCGCTACATGACGAAGGTTTTTCTGCGCGTCCACCGATGGACGAATGCCGCCAAGATTTTCAACTTCAAGCGCGAAGCGGATTTCGTCATTTGTGTATAAGCTGCCAACTCGAAATTCCTTGATCGGATTCATCACGCAGGGATTTGCTTGGCAAAGAACCGGATGAAAGAAATTTTCACCGCGCCCGCCACGGCATCGGCGACGGTTTGAAGCCGGCCAATAAAATCGTGCGGCTTTGTGCGAACGGTCACGCCAAGATAGGTGTAAAAATCCGGGTCGAGGATCTTCTCTTTTTCCCCGGCGGCAAAAAGTTTGAAGGCTTCCGTTTCGCAAATGCGTTTCAATTGCGCCTCCTTGTCGCGGCTCAAGCGGTCAGGATTGTTGTTGGCTGATGCGGCTTGTTCAAATGGCTGCAATCCCTTCCACACTTTTTCCAATTCGCTCGCGTAGGCAATGCCCTTTTGCGTCAGCCGGAATTTTTTGTTTCCCGAAAGCACAAAACCCCTGTCCTTGAGCGGACCATAAAGCGGTTTGTGTTGGTCGGAAGAATCGGGATACTGGTTGACGTATTTGCGCAGACCAAACTTGTCAGGAAAAAGCTGCCAAGATTTTACGACGATGTCTTCGTATTCCAGCGGAAGATTCGTGCCGTTGGAAAGCTGATACATCGCAACCAAAATTTTTTCTGGACGAGGAATGTCCATGCGTGCCGATCATTTTGACGCGGAATCGGCGAGCAATCCAGACAAATGTTGTTGACTTTCTGCCGTCCCTCCGGGGCTTGGAATTTTTTGAACGACTAAACCCGCGGCTCAAGCCGCGGGCTATTGTCAATCGCCTCTGTCTGCCTCCGTTTCGCTCTGGCGCGACAAGCCGAGGCGTCCATTCGCGCAATTCGCGTCAACAAACTCCGCGCCTTTGCGTTGAAAGAATCTGTTTTGTCCGCACCATCTGCGGATTATTTCGCCTGCGTTGCCGGCGTCGGCGTCGGGGCCGGGGCGGGCGTGTGGTTGCCGCCGTGGTCGGGCGGAAAATGCCGAGCCGGAATTCGTCCCGCACGCCCGCGTTCGCGGAATCGGTCGCCGGGTTCATTTCGGATCGGGAAGGGAAAGCCGGCGACAGATTTTCCGGGCGAGAATATCGGGCACTTCGCCATGGCGCGGGACGGCCTGCATTTGGCCGGTGGCCGGATTGTGGATTGTGGTAGAGGGAATGTTCGCCGCCTTCGCGCTTGAGCCTGCACCCGTGCGTTTCGAGATGCCGGAGCAGTTCGCGCCGCTTCATCCGATGGCAACGATGGCTTCCTCGATTTGCGGGGGGCGCTGTTGCCGGAACGTTTCGCGCCGGTCTTCAAAAACCAACTCGATGGCGGCGGCCAGGTTTCGCAAACATTCCTCCTTCGTCCGCCCCTGGCCGTTGGCCTCGGGCACTTCGGGGCAGAACGCCACGAACCATTCGCCTTCGCGATGAATTTCCGCCGTGAATTCGTTTCTCATTGTCGAGAATTTATCCTGTTTATGCGCGGCTGACAAGCCGTGATTCCATCGTATCACTTTTGTTATTTCGTCTGCGGCGTCGGCGTCGGTGTTGGTGCCGGTGCGGGCGCGTGGTTGCCGTCTGTTCGCCTACCGGATTTCCTGCGCGCTTGCCATCGAAGTGGCAACGGCTATAATGAATCAGGCAATGGGGTTTGCCTCCCGCCTCCCGGGGAAACGCCCTCCGGCTGATAACTCCTACCAAACAAGAATTAAGTTGCGGTAGCGGGTTATGAGCGAGCCGATTCTGCTTCAACTTGTCTTCGGTGTGTGCTTCGCCGGCGCGCTGGCGGGAACTGTTGTCACTGACCGGCGCAGTCCGGCGCTGTTGGCGTGGTTTGGCTCGTTGGCGGCGCTGCTGGCGTTGTGGGCCGGCGGAAACGTCCTGTGGTCGGGGCAAGTTTTTCAAGCCGAACTCTGGACAATTCGCGGATGGGGAACACTGACAATTTCGCTCGACCGCTTGTCCGCGCTCTTTCTGGCCATTGCGGCAGTAGTCGTGCTGGCCAGTTCGATTTTCTCGGCGGATTATTTGAAGCGGTATGCCGGGCACTACAACCTCAAGGCGTTGACTGCGTGGTATCTGCTGCTGTTCGCTTCCATCGTGCTCATCTTGATTGCGAACGACGCGCTGCTGTTCCTGCTGGCGTGGGAGGCGATGTCCATCTTGAGTTATCTGCTCGTCAACTTCGAGCACCGCCGCGACGAAACCAGCCGCGCGGGTTATCTCATGCTGGCGATGGGCGAGGCGGGATTTGTCGGCGTCTCGCTGGCCTTCCTTTACTTGGCGGTTCACGCGGGATCGTTCAACTTCAGCGCCATCCGGCACGGGATGAATGGGGCGATGGATAATTGGATAAATGGAATGGCGTCCGCTGCCAGCTCAACAATCCAACAATCCACAAATCCACCAATCCATTCTTTCGCACGCTGGCTGATTTTTCTGATGACGTTTTTCGGGTTCGGCGTCAAAGCCGGACTGGTGCCGGTCAACACCTGGCTGCCGCGCGCCCATCCCGCCGCGCCCGCGAACGTTTCGGCGATTCTTTCCGGCACGATTTTGAACCTGGGACTTTACGGCATCGTTCGCGTGAACCTCGACCTCCTGCCCGTCACGCAAAATGGGATGATTGGCGCGGGCGTGGTCGTGCTCATCATCGGCACGATTTCGGCGCTAGTTGGCATTCTCTACGCAACCACGGAAAACGACCTCAAGGCCATGCTCGCCCACAGTTCGATTGAAAACATCGGCATCGTGACCGCCGGCTTGGGCGCGGGAATGATTTTCACCAGTTACGGCAAACCCGCGCTGGCAGGCATCGCGTTCATCGCGGCGTTTTATCACATGATCAATCATTCGGTGTATAAATCGCTGCTGTTTTTCGGCGCGGGAACGGTGGACGACCGCGCCGGCACGCGCGATTTGAACAAGCTCGGCGGGCTGATTCGCGCCATGCCCTGGACGGCGGGCGCATTTTTGGTCGGCACGCTGGCGATTTCGGCGCTGCCGCCGTTCAATGGCTTCGTCAGCGAATGGCTCACGCTGCAAACCATGCTGCGTTCGGCGGAATTGCCTTCGACGCTCGTGAAACTGGTTTTTGCGCTGTGCGGCGCGGGGCTGGCGCTAACAGCGGCGCTGGCGGTGACGTGCTTTGTGAAGGCGTTTGCGATTGGCTTTCTCGGCATGTCGCGCTCGGAAGAAGCCGCCAAAGCCGTGGAAGCGAAGGCGCCGGCGATTGTGCCGATGGTTCTTCTGGCCGCTCTCTGTGTGCTGCTCGGCGTGCTGCCGACTTATGTTATTCCCGCGTTGAGTCATCAACTCCAACCGTGGACGGATTCCAGCGCCAACGCGCTGGTGCCGCCGTTCTTCGCCTCGAATCCCGCGCACGATACGTTGCCGCCCGCGTTCGTGAATGACTTTCACAATCTCGGCGCGCAAGTTGGACAAAATGTTTTGCCCGGACGTGGTCTGGTCGTGCTCCATCGCGGCGGCGCGGAAAATCCAGTCGTGTTTGCCATGTCCACTTCCTACATGCTCGTGGCGCTGATTGTTTTGCTGCTGCTGACTTATGTTGTCGTCCGTCTGTGGCTGACGCGAAACCGGAAATTGGCGCGGCGGACGCGTTGGGACGGCGGCGTGCGGCGACTGTTGCCGGAAATGACTTACACGGCCACGGGCTTTTCCAATCCGGTGCGCGTCATCTTCGACGCCGTGTTTCGTCCAACGACCGTGGAAGACACGCGCGAAACCGTGGCGCAGCATTTTCGCACCGCCATTCGCCGCGAACGCGTGGCTGTGCATGTGGTGGATCGCTTTGTGGTGCAACCGGCAAAGAACGCAACCATGAAACTGGCCAATCAATTGGCCGCGATGCACCACGGACGCATCAATGCTTATGCCGCCTACGTCTTGCTGGCGATTTTGTTGGCGGTGGCGATCGGACTGCTTTGGCAAAATTGAAAGCTTGAGTTGGTTTGGGCTGTGGGAACAGATATTGCGGCATGAAGGCCACTCAACCGCAAGACCGGCGACTGCGAGCGCCTGCCACAGTCGGCGCAGCATCTCATTCCCGACCGAAAGGCGTGTGATCCGGACATGACACACGCCTTGAACAGACGGGATGCCTCAGGGCTGCCTGATCCGATGCTGGCGAAAAAATTCCAGCGCACCGAAAAGGCCATTCTCTCGAAACGCCTCGCGCTGAGGATTCCCAGGCCCCGGATGTCCGCTTGAGACGTTGAAACCGGCATTCTCATTTTGGCCCGGAGCGCGGCCCTGTGAGCCGCAGGGTGAACGAACATTCGGAACGTCGGGGAGAAAGCATCAGTCCAGCCTGACGCAGGATTCCATTTCGCGAATCGTAAAGGGCACGTGATCCACCTGGAGTCCAAGATGTCGCACGCGGTCTTCCTCGATGAAGAGCATTTCCTCCTGCAAGCGAAGTTTGCCGCGCAGCCGGATCCCTCCGACCAGCCACACTTCGACTTCGTGCTGGAGCGGGAGATTGAGCCGGCGGGCTAGTTCAACGGCCGCCATCTTGCGCCCGGCCAGCCAGCGCGAGTAGCCCTCGCCAGCGGCGTCGGCGTCGAAATTGAATTCGCCCTGCACGGAGGCGAATCTATCCTCCTGGCTGGCGCCATCAAGAAATGTTCTCGCGCGGCAACGAGTTTATGCCAAATCTTTCCCGTCCGAATCCGGCGGTTCATGTCTGGTTTGACTTCTCAGCGAATTTCGTGCGAGATTCAGGACGTGAGGCGATGGAGTTCGCCGTGAAATGCCCCGTCACGCGGGACTGATGACTCCTACCGGATCACTTTTGAAACGGTAGCAAGTCATGCAAACAACGGTTTCGATCGAGAACATCAAGGGCGAACCTTCGCATCCCGTCGGTGATGAGGCGTTGGCTGATGTTTCCCAAATCGCTTCGCGCTTCCACGGCATCCTGTCTGAATTTCCCGGTGCTGGAATTGCGACTGAGACGATCCAGCAACCGCCCTTTTTCCGCGATTTGAACCTCGACCAGATCGTGGATGCCATCACAACGGGCCGGGAGGAATACGATCTCAAGCCGCTTTTTTACGCGCGCCTGACAAGTCTCGAAGCGATTGCCTATCGCCAGGAAATCATGCGCGACCTCGAAAGCGAACCGCTGTTCGCGGGCATCAAATCCTTCGCAGACCAGATGCACGCCATGCGCGGGCGCCTCGCGGCGTCGGAAAATCGGCGCTACAAATTGTCCAAGGAACGGTGGTTTCTGGACGCGGTGGAAATCTACTGCGCGGCGGTCGCCGAGTTGCGGCACGCCCTCGAACGGACCAATCCAAATTCGGGCGGCCTGCGCGCCTTCCGGGAATATCTGGCGCAGTATGCCGATTCCGACCGTTTCCAAACGCTCTGCCAGGACGCAAGCGTGGTGAAGTCCGAGTTGTCGGCCATCGCCGTCGAAGCCATCGAAACCAAACGGATGCATTGGCTGGGCGTTTTCAGCCGTTATCCGGGCGGCATTCTGTATGAGGCGGTGAAATTGCTACAAATGCTGATGGGCGTGCTGGCCAAGCTCAAACGCGTGGCCGATGAGGTTGGCGGGGCGCGCAGTCCTCTGCGCGCCGCGAACGCCGACGGACAAACTTCAATTTCCGAACGACGCGCACGGAGTGACGCGCCCTATCAATTCGAGTCGGAAGGTTTCAAAACGCTTTTCGCGATGCTCAAGGCGGAATTGGCGGATGATTATTTCGCCGTCGTCGAGGCTCAACTCAAGGAACTGGCATTCCACGACGGCGTGCTGGTGAGCGCGGAAATGGGCGAAGGCAATCAAGGCGTCAATTATGTGCTGCGCAAATCGCGCCGCCCCAGACCGGGCTGGTTGCAGCGGATTTTTTCAAGGAACTCGTCCTCCTACACGTTCCATATTGAGCCCCGCGACGACGCCGGCTTCCGGACCTTGTCGGAATTGCAGGACCGGGGAATCAATCTCGTTGCAAATGCCGTTGCCCAAGCCGCCGACCACATAACGAGTTTCTTTACCATGCTGCGGACGGAACTGGCGTTTTACGTCGGCTGCGTGAAGTTGCACCACGAGCTTAACCGGAGAGGAGTGCCGGTTTGCTTCCCGTTTCCCGCGCTGCCGGGATCTCGTAAGTTCGCTTGCACCGGATTGCGCGATGCCTGTCTGGCGCTTCAAATGGATGACGGAGCACGGGTCTATGACCCGCAGCCTTCCGTCAAGCTGCGACTCACAGAGTCGCGCTCCAGCGTCGTCGGCAACGACTTGGACGCCGATGGAAAGAACCTCGTCATCATCACCGGCGCAAATCAGGGCGGCAAATCCACCTTCCTGCGCGGCGTTGGGCTGGCGCAACTGATGATGCAATCCGGCCTGTTTGTGGCCGCCGAATCCTTCAGCGCCGACCTGTGCCGCAGCCTGTTCACGCATTATAAACGCGAGGAGGACGCCACGATGACCAGCGGGAAATTCGACGAGGAACTCGCCCGCATGAGCGGCATCGCCGACACGCTGACGTCCACCCTCCGCAGTGCTACGGAGGACGGGCCGGACTCGCTGCTTCTGTTCAACGAATCCTTCGCCGCGACCAACGAACGGGAAGGCTCCGAAATTGCCCGGCAGATTGTCCGGGCGCTGCTGGAAACGCGCGTGAAAATGTTCTTCGTGACCCATCTCTATGAACTCGCGCATGCCTTTTGGGAAGACAGAATGGACGGCGCACTCTTTCTGCGCGCGGAGCGGCGGGCGGATGGTCAACGGACGTTCAGATTGCTGCCGGGCGCGCCGTTGGAAACCAGTTTCGGCGCCGACTTGTATCAGGAAGTTTTTGAGACACGAATTTCACGAAATAAAGAACCACGCCCAAAGGGCGTGGTATTGAGAAGTGGCCTCTGTAAGAGGCCAAGAAAGCTCTTGT
>JAGWMQ010000041.1 GCA_028873125.1 Verrucomicrobiota bacterium | reverse complement strand
CCCTTGAGCGGCGTTTCTCCCTACGGCTATCAGTGGAAAGATAAGAAACTTGTGTTGAACCCCACGGAAGCCCCCATCCGCAAACTCGCCTACGAATTCTTTTTGCGGGAGCGGCGCAAGGGTGTTGTCGCAAAACTTCTCAACGACGCCGGCCACTCCAGACGGAAAAATGCCGGGCGAGTCAAAATCATCGCCGCGCGAAATCCAGAATTATCTCGGACGGATTTCCGGCCCGTTGCTTGACCGGATTGATCTGCACGTCGAAGTGCCGCAGGTGAAATTCCGCGAGATTTCCGGCGACAAAACAGGAGAAGCTTCCGTGGAAATTCGCGGGCGCGTCATCGCCGCACGGCAAATCCAGCACGAGCGATACGCGCACAAGCCAAAAATCACCTGCAACGCGCGCCTCGGTCCGAAAGAACTGAAGGCGTTCTGCGCGCTGGATGATTCGACGAAGGAACTGCTCAAGAACGCGATGACGGAATTGAACTTCAGCGCGCGGGCCTACGACCGGATTTTGAAGGTGGCGCGGACGATTGCGGACCTGGCCGGCGCCGAGAAGATCGCCAGCGACCATGTTTCGGAGGCGATCCAATACCGTTCGCTGGACCGGCAGTTGTGGGCGTAAGACAGGCGCGACCAGCGCGCGAATCTTTTTCGCGGCGCCGGCGTTCCGCGCGCTGCGGGCGTTAAGGGAAGCCCTGCCCCAGGGTTTTTGCCTTGAACCGTTCTTTCGTTGCCCGGGAGGAACCCCGGATTTCGCCGGCCCGCTCAGTTTACCGCGGCCCACGGCCTTGGAATTTCAGGAGAACTATCGCCCGTCGCAGGACCATTGCCACAAAATCATTTGACTGCCGCGATGGAGTGTGATTTAATATACGCTGATGCACCATATTGGAAATTGGCGTGTTGGACGGTTGGCTGCGGGCGCTTGGAAGCCGCGGATACAGGGGTGGGCCGAAATCTTTGGTGCGGCGGGATCACCCGGCGAGGCCGGGGACATCGGCCGACCGACACATGGCCACGACTCCTCCTAGAAAACTTCACATCGCCCTTTACTCGCCGGGAACGGTCGGACTGGGGCACATGCGCCGCAATCTGCTCATCGCCCAGGTCCTGGCCGAATCCGCGTTGCAGTCGGTCAATCTCCTGATCACCGAGGCGCGTGAGGCGAGCGCCTTCGTCAACTCCATGCCGCCCGGCATGGATTGCCTCACGTTGCCCGGGTTGAGCAAGGGGATTGACGGTGTTTGCCGGCCGCGCTACCTGGACTTGCCGTTAAAGGAAGTGATTGCCATGCGCGCGCGCGCGATTCGGGCCGCCCTCAAGCAATTCAAACCGGACCTGCTGATCGTGGACAATCTGCCGCGCGGGGCCTATCGGGAACTGGACCCCGCCCTCAAGCTGCTCAAGGCCGCAGGCCACACCCGCTGTGTCCTCGGGCTGCGCGACGTGCTGGATGAGCCGTGGTCCGTCCACGAAGCCTGGTTGCGCTGGAAGAACGAGGCGGCCATCCGGGAATATTACGACGCCATCTGGGTTTACGGCGACCCGGCGATTTACAACATGGTCGAGGAATACCGCTTCCCGCCCAGCATCGCGTCGAAAATCCATTTCGTGGGTTACCTCGATCAACGCCGGCGCGGCGCGTTCATCGCCACTGCGGGGGGCGACCCTTTTGAGCAGTTGTCTCTGCCCACCCACGGCCTGATCCTATGCACGGTCGGAGGCGGCCAGGACGGCGACCGGTTGGCGAAGGCGTTTTCCGAAGCCCAATTGCCCGCCGATTCCTGCGGTGCCATCCTCACCGGTCCTTTCATGCCGGCGGCGGTTTATGACCAACTCCGCCGGCGCGCGGCCGCCAATCCGCGCCTGCGCGTGCTGAAGTTTGTGAACGAACCGACGGTGTTGATGAGGCACGCCGACCGCGTCGTCGCCATGGGGGGATACAACACGGTCTGCGAGGTGCTCTCCCTCGGCAAACGCGCGCTGATTGTGCCGCGGGTCGGCCCCCGCCGCGAACAATACATCCGGGCGGAACGCCTCCGCCGGCTGGGGCTGATTGACATGTTGAAGGGAGAGGAGGTCAATCCGCAGGCGCTCTCGGAATGGTTCAAACGAGACCTGTCCCCGCTGGAGATTGACGGACGGCTCAACCTGAACGGACTGGACCGGCTGCCGGCTTTGGTCGAAGAAGTCCTTGCCCGCCGGCGGCAGACCGCTTTGCCACCATGAAGCCGCTCTCCGCCGGGTCTGATCCGCCGCCACGAGTCGGTTACATCGTGAAGATGTTTCCCCGGCTGTCCGAGACGTTCATTCTGAACGAAGTGCTGGAATTGGAGCGGCAGGGCGCCGAGCTGCAAATCTTCTCCTTGAAACGTCCCGCCGACGCCGTTTTCCACGCCCAGGCCAAATCCGTCCGCTCGCCCGTCGTCTATCTGCCGGAAAAAATCGCTCGCGCGCCGCTGCGGTTCGCGCTGGCCCATGTTCACGTCTGGCGGGAGCATCCCCGCGCCTGGCGGCACACGCTCAAAAACGTGTTGCGCCGGGACCGGTCGCGCGAGGATAAGAGCGCGCTGGCGGCCTTTTCGCAGGCATGTTGCCTCATTCGCGAAATGCGCGGCGTCCTCCATCTGCACGCACACTATGCGAATGTTCCGGCCAAGATCGCCTTGCTCGTCCACCGCCTCACCGGCCTGTCTTACAGCATTACCACGCACGCGAAGGATATTTTCCAGAACGATCCGTTTGCGTCGCTCAAGTTGCAGGAGCGGATGAGTCGCGCGCGTTTCATCGTCGCCAACAGCCGTTACAGCGCGGACCACATTCGCGCCCACCTCGACGGCCAGACGGAGGTTCACACCATTTACAACGGCCTGGATCTCGAAGCCTTTCAGCCGCGCGGCGCGGAACCGGCCGAACCGCGGATTTTGAGCGTGGGCCGGCTGGTGGAAAAGAAAGGGTTCTCCGATCTGATTGGCGCCTGCCAGATTTTGAAGCAGCGGAACGTCCGGTTCAATTGCGAGTTGGTGGGCACGGGCGCGCTTTCCAGCGTGCTCAAGGAGGAAATCCGCCGCCGCGGGGTCGCCGACCGCATCCAGATGATCGGACCGTTGCCGCAGGAAACGCTCCGGGCGCATTATCATGGCGCCAGCGTTTTTGTCCTGCCTTGCCGGCCGGCCGGCGACGGGGACCGCGACATCCTGCCGAATGTGATCAAAGAAGCCCTGGCCGTTGGCGTCCCGGTCGTGACCACGCGGTTGGAAGGAATGGACGAATTGATCAAGGACGGCGTCAACGGCTTGCTGGCGGCGCCGGGCGACGCGCCCGGCCTGGCGGATCGGATCGAGTTGCTGCTGGGTGATTCCCAACTGCGCCATCGCCTGGCCGCACAAGGCCGGAAGGCGGTTGAAGCGCGTTTCGACCGGCAGGCGAACGTCGCACAACTCCGGAACCTGCTCGAACGCGCGCTGTCGCAGGCTGTCGCTCCGGCCGCGGCGCCGCAAACCTGGTTTACCCCGCATGAAGCGAATTGCCTACGTTAGCGCAGACCTGGGCGTGCCCATCTTCGGACAAAAGGGCTGCTCGATTCACGCCCAGGAAGTGCTGCGCGCGCTCATCGGGCGCGGCGTCCGCGTGGAATTGTTCACCGCCAACGCCGACGGCGAACCGCCCGCAGGGCTGGAGACGATCGCCGTCCATCCCTTGCCGCGTCCGCCCAAAGCCGACCGCGCGGCGCGCGAACAAGCCGCGCTCGCGGCCAACGAAACGCTGTGCGCCAAGCTCATGGACTCCGGCCCGTTCAGTTTTGTCTATGAACGTTATTCGTTGTGGAGTTATGCGGCCATGGAATACGCGCGCACCGCACGGGTTCCCGGTTTGTTGGAGGTCAACGCCCCGTTGATCGAAGAACAAGCGGAATACCGCGTGCTGGTGGATCGCGCCGCCGCCGAACAGGCCGCGCGGCGCGCCTTTGGCGCCGCCACCCACTTGCTGGCCGTTTCGGAGGAGGTGGCGGCTTATCTCGACCGCTTCCCCGAAGCCCGGAAAAAAATTCACGTGGCGCCAAACGGCGTCCGGCCCGAGCGTTTTCCCGAGAACATTCGCCCCGCGCTGCCAACGGCGCGAGGGGTGTTCACGGTCTGCTTCGTCGGGACGTTGAAAGCGTGGCACGGCGTATCCACTCTAGTGGACGCCTTCGCCCGGCTCCATGCGCGTGACCCCCTCACGCGGTTGCTCATCGTGGGCCACGGCCCGGAACGGGAAAAAATCACCGCGGAGGTGACGGCATGCGGACTGCAAGCGGCGGTCCATTTCACCGGCGCGGTGGCGCCGGAGTCGGTACCGGCCTGGCTCGCGTCCAGCGATGTCGCCGTCGCGCCCTACCCGCGGTTGGCGAACTTTTATTTTTCGCCGCTGAAAGTTTATGAATACATGGCGGCCGCGCGGGCGGTGGTGGCCAGCCGGCTTGGACAACTGGGCAACTTGATTGAATCCGGTGTGAACGGGCTGCTCGTGCCGCCCGGCGATGCCGCGGCGTTGGCGGCGGCGCTGGACCAATTGCGCACCGATCCGGGGTTGCGCCGGCGTCTGGGCCAGGCCGCGCGCGCCACGGTTTTGCGCGACCACACCTGGGACGCCGTCGTCCGGTGCATTCTTGGGCTGGCCGGATTGGAACCCGCGAAACCGCGGCGCTAAGTTGCCGCGACAACCGCTTGAACCATGCCCCGCCCTCAATCATTCAAGGAAAGCATTCCCGGACTGTGGCGCGTCCTGCGCCACTTCTGGCCCGAAACGCGCAAACATTACTGGTTGATCCTCGGATCATCGCTGGCGCTTTTGGGGGAAGTCCTCTTCCGGTTGCTGGAACCCTGGCCGCTGAAAGTCGTCTTCGACCGCGTCATCCACCGGATGCATGGAGCGGATGGTTACCGGGTCACGTTCCTGGACATTTTTGATCCCGTCACGCTGCTGACCGCCATGGCCGTGCTGACCGTTCTGCTCACCGCCTTGCGGGCGGTCGCCGGTTATTGGAACACCGTCGGTTTCGCCAAGATCGGCACTCGCGTCCTGGCCAAAGTGCGCGCGCAGCTTTACCGCCATTTGCAATATCTCTCGCTGTCCTTTCACGCCAAGGCGCGCGCCGGCGACCTGGTGGTGCGGGTGATCAATGACATCAGCCTGCTGCAAGACGTGGTGGTCACCGCCGTCCTGCCGATGCTGGGCAAGACGCTCAGCCTCGCGGGCATGATCGGGTTGATGTTCTGGCTCAACTGGCGCCTGGCGCTGGCGGCGCTGGCGGTCTTTCCCTTGTTCTGGTTGCGGACGGTAAGCATGGGCCGGAAAATCAACGAGGTGGCGCGCCTGCAACGCAAGCGCGAGGGCGCCATGGCGGCCACCGCTTCCGAGACCATCAACGCCATCAAGACCGTCCAGGCGCTCTCGCTGGAGACGGCGTTCGAGCAACAGTTCAGCCGGCAGAACGAAAAAAATCTGAAGCAGGATGTCAAAGCCCGGCGGCTGGCGGCCGGGCTGGAACGCTCCGTGGACCTCCTCACCGCGGTTTCCGGCGCGTTGGTGTTGTATTACGGCACCCGACTCGTGCTGCGGGGGGAATTGACCGCCGGCTCGCTGTTGGTTTTTCTGGCTTACCTCAAAAACGCCTTCCGCCCCATCCAGGAATTCGCCAAATACACCGCGCGTTTGAGCAAGGCGGCGGCGGGAGGCGAACGGGTGCTCGACGTGCTCCAGCACGTGCCGGACGTGCGTGACTTGCCTGGTGCGGTGCAGGCCCCGCCGTTTCGAGGTGAAGTCCGCTTTGAGAACGTCAGCTTCGCTTACGAATCCAACCTGGACGCGCTGACCGACGTCAATTTCGAGGTCAGGCCGGGACAGACCGTCGCGCTGGTCGGCCGTTCCGGCAGCGGCAAGTCCACTTTGGTGAGCCTGCTGCTGCGGCTTTACGATCCGCGGCAGGGCCGGGTGCTGATGGACGGACACGACCTTCGCGAGTTCACGGTGGAATCACTGCGCTCGCAGATCAGCGCCGTGTTGCAGGACAACCTGCTCTTCGCCGCGTCGGTCCGGGAAAATATCGCGCACGGCTCGCCGGACGCCGCGCCGGAAGCGGTCATTGCCGCCGCGCGGCTGGCCAACGCGCATGATTTCATTCAGGCGCTGCCGGAGGGTTACGGCACCGTTCTGGGGGAACGCGGCGTGACCCTTTCGCAAGGCCAACGGCAGCGCCTCGCCATCGCCCGCGCCGCCATTCGCAAAGCGCCCATTCTCATTCTGGATGAGCCGATGACCGGACTGGACAAACACAACGAGCAAGCCGTGCTGCAATCACTGGCGCGCTTGGATTACGGCTGCACGACGTTTCTCGTCACGCACGACCTGCGCCACGCCGCCGGCGCCGACCTGATCCTCGTCCTCGACTCCGGCCGCATCGTCGAGCGCGGGACGCACCGCCAGTTGTTGCGGGCCAACGGCCGTTACGCCGCGCTTTACCGATTGCAGGTCGGCGGCCATACTGCAGCAGCCGACGCCACGCTCGAGGCGGTGGCCGGGTCGGTGCAATGAAGATCACGATCCTCAGCCACAACTTGACTTCCAACGCCGTGATGCGCGCGCACCGCCTGGCGCTGGCGGCTCGCCAGTTTGCCGAGGTCTCGCTGCTTGGCCCGGTCAAACATCGCGGCGCCTGGGGCGTACTGCCCCAGGAACCATGGATCCACCCGGTTGATTCCAAAAAGTTTCCCAAGTTTTTTGAAAACGTCCTCGAACTGATCGCCGCCGGCGACGGCGACCTGCTGATCGCCGTCAAACCGTATCTGGCTTCGTATGGCGTGGCCCTGCTCGCCGCGGCGTGCCGGAAGGTTCCCGTCATCCTTGATTTGGATGACCTGGACCTCGCCCTGGCCCGCGAGCCGGAACGCAGTTTACCGGAGCAGCTCGAGGACCTGCGCGACCCGGCTTCGCTGGCATATCTGCGTGTGCTTGGCCAGGCCACCGGCGCTGCCTCCGCCATCACGGTTGCGTCGTCTCTCCTCCAGGCGCGCTTCGGCGGAACGCTGGTTCCCCACGGCTGCCCGGTCGAACAGTTCGCGCCGGAGACGATCAATCGCGAGCAGGCGCGGACGCGCTTCGGTTTTGCCGGGCCGGTGGTTTTGTTTCCCGGCACGCGGCGCACTCACAAGGGGCTGAAACCGCTGGCCAAGGCCGTGGCGAAAATTCCCGGTGCGCGCCTGGCGGTGCTCTGTCGGCCGGACGATTACGCGCAGCCGGAATGGGATTCCTACCCGCTCCTCAAGCTGCCGCTTGTCCCCTACGCGTCACTGCCGTCGCTGCTGGCGGCGACGGACGTGATTGCCATTCCACAATTGGACACCGAAGGCGCGCGGCACCAGATGCCCATGAAGGTTTATGACGCCATGGCGATGGCCAGGCCCATCGTCGCCAGCGCCGTCTCCGACCTGCCGGCGGTCCTTGACGGGTGCGGGCGCCTGGTGCCGCCCGGCGATGTCGCCGGGCTTGCGGCGGCGCTACGAGACCTCCTTGAGCATCCGGCGGAAGCGCGGGCGCTGGGGGAACGGGCGCGGGCGCGTTGTCTGGAAAAGTATTCCATGCAATCCGTTGCCGCAGCGTTGCGGCAAGCCGTGGATCAGGCTTTGCGCGCGCCTCGAAGTGTCGCCGCCCAGCCGGCGGCGGCGGATCCTCATTGGATTCGGAGATGATAAAACCGGGCCGCCCCGGTTGCCGACAAATCCTGCAGCGTCATCAGGCTGCCGTTGCCATTGGTGGGAGGCACAAGGGGAGTCCAACTCGCGTCGGTCAACGCGTTCCTGAATTCCAGCGTGTAGGTTTGCCCGACGACGGTAGGAAAGGAGATTGTATTGGTGGCCCCAGACCGGACAAAGCCAGCGATCTGAGACGGCACGGGCGTGCCGCAGGGGATAACCGTGCCGTGGTTGACGAGGGTGCCAACAATGGCGCCGCATCCGGCCAGGGTGGCGTTCGAGGAAATCACCAGCCCGTTGGCAAAGGTATGAGTGCCGCCGTTCAGGTAGAGCAGCGCCGGTGCAAGGCCATCGCCGACAACGAACGGAGCGCCGTTCGCGACCGTGGTGCCCGCAGTCGTCAGGGTGCCGCCGCTAAACAGGAATTGCCCGGTGCTGTTGGTGAGCACCAGGTTGCCCACCGTGATTGAGCCACCGCTCAGAACAACCTGTCCGGTGGAACCCAAAGCGCTGCCCACCGCCAGGTCCCAGGAAAGAACCAAAGCGCCGCCCGCCACGGTCAAACGGCCTGACGCGGTGTTGGTGTCGTCCGCCGCCACCAGGACTTGGGCGGCCTGCACCGTCCCGTTCGACAGGATCATCGCGCCGCTGCCTTCCTGCCCGACATGAATGGTTTGCCCAAGGGCCTGGAGTTGGCCGCCCAAGACGAACACCGTTCCGGTGGACCCGTCAAGGCGCGCGATGGAAACGTCGTTGGAGGTCAGGATCAAGCCGTTGTTCTGCACCACGAGCGTCCCGGAGGCCGACGGGTCATGTCCCACCACCAAATTCGTCAACAGCGCGGTGGCGTTGGAAACCGTCAACTGTCCTAAGCCCGAATCACCGATCCGGGTATCGTCGTTGGGCACCCTCAACTGTCCTCCCAACACGGATGCCGTGCCGGTCGTTCCCGGGTTACGGCCGACGCTCAGCAGGGAAGCCACATTAAGAATCCCGCCGTTCAAGTTCAAGGCACCCGAAGAATTCGTAAGCCCGCCTACCGTCAACGTGCCGACGGAGACCAATCCGGAATTGATGGTAAAAGTGCCGCTGGTCACGCGTCCGACGCGGGCGGTAACGGTAACGTCGCCAAAATCCATGTATCCGCTGTCAAGCACGAGGCTGCCGTCAATGTTCACGTGGTCGTTGGTCAGTTGCAGAACCAAGGCGGAATTGGTGATGCGAAGGACTGCGCCGTCTTGCAAGGTCAGGCCCGTCTGGAGAATCAACGGATTGTTCGTGCCCGCGCTGTCCAGCAGCAGGGCATTGGTCTGACCCGGCGGTGCATTCAAGGTCAGCATTTGCGCAGTCAAGTTGGTGGCCGGCGTCAGAGCGTCAATGATCACCGTCTTGGTGTTGGCGTTGGTGATTTGGATGAAGGCGGTGCTGTCCGGCGGCGTGTTGCCGCTCCAGTTAGTCCCGTCCCTCCAAAAGCCGGTGACGGGGCTGACCCAGGCTTTTTCCCCGCAGGCCGGCAGCGCCAGGGCGCACCCGATGAGGATCAGGAGGCGCGGCGCAAACTTGATCCCGGAAATCAAGCCCGGCGGATTGTTTCTGAAATCCGCGGCAACCGGCCCTTCTCTTTGCTCAAAAAATTCCAAACCGCACGAGGCCATGACGTTCTGCGGCCCACGCCGCATTGAGCCGGGAGTCTGCCGCGATTTCAGTCCAAACCACAATGGGGTAAACCCCCTATTCACCCGCCGCCCAAGCCGGTCCAAATAACCGCGCGAAAAGGAAAGGAGAGCCAGATGGCAAAAGGTGGCAACGGAGTTGACTTTCCGGTGAAGTGGCTTAAGGGTAACGGATGAAATTTGTTCTGAAAAGCCCCGGCAGGGTTTCAGGGCGGATGACAGGGGAGGTTGAGTGCAGCCGAGCCACAACTGTCCGGAGGCGCGCGCCGGCGCCCCGTGGGGCGGGAATTTCCGCTCCAACGCCGGGGAATGCGCGCGCGGGCTTCACCTTGGTGGAATTGCTGGTGGTGATCGCGATCATTTCCGTTCTGGCCGCGCTGCTGCTGCCGGCATTGGGCATGGCCAAGTCCGAAGCGCGTACGATCCGGTGCCTGAGCAACCTGAAACAGATTGGCCTTGCGATTACGATGTATGCCAACGATTTCCAGGGTCGGCTGGTGCCGGCCGAATACAATCCGCGCAAAGGATCCTCGACGGCCGACGGATGGCCGACCCTGATGTGCAACCTCCACTACCTGCCGGCCACCAAGACGAAGAGCTATTACGCGGTTGCGGGCCCGGCCTCGGTCTTTTGCTGCCCGTCCGGTATTCCGGCGGTTTATTCGTCGGATCCGACCTCGCGCAGCGACCCGGAAGGGGCGAAGGCCTGGCCCTTCATTTCCAGCAGCACCGGCAGGAAATTCTTCATTGACTGCTGGTATGGAATCAACGGCACCACCGGAAACCCCAACGCCTGGCCGTTCACCCGTGTGCCGCTGGACGACCGACAGACGGTCATCCATCGTCTCAGCGAGGCGGCCCGCACGCCGCGGCTGGCGGCGGTCTTTGACGGCTTCTGGATTTTGAACGGCAAGAACGAACGCGTCAACGCCCGCCATGACAACCACACGCGCTCCAACATTCTTTTCTTCGACGACAGCGCCGCGAGTTTCGACACCTACCGGTTGCCCGACGTGAAGACGGACCGCTCGATCTCCAGTCTGGCCCTCGATCCTGCCACAGAGAATGTTCGCTGGCGATTCGACAACGCACCCTAGCATCGAACCCTGCCGCCATGTCCAGTCGCAGCTCCCCCTCTCCGAAGGTTCCGCCCGGCGCGGCCAAACAGACGCTGACCGCGGCGGCTGCGGTCCTCGTGACCTTGATTTCCGTCGCCTGGATCTGGTGGACCGAATTCGCGGCCCCGGCGGCCAACGACGCACCGCTCAACGAGGCCGTGGGACGGGTTTTGGCGGAGCAGACCGCGAGGATTGTCGGCCGCACCGGCAGCATTGTCCTGGTGTTGATGGAGACCCGCCATGCTCCCGAACTCCAGGTCCAGGTGGATTCCTTCCAGAAAAACCTGAAACTGCTCGGGGCCATCGCCATCCAAGACAGGGTCGTGCTGGATCCCGGCAACAATCCGAAGTATCGCCCGGGCTCGGGACTTTCGGCCAAGCGGTTTCTCAAAATCGTCCGCAAGCATCCCGGCGTGGATGCCATCGTGTCGCTCATCGGCGCGCCGCGGATGTCGGATGCGCAATTGGCGGAATTAAAACCGGTTCCGAGGCTCATCGCCGAGACCCATTCGCCGGAAAGGCTGGTTAACCTCTTCGACCGGAAAATCTTGGTGGCGGCCGTGGTGCCGCGGTTCGAGTTCCCCGCCCCGGGACCGAAGAAGCCGCGCACGGATCAGCAGTGGTTTGACCGCTACTATCAACTCCTGGGGCCCGGTTCCGCCATCCCCAAACCCGACCGCAATCCTTGATAAGCACGGTGCCTCGTTCGCCTGCGAGCGCGTGTGGCCGCGCCAAAAAGTTTGACCTTCCCGCCGCGCCAATCTTACATTGCGCGTATCATGAGTGGTGAAAATAGAAGTTCTTTCCCGGGAGTGGGCGCAATTCTGGCGTGTCTGGCAGTCCTCGCACTATCTTCCTGTTCTTGGCATCCGGTTAACCCATCCCGGGCGTCGTCGCCGAAGGCGGAGTCCCGCCAGCGAACGCTGCTGGATGCCGATTGGTTGTTTCATCGGGGCGACGTGTCCTTCAGCAACGAGGTCGTCACCGCCGGCTATGACGACGGTCAATGGCGGAAGGTCCGCCTTCCTCACGACTACGTGCTGGACGGGACTTACGACTCCACCAACGCCCGCAATCATGGCTACCTGCCGTACCCGGTGGGTTGGTATCGCAAGCACTTCATCATTCCCGAATCCGACCGGGGCAAAGTGCTGCAACTGGATTTTGGCGGCGTCTTCCGCGACAGCGAGGTGTGGCTGAACGGCCACTTCCTGGGCCGGCATCCAAGCGGCTATACGCCCTTTTACTACGACATCACCGAAGCGGCCCGCTACGGCGCTGAAAACGTCATCGCCGTGCGGGTGGACCCGCGGCAATTCGAGGGTTGGTGGTATGAGGGCGGCGGCATTTATCGCCACGTCCATTTGACGGCCCTGGCTCCGCTGCACGTGGCGCATTGGGGGACTTACGTCATCTCCACGGTGCCTGATGGCGACCAAGGGGCCGACGCCGAGGCCGATCTGACCCTCCAGATCACCGTCAGGAACGAAGCGCCGGATCCGGCGCGCTGCGAGGTGGTGTCGCGCATTGTGGGGCCGGGCGGGAGACTTCTCAAGACAGTCAACGCCGTGGAAACCGTGGCGGCCGGCGGCCGGCACGAATTCATCCAGCACGCCGTGCTTGAGCATCCGCGGCTTTGGTCCCTCCAAACGCCCAACCTTTACCAACTCCACACCGCCATTCTCCGGGATGGCCGGCCGGTGGATTCGACGGTGACGACCTTCGGCATCCGGACGATTTGCTACGATGCGGACCAGGGGTTTTTTCTCAACGGGCATCACGTCGAAATCAACGGCACGGCCAACCATCAGGACTTTGCCGGCGTGGGGATTGCCGTGCCCGACAGCCTGGAGTTCTGGCGCGTCCGGCAGTTGAAGAAGATGGGCTGCAACGCCTGGCGAACGGCTCACAATCCACCCGACGCGACGGTGCTCGATGCCTGCGACCGGCTGGGGATGATGGTGATGGATGAGAACCGGCATCTGGGCGACACGTATTTGCCCAAAACGGCATCGGGGACCGGCGCCACGAACCTTTCCGATCTGGCTGTCATGGTTCAACGGGACCGCAACCATCCCAGCATCATCATGTGGTCCATGTGCAACGAGGAGAAGTTGGAAGGGACGCCGGACGGCATGGCGATTCTCACGGCGATGATGAAGGTGGTGCATCGTTACGACCGCACCCGTCCCATCACCTCGGCCATCGTTCACGACTGGCCGGCAAACCGCGCTGGCGACGTGGAGGACATCATCGGGGTCAACTACAACGACAACAAGTATAACGCGATCCACCGGCAACATCCGGACAAACCGATGTTCGGCAGCGAGGATACCAACCAGAAAACCACGCGCGGCGAGTATGTCAACGACCGGGCCACCGGCATGTGCAGCGGCTACAACCTGTCCGAAAAGGGCTGGCTGGCGGTCGTGACGCGGCCGTTCCTGTGCGGGTCGTTCACCTGGACCGGGTTCGACTACAAAGGCGAACCCAATCCCTACGGCTGGCCCGACGTGAGCAACAACACCGGTCTGATTGATTCGTGCGGCTTTCCGAAGGACAAGTACTATTATTTTGAGTCCTGCTGGTCGGCCCAACCCATGGTGCATTTGATGCCCGATTCCTGGAACTGGCCGGGCAAGGAGGGACAGAACATCCGGGTGATTGCCTTCAGCAACGCCCGGCGGGTTGAACTGTTTCTAAACGGCCGCAGCCTGGGAGCCAAGGACATGCCGCACGACGCCTATTTGGAATGGCAAGTTCCCTATCAGCCCGGCCGACTGCTGGCCAAGGCCTACACCGACGGCCGGGTGGTTGCCACGGAGAAGCTGGAAACCACGGGCGCACCCGCCCGACTCCGGCTTTCGCCCGGCCGGACCAGGCTCCAAGCCGGCGCCGAAGACGCGGTGGTCGTCCCGGTTTCCATTTTGGACGCTCACGGCCGCGTGGTTCCCTTCGCCGACAACCGGGTTCATTTCCGGCTCACCGGCGCCGGCCGGATTCTGGGAGTCGGCAACGGAAACCCGGCCGATCACGACCCGGACAAGGCCGATCAGCGGAACGCCTTTCACGGCCATTGCATGGCGGTGATCGAAGCCGGTTCGCGCCACGGAGCGATTCACTTGACGGCGACCTCGCCCGGCCTGGCCTCCGCCCGCGTGACCCTCAAGGTCCGGTAGGGGCCGCCCGGCCACCGAGCGACGACGGACGCATCGCTGGATATCGGAGAAAATTATCCCTCCGCCGGCGCCGGCGGTGAATTTTCGATCTGCCTCTGCGCGCCTTCCACCAGCGCCAGCAGCGTCACGGACGCCGCCGCCTGCCGCTCGGCTTCTTCGATGCGGGCAAATTCGCCATAGACTTCGGCGCGCGCCGGCTCCTCGCCCGGCGGCAATTCCTGTCCGCCGCCCGCGCGTAGCGCCAGCAGGACATGATGGGCGTTGATGGCGTCCAGCGGGCGGGCGGGGACGTAAGCCGGTTCGGCGCCCGAGATTTCGGTGAGCAGCCGCGCCGCCAGCAGCGGTTGCAACACCTGCTGCGCCAGCTTCGACGAAATGCCCAACTCCGCGGAGAGTTCCTGGAGCGGGAAGGGCGGCAGGGCGCGGGCAAAGCGCCGGCCAACGCAGGTCATCAGGCGCAGCGCGAGAAATTCGCGCCCGCGCTGGTTCACGTTGACCGCGAGTTTGTCCTGGACATAGGCGGCGCGATTCTGGAAGGCGTAGGCGACCTGCGCGCCAAGCAGCAGAATCAGCCACGAAAAATACAGCCCGAGCATGAACACGGGCACCAGTCCCAGGCCGCCGTAAATCCTGCTGTTGGTCACCACGCGCGAGACATAGAGGAAGCCGACCAGGTTGTTCAAATGCCACAGCAGGCCGCCCACGGCGCCGCCGGCCAGCGCGGCGCTGAATTTGACCTTCGTGTTGGGCATCAGTTGATAAAACAACGCCAAGGCCAGCCAAAGCACCGCCAGCGGCAGCAGATCAAAGATCAGTCCGCCGACCAGCGGCATGTTTTCCACGAACGCCTTGGTCGCCTGGAACTGGCTGCCGCCGGCCAGGCCCAGCGCGCCGATCAGGAGCACCGGCCCCAGGGTGATGGCCGTCCAATAGAGCACCACCCGGGTCAGCCAGGGGCGCCCGCGCGTGACGCCCCAGATGTCATTGAACGTGGCCTCCACGTTGGCGAGCATGCGAATGGCCATGGACACCAGCGCCAACATGCCCACCGCGCCCAGCGCGCCGCTGCGGGTGTTTTGGATGAACTCATGAATCCGCTGGGCGGCCTCTTTTTGCGCCGCGACCACGCGCGTGTCGCCGGCCGGCGTCGTGCCGGCGGGCGCGGACGAGGCGGGGGGCGGCGGCTGGGCGGCGCCGTCGTTGGCCAAGGTCGCCGGGGGCATCACACCGGAGACGAACTTGTCGATCGCGCTGTAAATCTTTTCCTCACCCTCGTGCTTGAGCAGGCTGCTGGTGACGCTCAAGGCCACCGCCAGGAGCGGGATGAGCGCCAGCAGCGTGGCATAGGAGAGCGCCGCGGCGCGGACAGGGCAGCGGTTGCGAATGAAACTCCGGCCCACCAGCAGCCAGAAATGAAAAAATTTGTGCAGCCGCGACGGCCCGCCTTCGCGCCGGAAGTTGCCTTCGTCCAGCAGCGCCCGCGCCTCCGCACTGATTTTCTTCAAGGCCGAAAATTTTTCCGCCATGCCGATGCCGCCACGCTAGCAGACGGGGCGGGCAGCGGCAAGCGGCGGTAAGCAGCCGGTCATCGAGGTCCTTTTTGGCCGGCCGCCGCGGTCTTGTCGTTCGCCGCCGCCCTGGGCGCAGCCGGTGCCGCCCCCGCTCAGCTTTTCCAACTGAATAGGGACTTGGAATGCTCGGCGCGCTGTTTGACCTTGAGTTGGCCGAGGATGGAATGCCAGGCGATGTAGATTTTGTGCCAGTGGTTTTCGAGGGCGCGCAACTCGCCCCCGCTCAATTCACTGAGATACCGCAGTGACGCGGCGTGGCCGATGAGGCTGAGAATCTCCTCCTTGCTCGGCGAGGCGGCCTCGATGGAGGCAAAAATCGCCTCCAGGTCCTGGACGATGAGGCTCTTGAGTTCGAGGAAATGGGTCTCGTCCACCGCCCCGAACTTTTTCTCGCGGGCCACGCCGAGGAAATGGCTGAATTGCTTCCAGCATTCGATGTGGGTTTCAGTCTGGGCGATCAGTTGATGGAGTTCTTTGGCGTTCATAGGCACGGTTCATTGGGGCGCCGGCTGCAGCGTGGTTTGCGGATACAGGAAGATGACGGCGCCGCCGCGCAATTCGCGGGCGGTGACGCGCAGGCTGGCGTAGTGGATGCTGACCTCGGGCAGCGGCATCTGCGCCTCGTGCGCCTGGCGAAGCAGCAGGAGCATCTCCCGTCCAATCTCGCGCAACAACGGCATGGGATAAGCTGACGAGACCGTGGAGGAGAGCACCTCGCCGCGATGATTGACGGCGAGGGTGCCCGAGGGCAGTTGGCGGACGGAGGCCCGGGTCCCAAAGGTCTTCTTTAAAAATCCCATGACGCGACGAGTTTCTTGGTTTTTTCCAGCGACTGATTTTCCCCGGTGTCGGGCGGCCAGCCGACCAGAAAGGACCGGTCGCCGCTGGCCAGCAACACCAGTTGCCGTTCCACGGAGGCGCCGGCGACGTGCGAGAGCGGTCCGGCGTCCAGGCGTTCCCCCAGGCGCCGCGCGGCGTCGCCGGCCTGGCGCACCCAAACGGCCAGCGGCTCGCCGGCGAAGGTGCTCCAGGCCTCAACCTTCCCGGGAATGGGCGGAGCGACGACGACGAATTCGGCGCCCTCGGAGGCGACCAGCGACAACTTCCAAGTGCTCTTCTGGTGGTCCGCCCGCTCGACCAGTTCGGTTTGCACCGGATCGGCGACTTCGTCAATGGCCTGCGCCGTTTCGAGCAGGAGGGCGTTGACGGATTTGACGATGGTGCGCTCGCGGCTCGGTTCGGCCGGGAAGGTCTCAAACGCGCCGGACTGCCAGCACAGGATTTTCCGCAACGCCAGTTCGCCCCGGACATTGCCCACCTCGGCATCAATCAATTCGCCGTTCTGAATCCACAATTTGGCCACCAAGGGCCCGCGGGTGACGCGCAACACGGCCGAATTGCGCGCCAGACATTCCAATTGAATGATGTCCATGAGGCTTTTGCTTTGGACACCGTGAAAACCGCCGTCGGCCCTCTGTCCCAGCAGGGATTCCAGACAGTCCAGAAACAGGCGCGTGTTTGATTGCACGTCGGACTTGAGCCAGAACAAATCCACGCCCAGGGCGTAGGCGCGGGAACGGAATTCCTCATCCTGAAGGGCGGTCAGCACCACCGTGCGCAATTCCGGAAAGCGCCGGCGCACGATGGCCAGCACCTGCAGGCCGTCCATCTTGGGCATCCGCAAATCGCAAATGAGCAGCCGGAACGGCTCGGCGTCGAGTTGGGCGATGGCGCGCCCCCCGGCGCCCGCGGTGCGTATCTCCGGCCGGCTGGGAAGTTGCGCGAGGAATTCGCGGCAGAGCTCCTGCCAGCCGCTGTCATCGTCCAAAACCAGGATTTTGTGGCGCTTCTCCATTCTGCTGGGTCATCGCTAACCCCTTCCTTGCCGAAATACAAGCCTGAAAATGGTTCGTGGCCAAGGCCTCCTGCTTTGGAGCAACTGGCGTTCCGTCCGGACAAGGATCCCTGAAACCAAAACTCCGCCGCCCCGCCCTTCCACGTTGCAAGGCTTGTGCGCTCGAGCGAAAATGAAAAGCCCGCGTGGGGCCGGCCGCCTGCATTTATCTTTCGGACGGCTTCGGCGGCGGGTTTTGCGCTAGAATTCTGGACATTACATCCAACGATGAGACAAGCGGAGGTCGCCGGGCCAAGACCAATCGGGCGGGCGGCCCGCCGTTTCCACTGGCACGGCTCATGCTAAAACCGCGGCAGGAGTTCGCATTATGGAGATGAATGTGATGTCCAACACCGTGATTACAAAGTTTGGCGGATGGTTGCGCGAATTGTTCCGGGCTCCCGGAGACAATGAAGAGGATTCCCTGGCGGGTCCGCTCTCGTCCGCCCCGCCATTGTCCTCCGCCCCGCAGATGCCGCCCAAAGTCGAAGTCGTTCCGGCGGCGGCTGCGCCGACGCGCCCCAACGGGGATGAGGAATTGGAACTGGAAATGCCGCTGGTGCCGATTCTGGAACGTTTGCCGGCGGATTTGCGAACCAGGTTGACCGTGCCGACCGTCGAGTTGCAGCGGGCGAGCATCTCCATTCGCGCAAGACAAATCCTGCCGCAACTGGCGGTCGGCTCGGTCAACATCCCTTTCGGCCAGTTGCGCGAGGCGGCGCCCAGCCTGTTCGGCGTGAGCGAGGAATTCGACCAACTCCCCGTCTCCCTTCCGCTGAATCAGGTGCTGGCGCGGTTGAATCCGAAATGCCTCACCCGTTCCCCGGCCCGGAAAGTGGTCAGGGTGTCCGATGACATCATCAGCCCGTTTGCCGGGCTGGGCAAACCAGGCGCGTCCGCCGCGACGCCGGCCTTGCGCGTGGCGGCCCCGCAAGAGGCTCCGCCGCTGTCATCCACCAGGCAGTCCGCGCCGGTGGCTCCTCACGTCGTTGCGCCGGCGCCCGCCGGGGCGCCCTCCGGCGCAGCCGCCCTGCCCGTCGCCGCGACAGAAGCTGCGCCGACTGCCACGGAAAAGGCCGCCGCGTCCGGTTCGATTTTGGCGCCCCTGTCCGAGTTGGCCGCGCGATGGCCGGAGCCGATGCGTCAGGAACTGGCCCGGTTGAATCAGGCCAAGACGCAGGTCAACCTCCCGCTCGCCGTGCTGGAGGCCGCGTTGAAGCGCGGTCGGGCGGCTTTCCCGTGGGTAAGGTTGCGCACCTGGCTGCGGCCCGAGCCGGTCCTGGCCGAGTCGGCCCAAGACAACCTGGAACTGGAACTGCCTTTGAAGGCGATCGTGCCGCTGTTCCTGACGCAATACCGATCACGAGCGGAAAAAAAGCAGGTGCGGTTGCCTTCGGCGGCAATTCCGAATTTCATTCCAGGTTTCCCGCAGCCGTCGGCGGTCGAGCCGGCTCCGGCGCCGACCCCGAAGCCGGCGGCGGCCACCCCGCCCCCATCCACCGCGCCTCTCCGGCTTGCACCCGCCGAACCAACCCCGTCAGCACCGCCGCGGCCTTTGCCCGCCCACCCATCCGGTCCGGCCGCTGCGCCCCAACCGGCGGCCTCCAAACCCGCGCTCAAGCCGGCGGACGCGCGGATTGCGAAGTCCGAGTTTTATCTCTGGAACGAGACGACGGACACGGCCCACATTGACATCACCCAGGTCAAACGGCCTCCGCAGCCGTCGAAGCCGGCGCGACAGCCGACCGCAACGGAATTCATCCGCCGCACCACCCCCAAGGAGATTGTCAGGCGCGCGATGGACCTGCCGGGCGTGGCGGGCGCCATCGTGGCGCTGCCGGGCGGCCTGCCGGTGGCCCACGAAGTTCCGGCGGACGCCGACGGCGACATGCTCGCGGCGTTCTTTCCCCAGATTTTCGACCGCACCGGCCAGAGCACGGCCGAATTGCAAATGGGCGACTTGAGCATCCTGTCGTTCACCGTCGGCGGCGTGGCCTGGGCCATATTCCGCGTGAACATCTTCCGCGACAGCACGGTTTATTTCGCGGCGTTCGGCCGGCCCGGCGAACCGCTGCCCGGCACGGAGTTGGCCGTGCTGGCCGCCGAACTGGACCGCAAGAACCAGCAATAATTTTTTATGGCCATCATCAACCAAGCCGCCAAGGAATTGCAGATCAAAATCGTCTATTACGGCCCGGGCATGGGCGGCAAGACGACCAATCTGGTGCAGGTTCACGAGCACGTCCAGGCGGCGGAGGGCCAGAAGGGCAAGCTCATCTCCCTGGCGACCAGTTCCGACCGCACGCTGTTCTTTGACTTTCTCCCGATTGAGGCGATGACCATCCGCGGATTCAAAACCAAGTTTCAACTCTACACCGTGCCCGGCCAGGTGATTTACAACCTCACGCGCCAGTTGGTGCTGCGCGGCGTGGACGGCATCGTCTTTGTTGCCGATTCCCAATACGAAAAGATGCCGGAGAACGTGGGGAGCTTTCAGAACCTGATTGACAACTTGAACACGCTCAAGCTCAACCTGGACGACATCCCCTACGTGCTGCAATACAACAAGCGCGACTTGCCGGACGTTGCGCCGGTGGAATACATGGAATTCCTGTTGAACAACCGCGACGTGCAGGTGCCCTCCTTCCCCGCCTCCGCCAGCAAGGGCGAGGGGGTGTTCGAGGCGCTGAACATGATCACCCGCCTCCTCCTGCAAAAATTCATCAACCAAAACGCTGTGCCCCAGCCTGCCTGACATGCCCACGCTTCCCCAATTGATCGAGGAGGACATCCACAAGCTCGACGACATGCTGCGGTGGTTCCTCGCCGGGACCGACGCCACCGTGGCGCTGATCATTGACAAGGGCGGCTTCCTCATCACCTACCGCATGGGCCGCAATCTGACGGAAGACGTGGACGTGACGGCCATCGCGGCTCTGGCCTCCGGCGCGTTCATGGCCAACCAGACCATCGCCTCGCTGGTTCACGAAGCCAACTTCAACTGCATTTACCAGCAGGGCGAGAACAACTCCATGTATGTGACCAGCGTGGATGAGAACTGCCTCCTCGTGGTCATCTTCCGGTCGGCCAACGGCATCGGACCGGTCAAGTTCTACGCCGACAACACCGTCAAACAAGTCGCCCGCCAATTGCAGATTGCCCGGGACCGCAAGCCCGAAGCGAAGCTGGACCTTTCGGAACTCAACGTCGCCAACACCCGCTCCATCTTCCAGAAAAAGGCCTCGTGATTTGCACTTTGCACGGCGCGCGCGAGTTTTGGAGCAGCCCGCAAGCCGCAAATCCAAAGCCCGAAATCAGCCCACGCCCGGCCCCTGCCAACTCGTCACAATCTGGAGTGGGTCCCGTCGCAAAATGGCTCGGTCCCGCTCTGCTTGCAGCCGCACCAGGCGATGGTCTTGGCGGCGGGGATTTCCGTCTTGATGGGCCCCAGACCCGTCCCCTTGTGCGAGCCGTCGCAAAACGGCTGGGTCTTCGACCGTCCGCAGGCGCACCACCAATAGGCGCCTGCTTCCGTCGCTTGAACGTACGGTCCTTTCTGCGCAATGATCGGTTCCATAATTTTTGTCAAATGGCTGTGAACAGTTGCCGACGACGGAACCATGGCACAACCGGGCGAGGGAATCAACCCGCCGCCAAGCCGGCGGCGACCCAAATTTGCCATTGGCATTTGGCCGGGATGCGCTAGACTGCGCAGCCGCCGTTGAACGGAACGGCGCCAAGAATTGAATCAAACAACAGTTTCTGCTTATGTCACAGCATCGCAGTCTGCGCACGACGGCCACCCTCGGCGGCAAACGCAATGTCCTCAAGCGCTTCGAGCGCGTCGAGCTTCTCAAGAAGCGCGGCCAGTGGAAGGCGGGCGACCGCATCACCGGCTTGCGCAAGACCAAGCCGGAGGTGTAGCCCCGCTTCCGATTTGCGGTTTGCGATGGGGCCGGCCCGGTAAAGCCGCCTGCAATCGCCGACCGGCAATCGGCCATCGCAAATTGCCGTGGTTCGTCTGCAAAAATTTTTGGCCGACGCCGGCGTGGCGGCGCGGCGCGGCGGCGAAAAAATCATCCTGGCCGGGCGCGTGACGGTCAACGGCCAGGTCGTCCGGCAGCTCGGCACCAAGGTGGACCCGGCGCGCGATGAGGTGGCGGTGGACGGCAAACAAGTCCGCGCCCGGCGCAAGATTTATCTGGCCTTGCACAAGCCGCCCGGCTGCGTCTGCTCGCGCCGGGATGATCTGGGGAGGCCGACGATTTACGATTTGCTGCCGCGGGAATGGCAAACGATACCCTCGGTGGGCCGCTTGGATTTCAACAGCGAGGGGTTGATTTTTCTGAGCAATGACGGACAATTCGCCCTGCGCCTGACCCATCCGCGCCACGGCGTCCGCAAGCAATACTTGGCGACGGTCGCCGGCCCGGTGGACGCGGCGATGCTGGGACGGTTCACGCGCGGGGTGGTCCAGGGCGGCGAGACGTTGCGGGCGCAGTCGGCACGCCTCATTTCGACCGGGCGCGCCCGCAGCGTGGTGGAACTGGAGCTGGCCGAGGGCAAAAACCGCGAGGTGCGGCGGCTCTTTGAATCGCAGGGGCTGGCATTGCGGCGGCTGCAGCGGACGCGGATCGGCAGGATCAAACTGGGTGAACTAAAACCGGGCCGATGGCGGGCATTGACAGGGACGGAAATAAAAACTTTACTTGCGGAACCATGAAGATGAATCGTTGGTGGATGCTGGGAGTGATGGCGGCGACAAGCGCCATCGCACAGAACAACACAAACCCGACGCCGGCGCCGCCCGCGCCGGTCGCGACCCCTGCGGCGGTGGCGCCTGCGCCTGCAACCGCCCCCACCAAAGCGTCCGCCCAGCCGCCCCGGCATCCAAAGCGCCAAGGACGCAAGGCGGCTGAGCGCAAGGCCGTGAAACATCCCGCCGCCGCGCGGAAAAATTCCGTCGCCGAGCCGTCCGTCACACTCGTTCCCGGCCCGGCGGTCGTGGGGGTGAGCAATCTTCAAGTGCGCGGCGAGGCCGGATATCGGGGGGTCGTGGTCACGCATCTGCATTACGGCGACACCGTGACGATACTCAACCAGATCAGCCTGGCGCACCACAAGCCCGGCGAGCCGGCCCAATGGGCCAGGATTTCCCTGCCCGCCGGGGCGCACACCTGGGTCAGCGCCCTGTACATTGACGCGACGAACAAAACCGTCCGCGCCAGGCGGCTGAATCTGCGCGCCGGCCCGGGGGAAAATTATGGCGTCCTGGGTGTCATCGAACGCGGCGCGCAGGTCACGGAAGTTGCCACCAAGGGCGACTGGATGGAGATCGCACCACCGACCAACGCCTACGCCTTCGTCGCGGCCAAGTATTTGAAGCAGGAGGCCGCGCCCGCTGCCCAGACCAACATCGCCGTCGCGGAAACCGAAACTGCGCCGCCTGAAACCAACGCGCCCACGCCCGTGCCCCCGCCGCCGTCCATCGCTGCCGCCGGCACCAACGCGCCGGCGCCCGAAACCAATGCCGTCCCCGTCGCCGCTGAAACCAGCGCTCCGTCAGCCGCCGCCGCGCCCAATGTTCCCACGCCCGTGGCGCCGCCGGCGCCGCCCCAGCCACCACCGCCGCGCATTGTGTCGCACGAAGGCGTGGTCCGCCACGTCGTCAGCCTGGCCGCGCCGACGGATTATGAATTGTACGACCCGGTCTCGTACCGGAACATTGATTATCTTTACACCACGTCCACAAACCTGAACCTGGCCCGCTACGACGGACTGCGGATCATCGTCACCGGACCGGAAGGGCTGGACGTGCGCTGGCCCGACACTCCCGTCATCACCATTCAGCGCATCCAGGTGGTCCACTGATGGCCGCGGCCACGCTCATTGACGGCCGGGCCATCGCTGCCCAGATCCGACGCGAGGCGGCCGGGCGCGTGGCCGGGTTGAAAGTGCGCGGCGTGACCCCCGGTCTGGCGTTTGTGCGGGTCGGCGAAGACCCGGCCTCCAAGGTTTATGTCGGGCGCAAGGAGGCAGCCTGCGCCGAACTGGGCATTTTTTCCGAGACGCGCGTGCTGCCGGAAGCCACCCGCCAAGAGGATTTGCTCGCCCTGATCGCCGCCCTGAATTCCGATTCGCGGCTGCACGGCATCCTGGTCCAGGCGCCGTTGCCCAAACACATTCGCGAGCCAATAATCTATTCCGCCGTGGCGCCCGCGAAAGACGTGGACGGCTTCCATCCCGTCAACGTCGGGAAATTGGCGCTGGGCGATCCGACTGGCTTCCGGCCCTGCACTCCGGCGGGCATCGAGGAACTGCTCGCGCGGTCGGAGGTGAACACGGCCGGCGCCGAAGTGGTGATTTTGGGCCGCGGTAACATCGTCGGCAAGCCGATGGCCGCCATGCTCTGCCAGAAAACTGCCCGCGCCAACGCGACGGTCACGATTTGCCATTCCGCCACGCGCGACATCCCATCGCACTGCCGCCGCGCCGACATTTTGATCGCGGCGATGGGCGTGGCCGAATTTGTGAAGGCGGACATGGTCAAGCCTGGCGCGGTGGTGATTGACGTGGGCGTCAACCGCGTGAACGGCCGGCTGGTGGGCGACGTGGATTTCGCCGCGGTTCAAAAGATTGCCGGCAAAATCACGCCCAATCCCGGCGGCGTCGGCCCGATGACGATTGCGATGCTGATGCAGAACACGGTGCGCGCGGCGGAGTTGTATCATGCCTGAAATCACGATCAATCGGAAGGGCCGCCGGCTTGCTGCCGCGTTCCAGGGTTCACACATCAATGCGGCCGGAAGCCTGACGCCCATTCCGCACCCCGCCCTCGTTGCGCCCCGCGGCAACACCTCGATCCCATTATGAATCCCACCCGTATTTTGCCCGATCTGCAATGCTCGCTGCTGTGCGAAGAAGTCCGCCAGGAGGCCAACGGAAATTTTTTCATCATCGGCGTCGTCAACTTCCTCCGCGTGCCGCAACTGCCGGTCGTCGCCGGCCGCCTCTGCGTTTTCAACCGCTGGACGGCGGGCCTGGGCCAGTTCACCGAAAACGTCAAGCTGATCGCGCCCGACCAGACGACCGTGCTGCGCAAGGGCGAGATGAAATTCGAGCTGAAGGACGCCGCGCTCCACGCCACCAGCGTGATGGTCTTTGGCAACGTCGAATTCAAAACCGCCGGGACCTATTTCGTGGAGGTGCTCGTGGACGACGTGATGAAACTGCGCTACCCGGTCCCGGTCGTTCACGCGCCGCCGCCCAATCCCAATCCGCCGGCCAAGCCGCCGGAGGAAACAGCGGCCTGAGAAATGAACTATGCCATCGTCGGCTGCGGGCTGATCGGAAAAAAGCGGCTGGCCGGCCTGCCCGCCGGTTCCCGGCTGGCCGTGGCGTGCGACACGGACTTGTCCCGCACCGAGCAACTCGTGGCGCTGGCGAAAACCGGCCGCGCCGTCGCCGATTTCAAGCGCGCCGTCGCCGACCCGCAGGTGGACGCGGTCATCGTGGCCACCATCAACGCCGCCCTCGCCGAGGTTTCATCCGCCGCCATCCGGGCCGGCAAACCCGTGCTGGTCGAAAAACCGGCGGGCATTTCCGTGAACCAAATTGACCGGCTGATCGCGCTCGCTCGAGAGAACGCCGTGCCCGTGCGCGTCGGCTTCAACCATCGCCATCATCCGGCGTTCCTCAAGGCTCGCGAGATTTTCCAGTCCGGCCTCATGGGCGAGTTGATGTTCGTCCGGGCGCGCTACGGCCACGGCGGGCGCGTCGGCTACGACAAGGAATGGCGCGCGGACCCGAAACTCTCCGGGGGCGGCGAGTTGATTGACCAGGGGATCCATTTGATTGATCTGGCGCGCTGGTTCCTCGGCGATTTCAAAAAGGTCAACGGCCACGCGGCGACGTATTTCTGGGACATGCCGGTGGACGACAACGCCTTTTTGGATTTGCGGACGGCCAAAGGCCAGACCGCGTGGCTGCACGTCAGTTGCACCGAATGGAAGAATCTCTTTTCCTTCGAGATTTACGGGCGTCACGCCAAGCTGCACATCAAGGGCCTCGGCGGCAGTTACGGCGTCGAGAAGCTTTTTCATCACCAGATGAAGCCCGAAATGGGCGTTCCCGACACCCGGGTTTATGAATTTCCCGGCCCGGACGAGTCGTGGCGCGCGGAAACCTGCGCATTCGAGCAGGACATCCAGTTGAGGCGGAATCCCGATGCCGGCCTTTTGGAAGCCCGCGCGGCGCTTCAAATTGTCGAGGCCGTGTATCAGAAAAGCCGGAAGCCAAGTTTATGATCATCGCCCGCTCACCTTTGCGCGTCACCCTCGGCGGGGGCGGGACGGACCTGCCGTCGTATTACGAAAAATCCGGCGGCTTCCTGATCGCCGCGGCCATTGACAAATACGTGTACATCACCCTGCACGACAACTTCGTGCCGGACCTGATCGTGAAGTATTCGGAACTGGAGCGCGTGCCCGACGCGACACAGGTGAAGCATCCCATCATCCGGGAAGCGTTTGCGCTGGTGGGCGTGGACGGCCATTCGCTGGAACTGACTTCGATGGCGGACATCCCCGCCGGCACGGGATTGGGGTCGTCCGGCAGCTTCACCACCGCGCTGCTCAAGGCGCTCCACGCCTACAAGCGGAACCTGGTCCACCCCGCCGAATTGGCGGCGCAGGCGTGCGAGATTGAACTCGACCGTCTCAAGGAACCCATCGGCAAACAGGACCAATACATCGCGGCCTACGGCGGCGTCACCTGCTTCAACTTCCAGCCCAACGGGACCGTCGAGGCCTGGCCGCTGAAGCTCTCCGACGAAACGCGCGACAATCTGGAGGACAATCTGCTCTTGTTTTTCACCGGCTATTCGCGGCGCGCCGCGGCGATTTTGCGGGAACAGGACCAGAAATCCAGGCAGGCCGACGCGGCCATGATCGAAAATCTGCACTTCGTCAAGGACCTCGGCCAGCAGAGCCGCCGCGCGCTCGAATCCGGAAACCTGGAGAAATTCGCGCGGTTGATGGACGTTCACTGGCAACGCAAAAAACAGCGCAGCGGCGGCATGAGCAACCCCCAAATCAATGAGTGGTATGACCTGGCCCTGGCCCACGGCGCGCTCGGCGGCAAGCTCATCGGCGCCGGCGGCGGCGGCTTTTTGATGTTCTACGCCGCGGATAAGGCCCGGTTGCGCCACGCGATGCGCACGGCCGGACTCAAGGAGGTCCGCTTCCGGTTCGATTTCGAGGGAACGAAACTCGTCATCTCGTGAACGCTTTCAACGGCGCGAGGTGAGAGGGCTAAACTAGAAAAACAACTTTCCGATCACGCGAAAAAATCTGCTGGCTGAAAGTCAACTGATTGAACG